>NZ_QSQW01000001.1:0-335645 GCF_003437565.1 Collinsella sp. TF10-11AT
GGCTGACAATTTCGACTGTAATGGACGTTCTTGAATGACTAGTCGTTAAAGAACGTCCCCAACGACTAGTAGCCACAAAAGCGGGCAACAGGCGCGAGCGGCTGCTCGCGAAAGACGCGCTCGACGGCGGCGCGGTATTCGTCGACCTTTTTGGTCTTGCGCACGAGCTTGTGCACGGTAGCGGGATCGGCGAAGGCACATTTGGCGTAGAACCACCATTCCTTCATGCGAAAGACCGCGTTGCCCCCAATCTCGTCCGCATAGGCCGCAAACAGCGTGTCGTGGAAGCGCTGCAACTCGGCAGCCGTGGCGGCAGAGCCGCCCTTAACCATGCGAGCCAGCGCGGGATTCGCGAGCAAGCCGCGCCCCAACATTACGTGGCGTGTTCCGGGATAGGCCCCCACCAGCGCATCCATGTCCTCAAGATCAAAGATGTCGCCGTTATAGGCCACGGGAAACGGCGCCCGCTCCAACGTCTCGCCGTAAAACTCTTTACGCGGCGAGCCCGTATAACGGTCCTTTTGCACGCGCGGATGCACGATCAGCTCTGCCAGCGGCATGCGGCAATAGAGGTCGAGCACGCGTTCGTACTCGTCATCGCTTTCCAACCCCAGCCTGGTCTTGACCGACACCGGCAAGGGTGAGCGTTCGCACACGTCGCTCAAGAACACCTCGAGCTCATCCAGGTTGCGCAGAAAGCCCGAACCCTTGCCTTTGGCAACAACCGTACCCGAGGGGCAGCCAAGGTTGAGATTGACCTCGCGGTACCCCATCTCGGCGAGCACCTGCGCCGCCCACACAAACTCGTCCGCATTCTTGGACATCAGCTGAGGTACTACGTTAAGCCCCTGGTTATTGGCAGGATCGACCTCTTTAAACGCCTTGCCACCAAAGCGGTTGCCCACCCGCGGCGGCGGCAAAAACGGCGTGTAATAACAATCGAGCGCGCCAAAGCACTCCGCATGCACGCGACGGAACACATGCCCGGTAATCCCCTCCATAGGGGCCAGCGATAAATTCATCAACATCCACTCTCAAATCAATGTGACAAAGGGACAGTCCCTTTGTCACATCCCATTCAAGCGGTTCAGGAACTCTTCGCAGGCGCGAGAACGCAGGCGATATTTTTTCCACACCAGATACGATGCAATGGTGAAGGGGCAAAAGGGCAGTCCCTTTGCCCCAAGTGCCGGCTACCGGACGCAAGCTAGTTGCCGTTCGCGAACGCCGCCCATATTTCGAGGTCTAATGCTTTTCCCGAGAAGTGAACGGCTGTATTTGGACCCCCGAAGCATTGACATTTTTAGGCGTCAAAACCGCAGGATTTGACTGGCAAAATCGCAGGAAATTGCACGCCAAAAGTGTCGATGCTTCGGGAGTCCGTTTTCACTCGTTCACTTCTCGGGAAAAGTATTAGACCTCGATTCCGCAGTCCCCGATGTGACAAAGGAACAGTCCATTTGTCACATTCAGAATTGACCCCCCCCCGCAATAGCTCATCGATGGCGGGATTCTCTATACTGGGTCACATATGACGGTATCGCGCCAAAGGAGAACGCCGTGACCACGTCGCAGATATCCCTGCTCGCGCTCATCTTGGTTGGGGGCATCGGCATCCTGCTTATCGGAGTGAGCGCGCTCATGAAGGCCGCCGCCCGCAAAAAAGCCAAGGCCTGTACCGCCGTGACCATGGGGACGGTCATCGACCATCGCTTTATGGGTGAAGGCAGAATGAATCCCGTTTTGGAATACACCGTCGACGGCACGCAATACCGCGCGAAAAAACAATTCCGTGGCATAAAGACCAAAAGCTTGTCGGGACTCCCCATCCGCACGCAAGCCACCGCCTACGAAGACGCCAAGGGCTGGCTGCACGTGCAGACAGGCCCCATCGCCCGCCTAGGCACCCTCGCGGAGCAGCTTTGGCCCCTCGGTAGCCAAATGACCGTGTACTACAACCCCAGCAACCCAGACAAAAGCTATGTCGAACGCCCCATCGTGGGCAACTTTGCCACACTGATGTTTAACATCGCAGGCTTCTTGCTCATCGCGATGAGCATCTTGCTCTATGTTCTTATCCAGCGCTAGCTCAAACTGATGCGCCCCGCGCCCCATGCGCCGCAACGACCGTTACGACACCAAGGATCAGCCATGGCAACACTTTCCGAACAAGAACGTAAGCGCATCCAGCGATACTGCATCTGTCCCAAGGTTGCCGGCGCGGCGCTTGCCATGGCATTCGTGCTGCCCTTATTGATTATTCCTTTCGAAATGATCGACGACATCGTCTTCCATCACGAAGGCTTCCAAGAGACGGGCATGATGACCGCCTTGGTGCTCACCGCCATCGAGCTCGTCATATTCTGCTACTGTGCCCTCGCGCCGCGTTTTGGCATGCGCGGCAAGCAGTGGAAGGAAATGCAGAACCGGCTCGCCATCGAGCAGAGCGAGAAAGACCGCTCGGCACAAATCGCAGGCGTTGTTGGCACGCAGGCCGCCGCACGCCTGCTCAAGAACAGCGACAACGAGACCGCACGCAACCTGGGCGGCGCGGCAGAAGTCGCCGCTGCCGTAGGCGCCGTCGCCACCGCGGCAGACGTGCTTGCCGAAAGCTTCGCCAACGCAAGGGCCATGGCAGAGGCCTGTGGCGTGCCTGTCCCCCGTGCAAAGAAGTGGGTCGTCGCGCTTGTGGCGCTGCCCCTCGCGATCGTGTGCGGCGCCTATATCCCGCAGCTGGCGCAGGGAAACATCGAGATGCAGGAGAACGCCGCGGCCGCGGCCGAGCAGATCGCCATCGCACGCAAGGCATTAGAGCCCTCATGCGAGTACGTGTCCGCCGATGACCCCTACGAGCGATATCAAGATTACGGCTATCACGTCCGCAGCTATCTGCACGACGGCGACTCCGATGCCCAGAAGACCTATACGTACCTGGATTTTGACAACAAGGGAACGCTCACGGAAGTGAGCTACGCGGCAGAGATCGACCCCGACGCGAGCCTTGAGGACAACCTCGCCCGCATCGAGCTCGACTTGGACGAACTTTCCTCTGTCGTCCAAACCGTAGACGTCAAGACCGTGAGTCCCGAGCTCCTAGCACCGCAAAAGCTCCCCGAAGAGTTTAGGCAGGCTTTTTTGAACGGTTCGCTCTACGAGAGAATCTCCATCAGGACGAGTGACAACCCCATCAAAACGTACTATTCGTTTGACACGGATCCCGAGGATGAATTTGACGAGTACACCCATCCAAGCATCCGTATCACATTGATGGGCAAAACGAGCTAGCCACCCAATGTGACAAAGGGACTGTCCCTTTGTCACATTATTCGGAGCGTAGGGCTTCCACAGGGTCTTTCTTGGATGCGCTGCGAGCCGGCAGCAGGCCGGCAACGACCGTCAGCAGCACCGAAATTACAATGAGCATCAGCGCGTCTTGAACGGGCAGGCTCATCAGGTTGGGCACCTGCTTGGCCGCAAGCGCCCAGGCATTAACCGGAAAGCTCACGGCCACCACGACGACAATGGCAAAGACGCCGGCAATGAGGCCTTCGATAAAGGTCTCGGCATTAAATACGTTGGCCACGTTGCGCTTTGACGCGCCGATCGCGCGCAGGATGCCAATCTCCTTTTTGCGCTCCAGCACGCTGATGTAGGTGATGATGCCGATCATGATGGAGCTCACCACCAAACTGATACTCACGAATGCGATGAGCACCAAGCTGATAGTATTCACGATGTCGGTCACCGAGCCCATGATGATGCCCATGTAGTCGGTATACGAGATTGCCTGCTCATCGTGGCCAGCAGCTTTGACCTGCTTGTTGTACGCATCGATGTAATCGAGCACGCGCTCCTTGGCCTCAAAGTCGCGCGGGAAAATCTTGACCGAAATGGGGTCCGCCTCGTCCGCATAGCCCAACGTGGTCAGATTGTTGTCGTAGGTGAGCTTCGACGCCTTGGCATAGCTCATCATGAGCGAGCTCAGATCCTCGGCGTCCATGTTGAAGTGGATGGCACGAGCAAAGGCGCCCGCATCCACGCGCATGGCGCTCGCCAGGTTGGCAAAACTCGAAGACATCTGCGTCGCCATTTGGTCCATGAACCCTGCCGCACCCGCCTTGAGCTGGGTTGATACCGTCGTCGCAATCTGCTCGCTGACCGCCTTCATCACCTGATCCATAGACTGCTGCAAATACGGAGCCAGCTGCTTTTGCACATAGTCGCCCATCACCTGCTGCAGACGCTCGGCCAAGGCATCGCCGCCCAACGCCTTGAGCTGAGCCAGGCATTGCTGGGCTGCGGCATCATTCTCAAGATACGCCGAGAATGCGGCAGCAAGCTTTGACGCGTCCTTAAGATCTTCGGGCGACAGCGCCTTAAACTGATCAGACTGCAGAAAGCCCTCAAACAGCTGGTTGGCAAGCGTTCCTACCTGCTGCATCTGCTCGGGCGTGAGTTCCAGACCGTCAAAGATGCCCGAGAAATCTGGGGCCGGCGCTTTGGCCATGATGTCGCTGAAGTCGATGTCCTTCCCAACGCCCGAAAGGTCAAGGTCCAGCCCGGACAAGTCGATACCAGAAAGGTCTATACCGCCGGCCGCACCCGAGAGCGCCGACGTATCGAACGAGAACGCACTCTTCAGCGCTGCTTCGTCCACACCGAACATGCTGCCCAAATCCACGCCCTGTTTGGCCTCGCCTTGCAGTTCATCGAAAGACTTGCCCGTAAAGACATCCGTCTCGGGGTGGGCAAGCTGCTCCTGCACGATTTGCGAATCGGCAGCACGCTCCATAAGCTGGCGAGTCAGCGCATGCGTATAGGCAATGCCCGGGGACAATGCGCTCGCGTTTGCCGCCTCGTTGGGTCGCACCACGCCCACAATGCGCACGTCAATACCGTCGGCAACCTTGGCTTTCATAAAGTCGGCGTCGCCAGACATGTCAGTCCACATGCCGGTCTCTTCGTTTTTGCGATAGGCATCGGCCGGCGACAACACCTTAAACGTCGTGGACAGTGCATCGTCGTAGGTAAAGTCGCTGCCGGTCTTGGGCGTCTTGACCTTGCCGTCGGCCGTCATGGCACTGTTAACCAGGTCGTTGAGCTCATCGATATCCAGCGCGCCGATGCTGTAGAGCGTGTAGTCGCCCACCGTTCCGCGGCTCGAAAGCACCATCACGGCCTCGTTGGCGGACGTAGGCCAATGGCCGGCAACGACATCGTACTGGCTGTCGAGCAGGCTCTGGTCGTCAATCATCTCGTTAAAGACCGACGTTCCCATGGAATCCATGCTCACCGTTGCCGCCGAGCTCGCGCCTCCGCTCATGGCCTCGGTCATAGCGTTGGGAACAAGGCGAACGGGCTTCTCGTCGCCCTTACTCGAACGATAGACAACCGGCGTCACGCCGTAACCATACTGAATAGCGTTGACCTCTTTGTCGATACCGTTGCCGCCGTCGTCAAGCCATGCCTTAAAGCTCGTCATATCGTTAGATTTAACACTTGCGAACATGTCCTTTACGGCCGTGACCACAGGGATCTTATCGGTCCCCTGAGCCTTGCCGCCGGTAGCGCCATCGGACGAGTCCTCGCCCTTGGACGCCTCCTCATCCGTGCCCCCCTGTCCGCCCATCATAGACGACAGGTCGTAATCTTGTTTGGAAATCGTGAGCGGGTAGCTCGAGAGCGTGTCCTCCTCGACCTTTTTGATGTAGTCGTTTACGCCGTTGGACAGCGCCAGAATCGCTGCGATGCCAATAATGCCAATCGAACCTGCAAAGGCAGTCATGGCCGTACGGCCCTTCTTGGTCATGAGGTTTCGGGCAGAAAGCCCCAGCGCCGTCATAAAGCTCATCGAGGTTTTGCGCGTGGGTTTTGCCTCGCGATGTGCGACCGTGGCCACATCAAAGGGGTCGGAATCGTCGGTGACCTTGCCGTCCGCCAGGCTGACGATGCGCGTGGCGTACTGGTACGCCAGCTCGGGATTGTGCGTGACCATGATGACCAGACGATCGCGCGCAACGTCCTTGAGCAAATCCATAACCTGCACGGACGTCGTTGAATCCAAGGCGCCGGTCGGCTCGTCAGCCAGCACAATCTCGGGGTCGTTGATCAAGGCGCGGGCAATGGCCACGCGCTGCATCTGCCCGCCCGAAAGCTGGTTCGGGCGTTTGTCAACGTGCTCGCCCAGACCAACCGTCTCGAGCGCCTTACGCGCACGCTGGCGGCGCTCGGCATGTCCCACGCCCGTGAGCGTAAGCGCCAGCTCCACGTTTTCCAAAATGCTCTGGTGCGGAATGAGGTTGTAGCTCTGAAACACAAAGCCAATGCGATTGTTTCTGTAGGCATCCCAATCGCGGTCGCTGAAATCCTTGGTCGAGATGCCATCGATCAGCAGGTCGCCGGAATCGAAATGGTCGAGTCCACCAATGACGTTGAGCATCGTAGTTTTACCCGAACCCGAGGGACCCAGGATGGCTACAAACTCGTTATCGCGAAAAGACAGGCTTACGCTGTCGAGCGCTACCTGCGTAAACGACTGCGTAACGTACCTTTTGCAAATAACTCTGAGATCCAGCATGGACGGCAACCTCTCTCGCGCGGGCGCGCTCGCCCGCTCCCCCGCCGTTCACGTTCGGCGCGTTTGTCCTACTCTATCCTCATTTTTGGCCGATACCAGTGAGGAATGTAACGAACCGCGCCAAAAAACGAACGGGACAGCACGCCGCATGGCGCACCATCCCGCATATAACATCCCCGATGCGACAAAGAGGCTGTCACTTTGTCACATTCCAATGCGCGCTACTTTTCGAGCCCGCACGGCATAACGTTAGCGCTGCCGCGGCGAGCCTCAGTCACGGCTGCAAAGAAGCGATAGCCGCCCGAGAAGTTAAAGCACTCAAAGCCATGCTGCGCCAAAATGCGGCAAGCAATGTAGCTGCGAATGCCGCTCTGGCAAATCACGTAGACCGGCTTGGCCCGGTCGAGCTCGCTCAGGCGATTGCGCAGATCATCGACGGGAATGTTTACGAAACCATCGATATGCCCGCGCTCATACTCCCCTTCCGTACGAACATCGAGCAGCTGCACGCTGCCATCGCGTGGCAAGTTGGGCTCATCCTCCCAATGCCACTGCGCCAGTATGCCGCGATTGAGGTTCTCGATCATAAAGCCCGCCATATTGACGGGATCCTTCGCCGATGAATACGGCGGCGCGTATGCTAGGTCCAAATCCTTAAGCCTATCGCCGCGCATGCCTGCCTGGATGGCAGTCGCCAGAACGTCGATACGCTTGTCCACACCATCGATGCCCACGATTTGCGCACCCAGCAGGCGCAATCCCTGCTTCTCGAAGACAACCTTCATGGTCATGGGCGTTGCACCCGGATAATAACCCGCATGCGAACCGGGCGACAGGACCACGCTGTCGCAGTCAATTCCCGCCGCGTGTGCCGCCTTTTCGGATAGTCCCGTGCTTGCCGCCGTCAAGTCGAATACCTTGATAACCGATGAGCCCAACGATCCGAGGTAGCAGCTGTCCATGCCGGCTATGACATCGGCGACGACACGCCCCTGCTTGTTGGCGGGGCCGGCGAGCGAAATGACCGCGTCCTCGCCGGTCACCTGATGCGTGACCTGCACGGCATCGCCCACGGCATACACGTCGGCAGCAGAGGTCTCCATGCGGTCGTTGACCACAATAGCCCCCTTGATGCCCAGTTCGAGCCCCGCCTCTTGCGCCAGATGGCTCTCAGGTGCCACGCCAATGGCAAGCAGCACCATATCGGCTCCGATAGGGTCATCGCCCGCAACATGGGTGACAACGCGGCCATCAACTTCCTCAAAACCTGTCACATCGGCCTTGAGGCGCAGATCGATACCGTGCTCACGCACCTCGGTATGCAAAAGGGTCGCCATGTCGTAATCCAGGTTGTTCATAAGCTGGACGGGACGCTGCAGAAGGGTCACCTGGAGCCCCAGCTCGCACAGATTCTCCGCCGTCTCGACGCCAATGAAGCCGCCGCCGATCACGACGGCACTGCTCGGTCGCCGCTCTCGAACATAGCTGTGAATACGCAGCGTGTCCTCAACGGTGCGTAGGCTAAAGATTTTATCCGAGTCGATGCCCGGCAACGCAGGGCGGATCGGCTTTGCACCCGGCGACAGGATGAGCTTGTCATACGTCTCGACAAATTCCTCGCCCGTCAGCATATTGCGAACCTCGACCGTATGCGAATCGGGATGGATGGCAAACACCTCGTGACTCGTCTTGACCGCAATGCGAAAGCGATCCCAAAAGCCCTTGGGAGACTGCAGCGTCAATGCGCTCTCTTCTTCTATCACGCCGCCAATGTAGTACGGAAGCCCACAATTGGCATACGATACAAAACCCGTGCGCTCAAAGATGACAATTTGGGCCTGCTCGTCGAGTCTGCGCAAACGTGCCGCCGCCGATGCGCCGCCCGCGACGCCTCCAACGATAACCACCTTCATAGCTAACGCACCACCTTTCCCGTGTAGCCGCTTATGCCGCCGATATTCTTGACACTGCCATACCCAGAACGCTTAAGAAAACTCACAGCTTGGTTGCTTCGCGCACCGCTCGGGCAATGCACGAAAAGCTGCGTGCCCTTTCGACGTATACCCATGATGCTACCCCGAAGCAGAAAAAAGAGTCGCTGTTTCCAGCGACTCCCCTTCAGTTGTCTGTCCCACGGACTTACTGTTCGCTCTTCGCGAGTGCCTGATCGATCAGTTTGTTGAGCGCCTCGCGCTGCTCAGCGGAGTTGATGCCGCCCATGATCGGCTCTCCCACAATGTTACCGTTCTGGTCGATCACGTAGGTGGTCGGGAACGAGTACAGGTTGGAGGTGAACTTTCCGGCCTCGCTGTCCGACTTAAACCAGATGTTCTTATACGTCACGCCCTTCTTGGAAAGCACGTCCTTGGCATCGGCCACCTCGTCTTTGTTGCCATCGAGCGTAAAGGAATTAACGCCCACGACCTGGCCGCCCTTCTCGGCAAGCTCCTTGTTGAGCTTCTCCAGATCGCCCAGCTCTCCCACGCACGGCTTGCAGGTGGTAAACCAGAAGTTCATGACGGTGACCTTGTTCTTGGAGAACAGCTCGTCGCTGTTTACATCGTTGCCGTCCAAGTCCTTGCCCTTAAAGCTGGGGAACTTCGTCTCCCCGCTCTCGCCGTTAGTCATGCCTGCGGTCGAGGCATCGACGCTCTCCCCCTCGCCGGGCGTGCTGCCGCATCCGGGGAACTCCTTCTCCAGCGCCATGAGCTTGTCCTCGATCTCCTTGACCTGCTGCGCGCCGGCCTTAAGCGTCTTAAGCTCGTCAGCCGCAAACTGATCCTTGGCGCCCTCGATGGTATCGAGCAAGAAGTCACCGTAGTTCTTGCCGTCCTCAATCATGGGAGTGTCTTTGTTGGCCGCAAGGAACACCTTTTCCCATAGGGCGTTATCGCTCGCAAAGATCTCGTTTTCCTTTTGCAGCAGCTGCTGGTACAGCTCGGCCGCCTCCTCGGCACTCGACGGCTTTTGCGCTATGAGCTCGGCAATCTGCGCATCGCCGCTCGTAGCACCCTTCGCGTCGCCCTTGGGGGCAGAGCACGCCGCGAGAGTCAGCGCCAGCACGGGCAGCATCAACAGAGCTGCAATTTTTGACAGTTTCATGGTTCCTCCGTTTATATCGAAACTTATATAGGTACCTATTTGTTTTCGCAGGCTTGCGTGGACTGCGCGGGTTTGTCGCCCGTCACACCCAGCCCATAGCGAAAGCTAATAGCATCGACGGGGCACGCGCCCACGCATTTGCCGCAACGAATGCACTCGGCATGGTCGGGCGTACGCGTAACGTCCACGTCCATTTGACACACCTTGGCGCACTTGCCGCACGAGACGCATTTGCACTGGTCAACCTGGATCCCCAGCAAAGACACCTTGTTCATGAGCGCATAAAATGCGCCGAGGGGGCAAATCCATTTGCAGAAGGGGCGATAGAACAGCACGCTCAGCACCGCAACCACAATGAGGATCGCGAGCTTCCAGGAAAAGAGCTTTCCCAGCGCGGAGCGGATTCCCACGTTCATGATGGACAGCGGAATCGCGCCCTCGAGCACACCTTGCGGGCAGATGTACTTGCAAAAGAACGGGTCGCCCATACCCACATCGTTAACCACCAAGACGGGCAGCAGCACCACGGCAAACAGCAGCACGGCATACTTGATGTACGTGAGCGGCTTGAGCTTTTTCGTGGAGAGCTTTTTGCTGGGAATCTTATGCAAAAGCTCTTGTAGCCATCCAAACGGGCACAAAAAGCCGCATACAAAACGTCCCAGCAGCACGCCGATCAGAATGAGCGTTCCGGTGACGTAATACGAGAAGCTAAACTTAGACGAGCCCACCACCGACTGAAACGACCCGATGGGGCACGCACCCGAGGCCGCTGGACACGAGTAGCAGTTGAGGCCCGGCACGCAGACGGCTTTGCCCGCTCCCTGGTAGATGCCGCCCTTGGCAAAGTTAGGCAGGTGAATATTGGTCGCAAGCGTCGCCGCCGCCTGAATCAATCCACGAAATCGCGCTAAAAGATGCGATGCAGTGTTTTTTCTTTTATCCAATTCCGATACACTCCAAGCACAGCCTGATTGCCTTGGCCAGCACGGCATCTGCCTCGCCGCGCATAATTCCAAAGCCAACCATGGCTACCCCAACGATCAGCAAAGCCACCTGCGCCACAGGCTTAATCGCTTTGAACAATCTGACCACTCCTTTCGTTTCGCGACCCATTGGACCATACCGACTATAAAATCCGTGTTAAGCGTGAATGATTATGCAAGGAGAACGTTATGCGCATCTTGGTCATCGAGGACGAGCGGGCGCTGTGCGATGCGATCGCACGCAGCCTGCGCAACTTGGCCTATAGCGTCGACTGCTGCTACGACGGGCAGCAGGCCCTCGATCTGCTCGATGTCGAGACCTTTGATCTTGTCGTGCTCGACCTCAATCTCCCCCATGTCGACGGCATGACCGTGCTCAGGCAACTCAGGACAGCTGATTGTGAGACCAAGGTGCTTGTGCTCTCGGCACGTGGCGAGGTCTCCGACAAGGTAGCGGGGCTCGATGCGGGCGCCAACGACTACCTCACCAAGCCGTTTCATCTTGACGAGCTTGCGGCAAGGATTCGCAGCCTTACCCTCAGACGCTTTACACAAAGCGACGTTGTTCTAACCTGTGGATCGCTGAGCTTTGACACCAAGGCGCGCCTCGCCACAGTGGGCGACGAGATCCTGTCCCTCACGCGCAAGGAGACCGGCATCTTGGAATACCTGATGCTTAACCAGGGGCGGCCGGTGAGCCAGGAGGAGCTCATCGACCACGTATGGGACAGCAGCGTCAACAGCTTTAGCAACGCGACCCGCGTGCACATCTCGTCGCTGCGCAAAAAGCTGCGCGGCGCGTTGGGGCACGACCCCATCCGCAACCGAATCGGCGAAGGCTACGTTATGGAGGATGGCAAATGAAGCGGTTGTCGCTGCAGTGGCGCATCACGTTGATGACGGCACTGCTGATATGTTCGACCTGCGTACTTATGAATTGCCTGGTTGGCTACTCCGGCATGCGCTACATGGACTCGATTGGTGCAGAAGCGTCGGCGCACAGCAAGGTGGAGGCGGCCTCGCCCAGCTCATTTGACCCGACAAACAAAGAGCTCGACGACGCGCTGACCATCGTCGTGAACGACGCCCAAGAATCGTTTGGCGCGACGAGCTGGTATATAACTGCGGCGGTGACGCTGCTCGGCGGCGTGCTGGCCTACTTTGTAAGCGGACATGCGCTGCGGCCGTTGCGCTTCTTTGCGACGCAAGTCGAGAGCGTGCGGCCCGACAACCTCGCCGACACAAAAATCAGCGAGGACGTGCCCTCTGAACTCAGGCGCTGCAGCGCGTCGTTTAACGACATGATTGTCCGCCTTGACGAGGGATTTTCCGCACAAAGACAGTTTACGGGCAATGCGGCGCACGAGCTGCGCACGCCACTTGCGCTCATGCAGGCCCAGGTCGAGCTGTTTTGCGCCGAGCACCCCGACGTCGACGCCGATACAGCGAGCCTGCTCGGGCTGCTGCAGGAGCAGACCGAGCGAATGACGCACATGACAAAGACCCTGCTCGAGATGAGCGAGCTGCGCAGTGTCCCTTGCAACGATGTGATTGACCTAGCGCCGATGATCGAAGAAGTGCTCACGGACCTGGCACCCCTTGCCGAGCAAAAAGACATCACGCTTACAAGTGAGGGCGACGCGCAAACGATCGGCAGCGACACGCTGATCTATCGGTTGCTGTTCAACTTGACCGAAAACGCCATACGCTATAGCGCGCCCAACTCGACCGTGCAAATCAACGCCTGCGCCGAAGGCGACCGCGTGCTGCTACGCGTGCGCGACCAGGGGCCGGGCATTCCCGAGCAATACCAGACGAGCATCTTTCAGCCCTTCTATCGCGTCGACAAATCGCGCAGCAGGGCATACGGCGGCGTGGGGCTGGGGCTTGCGCTGGTCTGGGAGATCGCCGCACTTCACGGCGGCTCCATCGAGGTCGAAAAGAGCTCGGAGCGCGGAACGACCATGCTCGTGACTCTTCCCACTCGCGCACTCGGCTCATTAAAATAACGAACGGGATGGCACGCCGCGTGGCGTACCATCCCGCACATAATATCGAGGATGTGACAAAGGGACTGTCCCTTTGTCACATCTGCTAGTTCTCGTCGCCTACCAGCTGAGTTAGCTTACTCCCACTCGACCGTGCCGACGGGCTTCGGCGTGAGGTCGTAGCACACTCGGCAGATGCCGGGAACCTCGGCGGTGACGCGAGCGGTAATACGCTTGAGCAGCGCCCAGTCGAGCTCGGGCACCTCGGCGGTCATGACGTCAACGGTGTTGATGCAGCGGATGATGCAGGGCCAGTCGTAGGCGCGCTTACCCTCGCGCACGCCGGTGGCGCGGAAGTCGGGCACGACGGCAAAATACTGCCAGATGGTCAGACCTGCCTTGTCGATCTCCTCGCGCACGATGGCGTCGGCTTCGCGCAGCGCCTCAAGACGGTCGCGGGTGATGGCGCCAAGGCAGCGGACGCCCAGGCCAGGACCGGGGAACGGCTGACGCTCAACCATGTTCTCGGGCAGGCCGAGCTCGCGGCCCACGACGCGCACCTCGTCCTTGTACAGCAGCTTGACGGGCTCGCAGAGCTCAAACTGCAGGTCATCGGGCAGGCCGCCCACGTTGTGGTGAGCCTTCACGCCATCCTGGGACTCCAGGATGTCGGGATAGATGGTGCCCTGGGCGAGGAAGCTAACCTCGTCGCCAACCTTGCGGGCCTCCTCCTCGAACACGCGAATGAACTCGGCGCCGATAATCTTACGCTTGGCCTCGGGCTCCTCGACGTCCACGAGCTTATCCAGGAAGCGATCAGTCGCGTCAACATAGACCAGGTTGGCGTCCATCTGGTTCTTGAAGACGTCGACGACCTGCTCGCTCTCGCCCTTGCGCATCAGGCCGTGGTTCACGTGCACGCAGATGAGTTGCTTGCCGATGGCCTTGATGAGCAAGGCCGCGACAACCGAGCTGTCAACGCCGCCCGAAAGGGCCAGCAGGACCTTCTTGTCGCCGATCTGCTCGCGGATTGCAGCGACCTGCTCTTCGATGAACGCCTGGGCAAGTTCGGGAGTGGTGATACGCACCATGTCGTCGGGACGCTTGTTGGGATCCATGCAGAGCTCCTTTTCGGTTCGATGGGAATGCGTTACACGTATGCAAACGCACCGTCACATGACCTCATTATATGCAGAACGAGATGCGTTTCCCATCGCTGCGACAGAGCTTTTTACAGGGGTGGTATTTTTTCCTAATGTCGAGGTCAGCTAGGCTTCGGTAGCCACCTTGGGAGCATCGCCAATAGACTCTTCCTTTATACGTTCGGCACAATCGTAGGCGATACCCACAAATTCAAGTCCCGAGCAACAGGAGTACAATTGCTGCTATTGTTGCCAGCTGTTGGGAGATGGAAGATGGACTGCGATGGCTACCCATGCGTTCCCATGCCGTTGATGTGCACTGCCTTTGTGCCGGGGCAGATGGACGCTGCGGTTGCAGGCATTTCCGACCCCGATTCGCGCGCCATTGCCACGGCAGAAGCGCTGTACTTTCGCGGACAGGCCACCCTTGCTGCCAAGACGGCGCGCCCCTATCTTGACGCCACCGATCCCGCACTGCGCTATTCCGCATGCTTTATCTGCGGATACGCCAGTCTGTCGCTCAACCGTATCGCCGACGCCCGCCGGTGCCTTGCGGGCATCCTCGATACGCCAACTGACGAGGAATCGCCCGCCGTCCACGCCACGCATATCCTGTTCGCCTCGGCCGCGAGCGTCCTGCTGCACTTGCCTTCCCCGTATTCTGCCGAAGAGTTTTATCCGCTTGCGGCGCATCTGCCCGAAGGCCTGCGCTTGTTCGCCAGCTACGTGATGGCGCATGCCCTGTACCTGCGCGGCGAATATGGCCGCAGTCTGGGCATGGCGGAAAACGCCCTAATTATGAAACAGGGAAGCTATCCCATCTCGGAACTGTTCCTGCACCTGGCAGCTTCCATGGCATACATGAGTCTCAAAGACGTCGACGCCGCAAAAGCGCATTTTGGCGCCGCTTGGGACATTGCGCGCCCCGACGGCCTCATCGAGCTCATCGGCGAGCACCACGGCCTTTTACAGGGGCTCATCGAGGCGTGCCTAAAAACGCAATACCCTGACGATTTCGCGCGCATCATCGAGATCACGTACCGCTTCAGCTACGGCTGGCGGCGCATCCACAACCCCGATTCGGGCGAGGACGTGGCCGACGATCTAACGACCACGGAATTCACCATGGCCATGCTCGCCTGTCGTGGGTGGACCAACGCCGAAATCGCACGCCATATGGGAGTATCGCCGGGCACCGTCAAAAACCGCCTATCCGGCGTATACGCAAAGCTTGGCATCGGCACACGCGCCGAGCTGGTCGCGCATATGTTGCGTTAGCGACCGGGCTGCCAAGCGCATCGAACGCGTTCCGGAACCCAGCGCTTCGCTCGATCAATTTGGACATTTTGGCCATCGAACGGCACTACCGCCACGAAGCGTCTTCTCGCAAAATTGGATTATTTCCACCGATATTTGCGGGATGGGAGCCCAAGATGCTTGATCGCCGTTCGTTACTTGTTGCTGGAGCGTCCTCGCTGGCGAGCATCATGTTGCCTCGCGTGCCGGGAAGCGAAAATGCCTTCCTGCTGCCGTTCGCGCCCACCGCGGCCTATGCCGACGAAGAAGATCCCTTCAAGGTGCTCGTTCTCTCGCGCACCATGTTTGGTGTAGTCGTGGTCGACGTCGCCAACAAGAATACGCCCATCGCAGGTGCCCAGGTCACGCTCACATCGCGCTATGCCGTAGGCAAGCAGCTCACCGCCACGACCGATGACGAAGGCACGGCCATCTTTGAGGTCGCCCCTCTTTCGGAAGACTACGTGGACGAGGCAACGCTTCTCGACGCGTACGACTTTAACGGCGGCATCTCCATTAGCATGGCGGGCTACCGCGATGTCGAGATTCCCCTTGCGCGTATCCAGGGCGGCACCGCCATAACCGCACCCACACGTCCGCTGTCCGACGGCGAGCCGTACTTCCGCCAGCTCACATTCGACGAATGGGACATCCAGTACGCTGATGCCACGTTCATGGCATTGCCGAAGGACGACGCGGCAAACGACCAACCCGACACGCATGCCTTTATTGTACAGGCACATCTGCCACAGGGTGGACAGGCAACGCTGCACATCAACAAGGTAATGCCCGCCACGGGTAGCTCGCCCGAAACCGTCACGCAGATCGGCCAGATCAAGGCCAGCGCATCAGGCGCGGATAATCTGGCGACGTTCACACTCGAAGACAAGTTTCTCGACGCGGCATCGGGCCTTCTGGAGGAAGGGTGCAAGCTGCGCTTTGTCCTCGACTATCAGGGCAAAACCTACACGCTCTCATCCCCCATGGCCGTTGTCACCGCGCCGGCCGCAAAGGCGGAATCGGGCTCGACCACTATCGTCCCCACTACCATGGACCAAGAGGTCACTCCGTTTGATTTCCCCGCGGCGTTTCCCGGCATCGGCGGCAATAAGTTCACGTGCTGGATACCCACATTTCCGATCCTCTTCGATTTCTCGTTTGCTGGATACGTGCTGTTTGGCGGAGGATACAAACCAGCCAGCTATATGAACGATTCGGGCAATCCGGATCCGGAGTACTGGAAGAAGTCACCGCGCGAGTCGGGCGCCAAGCAGGCAAACCGCTACCTCGACGAAATGGAGGGGAAGTGGAATCAGTACAAAAGTATGAGTGCCGGTTCGGGCACCGATCCAAGAAACACCAAGCTCCTTCGCCACCATTGCACGCCGCTGTTCACGATGGATATCGCCACACAGCTGTACGGCTCGCTCGCCTACGATTGGGTGGGCAAAACCTGGGGTGACAACAACGACCCCGCATACGGCAATATTAAGGCCCTCTTCCAGGTAAGAACCGACCTCAATTGGACCGAGCAGTTTACCCTAGGACCGGTGCCGTTTTTCCTAAACGTCAACCCCTGGGTGCTGGCAAAACTGGCGCTCGCCGTGGGCGCCCACACGCACGGCAGCGGCGCGGCGTTTTTCAAGAACATTTCGCTCGACTATTCCAACACGTCGGGCTCGTTCACCATCCAGATCGGACTTGCCGTCACCTTTGGAGCCGGCATTGCAGGCGTCGCTTCGTCCGCTGTGCGTGGCGCCGCATCCCTCACACTGTTCATTGGGTACGAGAAGGCAGATGGACACCAGCTTCCGCGGCTGCGCGTAGGTGCAGACGTCGATGTCGATGTGATACTCCAGTTCGTAATGTTCAAGTGGACCACCAAGGCTTGGTCGGGGTCGTGGCCCACACTCATCGATTCGTGGAATATGTCGGTGAACAATGGCGACCAGTATGTGCTCCAACGCTCTGAGCTGGCATTGGGTGGAGATACGCCTTACACGCTGGATGCCTGCTTCGGCACGCCCGGCAACACCGAGGCAGGTGGTGTGCCGCAGTTTATCGCATCGGCCACCATCGTCACCAACGCCGAGCTGCTCGCACGCGCCGAGGTTAAGGCCACTGCCGTAAACGCCGCGCCTGTCGTGCGCGATTGGGATCAAGCGGTCACGCGCATTGAGCTCGAGGCGGATTCAGAAAGCGACGACACGGGACAGATCGAGCATTTCGTCCATGCACTGGTAGAGAACGACGAAAATGCCGCACCGATGTATGAGTACACCTACATCGGTCAGTCAACGAACGCCGTTGCGGACCCGAACGCCAATTCTGCCGGCGTGTCGGAGGACGAGCGTGGCGGCGTCAAACCCTCGAGCGACAACGTGCTGTTTTCCGGCGTGCTCAGCGAAGCCCACATGAAGCTAACGATGATTGCCGGCGTAGAATACCTATTCCGTATCGCCTCGGTGCGCTACGGCGAGAATGGCCGCTCGCGCCTAGTGGTGCACACAAAGGCAAACGGCACGTGGTCCGCTCCCGCGCCCGTGGACTTTCCCCTTGGGTTTGGCGAGGGCGACGTGGAGCGCGACGGCATATACGATTACGACTTCGACGTAGTGGAATATACGGACGGAAGAGGAAACCAAGACGCCTACGTGTTGCTGGTCTCGGGCGAGCGCCGCGACGGCGACAACACCCCTTTCGATGCGGCGAGCACATCCGGCATACTGTCCGTTGTGCGCCTGCACATAAGCAACGACGGAGTTCGCGTGATATCGCACACGTCGTGGCGCAGCATCTCGCGCGGCCGCCTTCAGGAGGATGGCTACCATTGCCTGCAGTGCCCGCGCATCACGGTAGGCAAGACGCTGGTCGACGGACGCCTGTCGGGTGCCTACCTCCACCGCCGCGGAACCACCGCAGAAAAGTCGCTCGGCAGCGAGGCCGAGGTTGCGCTAGAATGCTTTACCCTGTGGTCGGATGATTTGGGCGACAGCCTGACGTTCCGCCAAGTTCTTCGCTTTCCGCAGGCACCGTCGAGTATCGAGCTGAGCGAGCCCGAGAATATCAACGGCAAAATGGTGGTGCCCGTTGCGTACGAGACCGCAGACGGTTGCGGCTGCGCATCGTACGCCGTGATCGGCCAGTCCATTGCGGGCTGGGGCGTTATGCCACCAGACGCCACGGTACCCCATGCGGTGCCGTGGCCGCAACATTCGGGCTTTTTGGCCACCGTCAACGAGCAGCTGCAGCATATTACTTGGACGCGAGGCGCATCGGCATTTGCAACGCAGCCCGTGGGTGCCGCAGGCTGTGGCCCGGCGTCGTTTAGCGTAAGCAACAACGGCAGGTGCGTGCTCTATGTAGAGAACACCGATGGCAAGGTGGGACAAACCTACGACGAAGAAGGCAACCCGGTAACAGTGATGGGCAAGCACTTCCGCATCTTCGCCAGCACCTTGGCAGGCGATCTGTTCACGGAGCCGTTCGTGATGTGCGAGCTGGACCATCCCGTCGATCAGATAACGACATTTTTGACGTCGGGAGGCATGCTCTCCGCGCTCGCCACGCACATTGTGAGCGCGGAGAAGAGCGAGGCAGAGCTGCACAGCATCGAAGTGCCCTTGGTGGCGTGTGCCACTCCGACGGGCGCGGTCGCTACCTCAGGCGCGGTGGTGCCCGGAGCAGCAGGCGAATCCTTCATGGTCACGGTGCGAAACGACGGCAACACTTTGCTGACCGCCGGCACGATCGATCTGTACCGAGAGGGCTCCAGCCAGCCGTTCTCCAGCGCATCCATCGGATTCGGAGCGAACGCACGCATGGCTTCGATCTACGATCCAGAGCTTGCCGAAGATACTTCGGCCAACGACATGGCACACGTAAAGTACGCGCTCGAGACGCTGGGCGCGCGTTTTGCAACGCACCCGCTGGTAGCCGACAACGGCAACGCCGTGCTGGCACCGGGTTGCACGGCACAGTTCCGCATGAGCTTCGCCATCCCCGAGAGTTGGAGCGACGAAGTGGGCAAACGCGTAACGCTGTATGCGAAGGCACGTAATCTGGTGGCGCTCGATCCCGTAACGCTCGGGGAAATTCGACCAGGCGCGAACTCGGCGCTGGGTGCCGTACTGCACGAGCTTCATGTGCCCGACGCGGCATGCGAACGCTCAGAAGTTCAGGTCGGCGTATGCGATAGCGCGGATGCGACAGGACTTCACGACGCCCCGATGACGGCAGACGGCGATGGTGGCTCGAGTGGCGGCGGTACTGACGAGGGCGGCGGCTCCGGCGGAAGCAGCTCCGGCAGTGGCAAAGACCACGGCAATAACAAGCGCTCCGGAAAAGCGGGCGCGCTTGCGGGCACGGGCGACAGCAACGTCCCCCTAACCGCAGCCGCAGCAGCGCTCGCCGCAGTTGGTGCCGGCCTTGTCGCCTACAGCGCCCGCCGCACGGCGCTCGAAAAAGACACCGCCAATGAGGACAATTCGGATAGGCCTCGCTAGCTCCTAGTTACTTTTGTGAGAGGCGCCGACTCGGCTCATCGAACATCAAAATGGGCTGGTTCTGAATACCCAGAGCCAGCCCATTGCGCATTAAATGTCGTCTGAGGAGTCGAGTTCTGCCTCGAGCTTGGCACGGCGTCTTTTCGCCGTGAAAAACGTTGCGCACAGGACAGCAAACGTGGCCGCGAAAATCGTCGCACCGCAGAACACGCCCGTGACCAGGTTCGCCAACCAAAAGACGCTTTCGAGCGGTACGATCTGCGCCTCAGCGATACAGCGCATTGCGGCAATAACAAGCGCGAACGCGGCGCCGCTAAGACCGCTGACAAGCAGGAAATATCCAACAGGAAGATGCTCGGTTTGCCCAAAACGATTGGTATCGACATAGCCCTTCCGCATTTGCAGTCCTGCGCAAATCAACATCACGAGAACGAGCCACAAATACATGGCTGCCTCGAACGGCGTTGCAAAGCCATGCGGCATTTCACTAGCGTCGCTGTGAACCCACGTAACCTGTCGAGCTATAAACTGGTAGAAAAAGATCATCAACATGCCAAACGAAAGCAGCACGAAGCCAATCTTGTAGATCTTCGCGTTCTCAGCCTCCAGGCGTTCATCCTTTGGGCCGGCATATTCACGCCACTTTTGCACGATTTTCAGATCTTCATATTTCATAGTGAACTCCTAAAGAGCATTAGGGTCGGCGTCGGTTTCGTCTTCCCAAAACAAGTCGTTCAACGTAACGCGCAGCGCCTTACAGATTGCCACGCACAAATTGAGCGTGGGGTTGTAGCCGCCCGCCTCGATAAGGCCGATGGTTTGGCGCGTAACGCCCACGGCTTGGGCTAAGTCAGCTTGCGAAAGGCCAGCCGCCGCGCGTGCCGCCTTCATGCGTAGGTTCTTTTTGCCCGGCATGGAGTTCCTTTCGTAGTAATGGACAGATATCCGTTGCAACATGACAGAAATATATTGCATCCTTCACAAGATGTCAACTATATCTGTCATTATGGAAACCATGTCCGCCATCGCCATGTGGACATAACAATTTCGATTCGCTATTCAATCTTACTCGGACAAAACCGAGTCGGAAGGACCCGAGTAAGTGGAACTTATCAGCATGGCCAACGCGCACGCCAATAACCGGATTTGCCGGAACCATGCGTGCCCCATCGTTTAATAGCTCCGTTATTGTTCGATGATCTTCTTGACGACCGCGGGAACGCCTGCCGCCACCACGTTGTCCGGAAGGTCTTCCGTCACGACGCTGCCCGCGGCAATTACGCAACCGCTGCCGATGGTAACCCCCTGCAACACGGATACGTTCGCGCCAAACCAGCAGTTATCGCCTACAACAATAGGCAGAGCCTTCTCGAGACCCAAGTTGCGGTCCTTTGCCTTTAGGGGGTGCGAAGCGGTGTAGAAGCCGCAAAACGGCCCGATAAACACGTTGCCACCAAAGGTGATAGAGCCGCCGTCCATAAAGTAGCAGCCATGGTTTACAAAGCAGCCCTCACCAAAGCTCGTCTTGCTCCCGTAGTCAAAGTAGGCAGGCGAAAGGACCGTCAGCCCTTGCGGAAGATCGGTATCGAGCAAGGATTTCAAAGCGTCAAGCTGCGCGTCGCTTCCGGGTTTTGCCATATTAAAGTCATAGCAGAGCGCCTCCGCCTTTGCGCGTTGCGCCAGGAGCTCCTCGTCAAAGTTGGCATCATGCCACTCCCCGCGCTCCATCTTCTCTTTCTCAGTCATTGCGCCCCCTCAAACAACATGCAGTCTTGATGCGGCAATTCTACCAGCCGATAAGCCACGGTTTTAACACGAGCACCACGCCGCGCAGGGAATGACCGCAGAAGCTAAAGGTCACCGACTCCGAACGCGCGTTCGATGGAATTCGTGTTAGTTGGAATCGTCCGAGGCCTGGGCTATGCTACCTTGACTATCTATATGACTACAACGCAGCAAAGGAGCATCGAGAGAGCGAGCATGGCAAAAAACACCGCAAACTATGGTAACGACAGTATTCGTCAGCTCAAGGACGAGGAGCGCGTACGCCTGCGCCCCGCCGTTATCTTTGGCTCGGACGGACTCGACGGCTGCGCGCATGCCGCCTTCGAGATCCTGTCCAACGCCGTTGACGAGGCGCGCCAGGGCTACGGCAAGCTCATCACCCTTACCGCCTTTCGCGATGGTTCCATTCAGGTAGAGGACAACGGCCGCGGCTGCCCGCTCGACTGGAACCCCTCCGAGAAGCGCTTTAACTGGGAGCTCGTCTTTTGCGAGCTCTACGCAGGTGGCAAATACAACAACAACCAGGGCGGCGACTACGACTTCTCGCTCGGTACCAACGGCCTGGGCTCGTGCGCGACCCAGTACGCATCCGAGTACATGGACGTCACGGTTTGGCGCGACGGCAACAAGTACTCCCTGCACTTTAAGAAAGGCAAGGTCGTTGGCGCCAAAAAGAAAGCGCTTGAGATCGAGCCCAGCGACGAGGACCGCACCGGCACCACCATCAAGTGGCGCCCCGATCTTGAGGTCTTTACCTCGATCAGCATTCCCCACGACTGGTATCGCGAGACCATGCGCCGCCAGGCCGTGGTCAACGCCAACGTGACCTTCCGCCTGCGCATTGAGGGCGACGATGGCGAGTTTTCCGAAGAGGATTTTTGCTATCCCAAGGGCATCGAGGACTACGTGCTCGAGAAGGTCGGTACCGACTACCTTACCGAGCCCTTCTTTATCGAGGCTGACCGTCGCGGTCGCGACCGCGAGGACCTGCCCGATTACAACGTCAAGATCACCGCGTGCATGTGCTTCTCGCGCACCTTCATGATGCAGGAGTACTACCACAACTCGTCATGGCTCGAGAACGGCGGTTCGCCCGAAAAGGCCGCCCGTAGTGCTCTGACCAGCGCCATCGATGCCTACATCAAGCAACAGGGCAAGTACAACAAAAACGAGAGCGGCATTAAGTGGCAGGACGTCCAGGACTGTCTGGTGCTGGTGACCAACTGCTTCTCCACCCAGACGTCCTACGAAAACCAGACTAAGAAGGCCATCAATAACCGCTTTATCCAGCAGGCGATGACGGCATTCTTTAAGGAGCGCCTCTCGACCTATCTGATCGAGAACAAAGACGCCGCCAACAAGATCATGGAGCAGGTGCTCATCAACAAGCGCTCGCGCGAGAACGCCGAGAAGACGCGCCAGAGCATCAAGACCAATCTGCAGCAGAAGACCGACATGGCCAACCGCGTGCAGAAGTTCATCGACTGCCGCTCCAAGGACAAGAGCCGTCGCGAGATCTACATCGTAGAGGGCGACTCGGCAGCAGGCGCCATCCGCACCTCGCGCGATGCCGAGTTCCAGGGTGTTATGCCCGTCCGAGGCAAGATCCTCAACTGTCTGAAAGAGGACTACCCGCGCATCTTTAAGTCCGACATCATCATGGACCTCATGCGCGTGCTGGGCTGCGGCGTAGAGATCAAGGACAAGCGCATCAAGAACCTCGGTGCTTTTGACCTGGATAATCTCAACTGGAACAAGGTCATTATCTGTACGGACGCCGACGTCGACGGTTATCACATCCGCACGCTTGTGCTCACCATGCTCTATCGCCTGGTGCCCACGCTTATCGACGAGGGCTACGTGTATATCGCCGAGTCGCCGCTCTACGAGATCAACTGCAAAGAGAAGACCTACTTTGCCTACACCGAGCTCGAGAAGAACGGCATCCTCAAGGAGATTGGCGACCAGAAGTGCTCGATCAACCGCTCCAAGGGTCTTGGTGAGAACGATCCGGACATGATGTGGCTCACCACCATGAACCCCGAGACGCGCCGCCTGATCAAGGTAGAACCCGAGGACGTCACCAAGATGGAGACCATGTTCAACCTGTTGCTGGGCAACGACGAGACGGGCCGCAAGCGTCACATCTCCGAGCACGGCAAGGAATACCTGGACCAGCTGGACCTGCAGTAGCAGCAAATCGATAACGACGGCCCATAAGAAGTTCAAGAGGAAATCGTGGCAAAGAAGAAGACGAAGAACCAGCCCAAGAAAAAGCAGGTCAACGCCGAGAACGTCATCGGCCTGCACTCCGAGGTCACCGATCAGCCGATCACGCAGACGCTCGAGGTCAACTACATGCCCTACGCTATGAGCGTCAACGTCTCGCGTGCGTTCCCCGAGATTGACGGCTTTAAGCCCTCGCACCGCAAGCTGCTCTACACCATGTACAAGATGGGTCTGCTCAAGGGCGAGCGCCAGAAGAGCGCCAACATCGTGGGCCAGACCATGAAGCTCAACCCGCACGGCGACGCCGCGATCTACGAGACGATGGTGCGCCTGGCCACCGGCAACGAGGCGTTGCTCGCCCCCTTCGTTGAGTCGAAGGGCAACTTTGGCAAGTACTATTCGGGCGACCTGAGCTACGCCGCCTCGCGCTATACCGAGGCCAAGCTCTCCCCCATTAGCGCCGAGATCTTCAAGGACATCGACAAGGACCCGGTCGACTTCGTCGACAGCTACGACGGCGCCATGAAGGAGCCACGCCTGCTGCCCACCACGTTCCCCAACATCCTCGTCTCGGCCAACAAGGGCATCGGCGTCGCCATGGCATCCGATATCTGCGGTTTCAACCTCAACGAGGTCTGTACCGCCACAATGCATTACCTGCAGGATCCCGACTGCGACCTGCTCGAATACATGCCCATGCCCGACTTCTCGACCGGCGGCGAAATTATCTACCGCCGCGAGGAGATGGAAAAGATAATCGAGACCGGCCTTGGCAGCTTCCAGATCCGCTCCCGCTGGCGCTGGATTCCCGAAGAGCGCATCATCGAGGTCTACGAGATCCCCTACACCACCAAAACCGATGTCATCATCGAGCGCATCGTCAAGCTCTCCAAAGAGGGCAAGGTCAAGGAGATTGCCGACATCCGCGACGAGACCGACCTCTCGGGTCTGCGCATCGCCATCGACCTTAAGCGCGGTGTCGACCCCGACAAGCTCATGGCGAAGCTCTATCGCTCGACCACGCTGCAGGATTCGTTCTCGTGCAACTTTAACGTGCTGGTCGACGGCTATCCCCGCGTTATGGGCGTGCGCCAGATCCTGCACGAGTGGGTCAAGTGGCGTATTGAGTCCACGCGTCGCCGCATTAACTTTGACCTGGGCAAAAAGTCCGAGCGTCTGCACCTGCTGCACGGCCTCGAGGCAATTCTGCTCGACATCGACAAGGCCATCGCCATCATCCGCGGCACTAAGCTCGAGGCCGAGGTCGTGCCCAACCTTATGAAGGGTTTCGACATCGACGAGACCCAGGCCGAGTTTGTTGCCGAGCTCAAGCTCCGCAACATCAACGAAGAGTACATTCTCAACCGCACCAAGGACATCGCCAAGCTCGAGGGCGAGATTGCCGAGCTTGAGGAGATCCTCTCCAGCGAGGAGAACATCAAGAAGGTCATCAGCGACGAGCTAGCAGCGGTCAACAAGAAGTACGTGATGCCGCGCCGCACGGGCAGGATCGAGCCCCATGAGGTTATCGAGGTAAGCTTGGAGCCCGAGGTCGAGGAGTACCCGGTCACCATCATGCTCTCGCGCGATGGCTACCTAAAGAAGATGACGGACCGCGTGCTCAAGAAGGCGACCACGCTCAAGTACAAGGACGGCGACAAACCCTTTATCGAGTTCCCGTCCTCCAACACCCACGAGCTGCTGGTCTTTACCAACAAGAGCCAGGTGTACAAGTGCAAGGTCGCGGCGTTTGAGGACACCAAGTCGGCCCAGCTGGGCTCGTACCTTCCGACCGATCTTGAGATGGAACCCGACGAGAGCGTCATCTGGGTCATCGACCCCGAGGACTACAAGGCCGACGTGCTGTTCGTCTTTGAGAACGGCCGCGTGGTGCGTGTCGCGCTTTCTGGATACGCTACCAAGACCAACCGCAAGCGCCTTAAGAACGCCATCTACGGCGGCAGCAAGCTGCTGTATGCGCAGGTGCTCAAGGAAGACCGCGACCTCGCGCTGGTCTCGAGCGACTACCGCCTGATGAACTTCAACACGTCGCTGCTCAAGACCAAGACGACCACCAACACGCAGGGCGTCCAGGCTTTCACGGCCAAGAAGGGCCGCTCGGTCACCACTGTCGGCACGACCGAGGAGATTCTTGGCGCCGGCGTCTCGGCCGAGAAGTTCACCGCGCAGAGCCTGCCCTCTGCCGGTGCCCTCATGAAGGAAAACGACATGCCGAGTTTGTTTGACTAGGACGACGGCGACCAAACCGTCATGGTTTAACTAAGCAGCGGGGCCCGGAGCGCAGTAAACGCTGCGCCCTGGGCCCCATGCATTACACCAGCATCATCCCTATAGACAAAATGCCGCATAAAGTGGAACAGACATAAGCCCATCATTCATTCCAAAGGGCTTAGTCGATAGCCTGATAAGGCGTACGCCCGGATGGGTCTTTTTAAGTGAGGACAGGCTTCGAGATCTTGTGTTCTCTCCCGCCTTGACTTCAATCGCAGACAAGCATCCCTGCTTCTCTACTACAAAGTCGATTTCCGCACGATTATCTCGCGCCCAATAATGCAGCGGATAGCCCATGGCTGAAAGCTGTTGGGCGACGTAGTTTTCGGTAAGTGCACCCATGAATGTGCCGCCGATGCCGGCAAGAATATCGGCGCGTTGAGCACCGGCCTTGGAGACGAGCAGCCCTGTATCCGCCTGATAGATTTTAAAAGCAGAAGGGTTAACGAAGGCCTCTAAAGGGCTTTCGATCTGCCCGACTAGGCTGCAGCGCGCCACCGTACCCGACAATACAAGCCAGTCGAGAGCATCTCCAAAGAGAGACGCATTGCCCCCCGCTCGCACTACCTTGTATTGAAATTTGCGATTCTCTTTGGCAAGCTGCTGTGGAATGGAATCGAAGCACGCACGCGTCTTTGCGCTCAAGCGTTCATCAGCATATTTATTGGTGTCGGCGGAATATCCGTCGAGAATAATCCGATGCTTTTCGGCCACATCAATGATTGACTGATCATCGATATACGTTTGGACCGCCTCGGGCATTCCGCCAACAACAAGATACTGTCGATAGAGCCTAAGCGCCTTTTCATGAAGGCTTGGCGCAAGAGGACCCATTAACTCGAATGACGAGCGTATCTCATCGACCAGCTGATCGTGCCCCATTGCCCAGAGAAACTCCTCGAAATCGAGTGGAGTCATCTCGATCAAGTCGGTCTTTCCGACGGGGAACGAATACGACTGATGGTTAATGGCAACCCCAAGAAGCGACCCGGCAGCCGCAACGTAATACTCGGGAGCATCTTCGCAAAAGTATTTAAGGGAAGTGAGCGCTTCCTCGCATGCCTGGATCTCGTCAATGAACAGTAAGGTTTTGCCAGGCACGATACGCTGTCCCGTACGAGCCTCGATCGCGCGCACAATCGAATGAGGGTCAAGACCGCCCGAAAAATCCGCTCGCGCCGACCGGTCGTTCTCAAGATTAACGTAGACAACCGATTCGAAAAGATCCTGGGCGTACGTTCTGAGCAAATAGGTCTTGCCACACTGGCGCACGCCTTTGACCAGCAAAGGTTTTCTATCAGCTCTGTCTCGCCATTCCCTAAGTAGCTCGTCTGCCTTGCGACGCATACGCAACCTTCCCTCATTAACTTCTGTTTGACAATATTTTAACGCGGATTAATTTGTTTTCAGTTATTTTTCTGCGTTTAAAAATTGTTCTATACGGCGCTTGAGGGAATGCGCCCCTATCTCTCGGTAAGGACAGCAAGCATTTCCACCAACACCGATTGCCATGCGCTCTTCTTGCCCTTAGGCGAGCTTGCGAGCGAGCTCTCGCACCTCTTCCAGCTTGGGCGAGGAGGCCATGCTGTCGCGCTCGGTCATACCGCTGATGGTGACAATGCCCTGGTCCTCCCACTTGCAGTATGCGCACGTGGACTTGTACATGGCGATCGCCGCATCATAGACGCCCTCGCTGTGGCTATCGAGCAAAAGGGCCGTCTTGGTGAACGGGAAGCCCGTAGCACCGAAGGCGTACAGGCGGTCGATGACAGCCTTCTCCTGCGCAGTGATATCGAACCAGTAGATAGGCGAGGCAAAGACGACCATATCTGCGTCTTTCAGCGACTCGATCACGTTGACCATGTCATCCTTCTGCACGCAGACGCCCTCATGAGCGAAGCAGTACTGGCATCCCAAGCAGCCGGCGATCTTCTTGCTGGCAACGCGGACGACCTCGACCGTATTGCCGCCCTCACGCGCGGTCTCGGCAAACGCCTCGACCATGGTATCGGTATTGGCGCCCTTACGCGGGCTGCCGCTCAATACAACGATATTCATAGGATTCCCTCTCCTTCATGCTGCAGGCGCGCAGCATTTTTTCTTGTAACCAAAACAAATGGGGTTAATCAATCGCCAGCAGGCCATATCTCTTGCTCAAGTTCCCTAAAGAAGCTCAAGGCGATTGCAATTGCCTTATACAACATCGAAAACCAAAGAGGGGCCATAGCAACGTCGCCTGCCCGAAATGGCCTGCGGTTAAAATCAACTACGGGGATCGTGACGAGCCGATACCGCCCGCATGCCCCCTTCGGAATAGGCGCTGAGCAGCTCCTGAGCGTGGGCAAACTCGGGCCCTCGCCTCCAACCGAGCAGGCGGTTGACCGCGAGATTTCCCTGGACGTTGTGGACGAAGAGCAGATAGGCGTCCTCGCGCGAAAGCCCAGTCTCCTCCATGATCGAGGGAACCATCTGCTCGGCGCCGCGCTCGACGACGCGCTGTGCCACCCGGGCGTACGCGTCGTCATCCGAGTAGAGCAGATAATAGTCATCGTTTGCCGGCGGACGCTGGCAGAGGGCACCCGCCTCCGTTCCCTCGAGCGGCGGCACCGCCGCCAAGGCCTCGTCGATAAGCGCGTCGAGCAGGGCGAACTTGTCCTCGTAGTGCAGATAGAACGTGCCACGGTTGATATCGGCGCGGCGGCAGATATCCGCTACCGTCATCTTCGCGAAGCCGACCTCGGCCAGCAGCGCGAAGAACGCCTCCCGTATGACCAAGAGTGTATAGCGTCGGCGACGATCGATCTTCCCCGCTTCCATTACCCCTCCAATTGTAACGCTCGACAATGCCCGGCAAACGCTCGTTTATCGACAGCAGGCCGAAGCTGTTCATTGCTCTTTAGCAAATCGACATGGATACTTTTTATAGACACCTGTTTATAATAGCTGAAAGAAGGTATCCAGTGACCCTGTACGAGCAGCTCGTTATCGAGCTCACCAACCAATCGTTTTCCCTTCAGGCCGCCTACCGCAGCGGCGGCACGCCCTATGAGCTGAGTGACCGCGAGCCCGAGCCCTACGACCAGCAAATCAGGGACTTCGCCCGCATGATCGAGGAAGCCGATTGCGTGCTGGTGGGCGGGGCCTCTGGGCTCTCCGCGGCGGGCGGCGGCGACTTCTATTACGAGGACAACGCAACCTATCGCAGGCATTTCGGCAAATTCGCCGAGCGCTACGGTTTCAAGGGCGCTTTCGAGGGGTCGTTCTACCGCTGGCCCACCGCCGAGGCGCGCTGGGGATACCTCGCCACCTTCCTCGACACCACGCTCAACGCCCCGCTGCGCAAGCCCTACAAGGACCTCGACGCCATTATCGCCGAGAAGGATTTCTTCGTGCTCACCACCAACCAGGACACGCAGTTTGTGAAGCTCTATCCCTGGGAGAAAGTGGCAGAGATCCAAGGCGACCACCGCTTCTTTCAGTGCTCCCACTGTTGCACCGACGAGGTGTGGAACGCGGTCGAGCCGGTCTCCCACATGGTAGAGGCCATGGGAGACGGTCTGGAGGTTCCGACAGAGCTCGTGCCGCGCTGCCCGCACTGCGGGGCAGAGGCGTTCCCCTGGGTTCGCGGCTACGGCAACTTCCTGCAGGGCGAACTCTACGAGGAGCAGTACCGCAAGGTGTCCGACTGGCTCGACGCGCACGCACGGCAGAGGATCCTCTTCCTCGAGCTGGGTGTGGGCCGCATGACGCCCGCGTTTATCCAGGAGCCGTTCTGGGCCCTCACGGCGCAGTTACCGCAGGCCAGCTACATCGCCGTAAACAACAAGACGCAGTTTCTCCCCCGCGCGATCGAGGATCGGGGGCTCGCCGTTCGCGCCGACATCGCCGACGTGCTCGCCGACGTGCGCAAGACGCTGGGGAGGTAGCGCATGGAGACGGCGAAAGCAGTTCGCATAGGCAGGGCGCTAGCCGAAGCGGATCTTGTCATCATCGGCGCTAGCAACGGACTCGACATGGCGGAGGGGCTCAACCTTTTCTGCGCCGATGCTCATTTCCAAGAGGCGTACGGGGACCTCGCCCAGGCAGACGGCATCGGCTGCATACTGCAGGGGCTCGCTTCCCCGGATGCCAGCGTGCGACGCCGATGGGCCGAGCGGTTCCATCAAAAGGAGTATCTCGAATATGAGCCCGGCTCGCTCATGAACGGGCTGCGGCGTCTTACGGAGCACGCCGACACCTTCGTGGTCACATGCAACATCGACGGGCACTTCGCGCGCGCCGGGTTCGACGAGGAGCGCGTGCTCGAGACTGAGGGGGGGCACGCGCACGTCGGTTGACGAGCGGCGCCTCGCCCATCCAGACGCCCTCGCCATGACCCAGCTCGACGAGCTCGCGCGTCTTGTGCAAGCCCATCGCAACGGCAGGGTCGCCATCCTCGAACTTGGCGTGGGACTGCACAACGGCGTCATAAAGCGCATGCTCGCCCAGATCGCGAACGCCTGCGAGCACGCCACCTACATCGTGTTCAACTACGGCCAGGCCATGGCGCCCGACGCCTCGTGCGAGACGATTCTCGTTGACGGCGATATGGCCCCGGCTTTCGAGGAGATCGCCCGATGCCACCCCTAGAAAGAGAAGCGCGTAGGCTTCGAAGCCTTATCGACGATGCCGACGCCATCATCGTCGGCATCGGCTCGGGCATGTCGAGCGCCGCCGGGTTCAACCATTACAACCGCGCGGGCATGGCGCGCGCAGGAATGGCGGACTGGCAGCAAGCCTTTGGCTTCAAGAGCCTTTTCGACGGCTTCTACCACCTCTACCCCAGCCTCGAGCAGCAATGGGCCTACTACGCGCGATATATCGATTTCATGCTGCGCGAGCCGACCTCGCAGCCCTATCTCGACCTACGGTCCCTCATCGGCCATAAGGATTACTTCATCCTGAGCACCAATGTGGACACCCAGGTCGAGAAGACGTTTCCCGACGAGAGAACCTGTAACTATCAGGGAAGCTTCGCGCACCTTCAATGCAAGCAGCCATGCTGCGACGAGCTCTTCGACGCGAGCCCCTACGTCGAGCGCATGCTCGCGGGCATGGCGGGGTTCGAGGTCCGCAGCGAGGATGTCCCCCGATGCCCGCATTGCGGCTGGCAGCTTGTGCCGTGGGTGCGCGACGACACGTTTCTGCAGGGTGCGGCATGGCGCGAGAGCCTCGGACGATACGAGCGCTTCGTGCGCGAGCGCAGCGATCGCCGCGTGCTGTTGCTGGAGCTCGGCGTGGGCGAGATGACCCCCGGCATCATCACGCTCCCGTTCTGGAGCATGACCGCGAAGCTGCCGGATGCGCACCTTTTGAGCGTAAACATCTCGGGCGGCTCGGCTCCGTTGCAGCTTGGAAGCAAGGCAGGGGCGATCCAGGCCGATTTGGGCGCCCTGCTCTCGGTGGCGCGGGCAGGTGGCGAGTAACGCGGAGCGGTAGACGCGCAATGAGGTTTTAGCCGCAGCCTCCGAACGAGAGGGCTCGGAGGCTGGTATTCCTGAATCGCAGGTCACGATGGGTTATCGGAATCGCGAAGAGCGGATACCGCCAGTAAGCCCCCTTCGGAATAGGCGTTGAGCAGCTCCTGGGCATGGGCGAACTCGGGGCCTCGTCTCCAGCCGAGCAGGCGGTTGACGGCCAGATTGCCCTGGACGTTGTGGACGAAGAGCAGGAAGGCGTCTTCGCGTGAAAGCCCTGTTTTCTCCATGACCCAGGGAACCATCTGCTCCGCTCCGCGTTCTATGACGCGCTGGGCTACGCGAGCGTATGCGTCGCTGTCCGAATAAAGCAGGCGATAATCGTCGTCTGCCGGCGGACGCTGGCAAAGCGTTGCCGATTCAACCCCCTCAAGCGGGGGAGCCGCTGCCAATGCCTCGTCGATAAGCGCATCGAGCAGCGCGTACTTATCCTTGTAACGCAGATAGAACGTTCCCCGGTTGATCTCGGCGCGGCGGCAGATGTCCGCCACCGTCATCTTCGCGAAGCCGACCTCGGCCAGCAGCGCGAAGAACGCCTCCCGTATGACCGAGAGGGTGTAGCGCCGCCGGCGGTCGATCTTGGTTTCTCCCATCGCCTCTCCAATCTGAGTCGTTTGACAATGTCCAGTAGCTGTTCGTTTATCGACAGGTGCACGCGTTTGTTCATTGCCCCTGCGAAAATCAACAAGGATACTGTTTATAGACACCTGTTTTTTATAGCTGAAAGGGAGCACGGATGACCCTGTGCGAGAAGCTCGGCATCGGGCTTGTCAGCCGATCGTTTTCCCATCGGGCCGTCTATCGAAACGGCGGCACGTCATACGATTTGAGCGATTGCGAGCCTGCTGCTTGCAAGCAAGATATCGAGGCTTTTGCCCGCAAGGTGGGGGAGGCTGATTGCGTGTTTACGGGAGAGGCAGGTAGGCAGGCGTTATGAGCATCTGCATCAAAAATCAGATTCAGAATATGAATATCGTCATCGGCTGCACGGTGGGGTGTCCATATTGCTATGCCCGTAACAATGTGAAACGTTGGCATATGATTGACGACTTCGCTGATCCTGCGTTCTTCCCGAGCAAGCTCAAGATGATGGAAAAGAAACGCCCGCAGAACTTTCTCCTTACCGGCATGAGCGATCTCTCCGGGTGGAAGCTGGAATGGCGAGACGAGGTATTTGCAAAGATCCATGAGAATCCACAGCATCAGTTCCTGTTCCTGACCAAGAGACCCGATTTGCTGGATTTAGATACCGACCTGGAAAACGCATGGTTCGGCGTTACGGTGACGAGGAAAGCGGAGCTGTGGCGTATCGACGCCCTTCGGAAAAACGTCAAAGCAAATCACTTCTTCGTTACTTTTGAGCCGCTATTCGACGATCCCGGTACGGTCGACCTTTCCGGAATCAACTGGATCGTCGTCGGCACCATGACCGGGACGCAGAGCAGGAAGGTTCATACGGAACCGGAGTGGGCATGGTCTTTGACGGACCAGGCGCACGCGCTTGGCATTCCAATGTTTATGAAGGAAGACCTCGTCTCTGTCATAGGGGACGAAAACATGATTCAGGAATTGTCGGAAGAATTCGAAAGAGTGCTGGAGGTGCAGAGAACATGGCGGAAGTGATCGATGGAATCCTCATCAATGAGGTGGAAGCAAAGAACATCATGACCAAGTCCAGCCTGCCGGTAGGCGGCTACTCGGTCAATCCCTATGTAGGCTGCACGCATGCCTGCAAGTATTGCTATGCCTCCTTTATGAAGCGCTTTACCGGACACAAGGAGGAATGGGGCACCTTTCTTGATGTGAAGCATTGGCCGGAAATCAAGAATCCGAAGAAATACGCTGGACAGCGGGTGGTTATCGGTTCTGTGACGGATGGCTACAATCCACAGGAGGAGCGATTCGGGAATACCAGGAAACTCCTGGAGCAGCTGATTAGCAGCGATGCAGATATTCTGATCTGCACAAAGTCCGATCTTGTGGTACGGGATATCGATCTGCTGAAGAGGCTTGGACGAGTGACCGTTTCATGGTCGATCAACACGCTGGATGAGAACTTCAAGAACGATATGGACTCCGCGTCGAGCATCGAGCGTCGTATCGCTGCTATGAAGCAGGTGTATGACGAAGGTATCCGTACGGTCTGCTTCGTGTCCCCGGTATTTCCCGGCATCACGGATTTTGAGATGATTTTTGAGCGAGTAAAGGATCGGTGCGATTTGTTTTGGCTCGAAAATCTCAATCTTCGGGGTGGTTTCAAAAAAGCGATCCTGGATTATATCGCCGAGAAACATCCCAATCTCGTACCGCTTTACGATGAGATCTATAACAAGCGCAACCGTAGCTATTTTGAAGCGCTTGAAGTAAAAGCCGAGGAAATGGCCAAGAAGTACGATTGCCCCTTTGTGGACAACGAAATGCCTTATGGCAGAGTCCCCCAGGGGCATCCGGTGATCGTGGACTACTTCTATCACGAGGAAGTCCGAGGGTCAGATAATAGCGGAAAAAGAAATCGTTAAACGGAAACCGACGACGATTCGCTCGAACGATTAGCGTCCACGCGTGGCTTCTGCCGATTGGCGCAACGGGCGACGGATTAAGGGATCGCTCGGGCGGATGATCCCGCTGCAGTACAGGCGGTCGCTCAATTTAGCGGCATGAGCGTTTTCGCACGGAAAACCAGTATCCCCTGTGCCGAGTTTAATCGTAGCGAATACAATGGGCACTGAGCATCAATCGAAAGTGGTCGATGGAGATGGATATGCAACTGGCAACCGAGCGGCTGATACTGCGCCCGTGGGCCGAAACGGACGCAGAGGACCTGTACAGATACGCGAAGGACGACAGGGTGGGGCCGATTGCCGGCTGGCCGCCTCACTCGAGCGTTGACGACAGCGCCGAAATCATCCGCACCGTGTTTTCCGCGCCGGAGACGTACGCCGTTTGCCTGAAGGAAGACAACAGGGCCATCGGAAGCATAGGGTTGATGATTGGCGCGCGGTCCGACAAGGAGATTCCGGACACTGAGGGAGAAATAGGCTACTGGATCGGTGTCCCGTTCTGGGGCAAGGGGCTGATACCGGAGGCGGTTCGAGAGCTCGTCCGCCATGGTTTCGAGGACTTGAAACTGGACAAAATCTGGTGCGGGTATTTCGACGGGAACGAGAAATCGAAACGCGTTCAGGAAAAATGCGGCTTTGTTTGGCACCACACCCGCAAGGACGTCTGCTGCGAGCTGATGGGCGACATCCGTACAGAACAGATCACTTGCCTGACGAGAAGTGATTGGCTGAGTCAGTCTAAAGCTTGATATGCAACATGGGTTCTGCGAGCAGCTCGCAAACCCCAGGTCGCAAGTCTTCGTCAGCGGTGAGCAAAGTGAGTGGTCTCAGGTGGCTTGCCTATGGGCTGGCGCGCAGGCTGGGGCTTCGCCATTGGAGCGATCGTTTCATGTACTAGCCTTTTCGCACAGCCCATGATTTAAAAATAATTGGTTTTCCGCAAGCAAGGCTTCCAAGTGCCAGGGACGTTTTCCCCGGCTTTTTCTTATCCAGTTGAGCGCACTTGCCGTCCAGGTCGTCAGATAACGAAGGCAAGCAGCATAGTCATTGGGATCGTTCTTAAATGACTAGTCGTTAAAGAACGTCCCCGACCACTAACTATCGCAAGTGACGAAATCGGGCAGGCGGATGCACGAGATAAAGTTGAAGTCGTCTTTCCTCGTGTAATCGATCTCGCCATCGGCGCGGTCTTGCCACCAGAAGCCCTCGAGCGGCGGCACGACGAAGTCGAAATAGCCTTCGATTTCCCGCAGGCCCTTCTTCGACCTCTTGATGGCATAGGCAACGCCGTAGAGCAGCGGCAACGCGCTCTGCTACGCGCCGCCTTCGGCATTGGGATCGCCCTTGCCCCGCACGGCAACGTAGCTCATAGACGGAACGATCAGAATGCTCGGCTTGTCAGGCGGTTTGCCCGCGATGTTGTAGCGCACCGTAGACGCTGATGGAGATGGCTGCGCGCAGGCACGAGTGCGCCGCCGCACCTCATGGCCTGTTTCTCGGGTATTTGGGGCGCGCGGCGTTCAAAAATGCGGAGCGACTCCGCATGGCTCGAGACTGAGCCGAGGTGCCCTACTTCTCGCCCTCCAGCAGCCCCACGATACGGTCGATGTCGACGGCAAAGCGAGGCCTTCCCTCGCGCTCGTAGCGATCGAGGTATGCTTGGCACTCGGAGACAATGCGCTTGGTGTTGCCGTCGATGATGTGCTGGAGCGTCTCGTAGTAGGCCGAGCCCTCGGTCCTGAAGCGGCGCTGCCCCTACAGGTGAGCGATACTCTACGCCTTGCGGCACCCCGTCGCCCACGGAGGTTAAACGTGCACGTAAGCCGTACTCTGAAAGCCGCGGCTTCCGGCAAGTAGTTTTTACCACGAAAACTCGCCTTAGATGCGTGTAGCTCTCAAAATAACACTCGCCGAGCCGTTACTTAACCGCCGACCTCGCTTGATGCAGAGGACATTGGGGCAACGATAATGCGGATGAGTGCCGTGGATTCAAGTGGGCCTCGTGCCGTCCTTTCTGCGTTCATGCGCCCGTCTTCATTGCCTGAACTAAATTCCCCAAATAGAGCGTTATGGAGCGCATCGCGGCGTTACATGAAGAAGCCCCAGATAGCCAATTCTACCTGGGGCTTCATTGCTATTCACTACCTTTTGTGACGTGCCGTTTTAGACCCTCGGCTACTCCCACTCGATGGCGTCGGTTCTGCCGTCCCGTCATTCCAGTTACACCCAGTTTTCGGCATCGACACGGAACGCGTGCCGCCGAATGACGCGATGTCGCGTTTCGTCGGCTTCGGGGACAAAAGTTGGGACAACCTCAAAAAACTTTTTTCAAACTCAGGGCTTTGAGTTTTTATTTTTGTCCCAAGGGGCACGGAGAGCCGCCTTTGGAGGCTCGATATCGCCGAAAACGCCCGTTTTGAAACTCAACCGCCTTTGAGCCTGCAAGCCACCAGCTTCAACAGTAAGTGAGTCGACGCGGGTGGCTTACGAGCCGTTCACAAAACCGCAGGCCACAGGTCTTTGTCAACGATAAGCAAGGTGAATAGTCTCAGGTGGCTTGCCCATGAGTTGGCGTAAGCCTGTTTAGCAAAAGGCTAATCGGACACGACAGGCCGCCCGCATGGCGACGGCGTTTCCCGTGCGGGCACAAACAGCCCTGCGTGCCCTGTCGCGCGATATCCCAATGCGACGTTCAGAACCCTACCCGCCAAGCAGCCACCTCGCGAAATTCAGCACGAGCACGCCCTCCCGGGTATGGGGCTCATGCCTCGTGCGAGTGATGAGAACCTTCGGGAATGCATCCCCGATGGATAGAATCGGCGCAATCCCCCTCTCGAGCGTCGAATCGGCGCCGATATCGTCGCTCACATACACTCTCCTTCCCGGTTTCGAAACCTGGAAGGCAGTATGCGCAAGGATGCGTCGAGGTGCGATCCCAGTCGTACCATGCCAGCAGAGATGTCGAGGCACATTCGTTCATGCTGCAATGCGGGCATCGGAGATGAAAAAAAGCCCGTCGGGTAGTCATGGGCGTGCGGGAGCCCGCATCAGTAACCTGCCTCCTCGGTTGTCCCTTCTTTGCATGGTCGTCTACATAAAGGAGGAACCAGCCATGCAGATCAGCATGCTTGCCCTTCTTGGGTCACGGACCGGGGAGGCGAGGGCCTCCGTCGGGACCGCCCCGAGCAACCGGCATATCCAAGGAATGACAAGGCTCGATCGCTGTGCTGGTCAGGATGCCGAAGCGGGCCGTCCGCCAATCGGAATGCGGGTCAGGATGCTGCAACGTGATTCCAGCTGCAGGATACGGCTCCTTTGCGGTTGCCGCAAAACCTGCTGGCAACATTCTTACTATCCGAATGATGTACGCATCCCTTGGGATCGTTTCGCCTGACCAGGGCCATCTTCAGCGCCTCATCGGCCAGCTCGGCAGGCGCCTCTTCCACGCGTAATAGCCCTGGCGGGTCACCTACGCAACCAAAGATACAAAAGGGATCGAATGGCCAGAAAGGATTGTCCTTGCCGACAGGCAATCCTTGACAAACGAGCTTCAGCCTCCTTAAAATTGCGTGGTTTGCCGAACTGAGTCAGCGAAGGAGGGGTGTCGTGGTTGGTCTTTTCCGCACGTGGATGAGCGCCTAAAAAGCGGCGCTGTTATGGCGTCGCGCTGTTTTGCACGCCATTCCACGATTGGACATAACCATGATGTTTGAAACCTCTCGGCGCAGGTCTGTTTCGCTGTGCCATTCATGGCAATTTAAGATTTGTTTCGTATGGGGCGGGGAGCTCGTGTCGACATTGACGAGCTCGATTCTCCAAATGGGTCTCATTTGGCATATCGCCCTCACGACAGGATCATCTTCCCTCCTCTCCCTGGCATCGTTAGCAGGCTTTCTGCCGATTGCTTTGTTCGGAGTCCTTGCGGGCGCCGTTGTCGACAGACTGCCTTTGAAACGTGTTCTCATCGGCGCCGACCTCTTCGTTGCCGCGGTGGGCGCCGCCTTGGCGATTGCCTCGTTGGCCGGCAGCTTACCTGCGTGGTCAATACTCATCGCCCTGTTTCTCCGCGCAGCTGGCACTTCGTTCTACAAGCCGGCCTCCCAATCCCTCACGCCCCATCTCGCCCCGCCAGAGCATCTCGTTCGCCTATCGGGAGTGATGCAAGCGATTCAGTCCGCCGGATACATTCTTGGCGCCGCGCTCGCGGCAGTGATTTATCCTGTGGCGGGCATTACCGCCATGATTGCCCTCGACGTGCTGGGGGCGCTTTTCGCTTCTCTAGCTGTCCTCGCCGCTCAGATAGACGCAGGAGGACTCGACGAAGCCGACCGCAGCTCGTCCTTTTCCAATAAAGTTCGAGAACTTTTCTCTGAGATTTCGGACGGCTACAAGCTGATCAGGGGATACAGGGGGCTGTTCGCCATTCTTTGGTGCGGGTTCGTCTTCGCTTTCGCGTTCTCCCCACTCGCGGCATTGTTCCCAATAATGACCTTGGGACATTTTGGCGGTAGCACGGGGGATGCTGCTTTGGTGGAGGTCCTTTTCTCCGCAGGCATGCTGGCTGGGTCCGGCATTTTGGCGGCCACGGGAGGGTTCCGCAATAGGTCGCTCACCATGGTCGCCGCAATCGCCGGCTTCGGCGTCGTCGCAATCGCATCCGGATTGCTCGGCCCGTCGCTGTTCGCCGCTTTCCTACCGGCGAGCTTTCTTATGGGCGCATGCTCCCCGCTGTACGCGGGAACCCAGACTGCCCTTATGCAGGAGCAGATACCTCCTGAGTACCTAGGCCGCGTTTTTGGTCTCTATGGAACCATTATGGCGTGGGCCATGCCCATGGGCCTCGCAGCCCCCTCCGTTTTTGCGCACCTGCTCGGAGCTCCGTTGTGGTCCGTCGGTTCTGGAGCGACCATGACACTGCTTGCGTTGGCGATGCTTCTCGCTCCAAGCGTCCGAAACGTGGGGAAAAAAGATTCCGGGCAGATTCAATAGCCCAAGCATTCGAAAAAAGAGGCGGCAGCCATCGGTTCGCGCGTCAGCCTTCAAGCCCTTGCGACGACGAGGTATTGCGCCGACATCCCACATCGCGCTCCTTATTCGCCGCCAACTATCATTTTCGGATTTGCCGGCTTGCGCAAGGCCAAAACGCTCACGCCGGCAATCGGGCAAAGGCGAAAAATCGACGTGAGCGATTCTTTATTGGCATGGCTGCGCTTCCAGAAAACGACAATACACAAAAGGTGGTTCAACTTATGGAACTCATAGTCAAAGCTAAAGACATCTTTTTGGAATATGCCGGCCGCGATATTCTGGACATCGAAGAATTGGAAATCTACCCCTACGATCGCATCGGCTTGGTAGGAGACAACGGTGCAGGCAAAACCAGCCTGCTAAAAATCCTGAGCGGCAATCTAACCATTGCGGACGCCGACGTCAGGCGCTTCGGCAGCATTGCCCTCATCGGCCAGCTCGACGAACTCGACCTTGATGCGGCTCAGGACAACGGCGAGATGCTCTCCCGTCTCAACGTCGCCGAAGTGGCGCAGGAGACGATGAGCGGCGGGGAGGAAACACGCGCCAAGATTGCCTCTGCGCTCTCCCAGCATGCAAGCGCGATCTTCGCCGACGAGCCTACGAGCCACCTCGACCAAGACGGCATCCGCCTTCTCGTCGGACAGCTCAAGGCATTTGATGGGGCCCTGCTCATCGTGAGCCATGACCGTCATTTTCTCGACCAGGTGGTAGACAAGATCTGGGAGCTCAAAGACGGCGGTATTTCCGAATTCTGGGGTGACTACTCCGACTATCTGCGACAGAAAGAAGAAGAGCGCAAAGCTCAGGCGACTCGATACGAAGAGGCGATGCGCGAGCGCGATCGCCTCGAAGCCGCCATCGAAAAACAGCGGAAAAAAGCACGGCAGGTCGACGCCAAGCGGAAGGGTGCGAAAAAAAGCAACGAGTATGCAGGTCGCTTGGGGCATCAGAAAACAACCGGCACCAAGCAGAAGAAAATGCATCAGGCAGCTAAGAACATGGAGAAGCGCCTCGAAGCGCTCGAAGGGATCGAGGCCCCAGATAGCATTCGCGCCGTGCGCTTCCGCCAGAGCAAGGCCCTGGAACTGCACAGCAAATTTCCCATCTCGGCAGATGATTTCAGCTTGAGCTTCGGCAACTGCGTGCTCTATGACCACGCGAAATTCGAGATACCGCTCGGTGCCAAAGTGGCCATCACCGGTGGCAACGGCACAGGAAAGACCAGCCTGCTGAAGGCAATCGTTCGACGCGCCGACGGTATCAACATCTCTCCCAAAGCAGAGATCGGCTACTTCGAACAGACAGGTTACAAGTTCGACGCCCGCCAGTCTGTGATCTCGTTCATGCAGAATGGTTGCGAGTACAGCATGACCGAAATTCGAGGCATCCTCGCCTCTATGGGAATCGGACCGCGCGACCTGACAAAGGACGTTGGCGTTCTCTCGGGAGGCGAAGTCATCAAGCTGCTACTCGCGAAGATGCTGCTGGGCAGATACAACATCTTGCTCATGGACGAGCCTGGAAATTACCTGGACATCAAGAGCGCCGAAGCCCTCGAGCAGATGATGAGCGCCTATGCCGGAACGATAGTGTTCGTCTCCCACGATAAGAGGCTGGTCGAGAACGTCGCAGACATTGTCTACGAAATAAAGGACACCAAGCTAGTCAAAATCTTTCAGCGCGAATAGCCCTAAATGAGCAGGAAATAATCCCCGAACGGAGACAAGGGAGTAAAACGGCAAAGAAAGAGCCTCCGTCCCAACGCAGGGAACGGAGGCTCTTTAATCGCTTTTACTCATCTCCGTCGCTGGTGGCTTTGTCATGACTCTCGTACGAAACGAAACTCAGCGGCATAGTGCGGCACTCAAAATCGCAGGTCAGAACCCTGTCGTCCTACTCCCACTCGATGGCTTTGGTTCTGTCGTCCCGTCATTCCAGTTGCATCCAGTTTTCGGCATCGACATGGAACGCGTGCCGCCGAATGCCGCGATGTCGCGTTTCGTCGGCTTCGGGGACAAAAGTTGGGACAACCTCAAAAACTTTTTCCAAACTCAGGGCATTGAGTTTTTGTTTTTGTCCCAAAGGAGCTTCCGGCCGTGATTCGGGTGCCCGATTGGGCGGAATCGCCCGTTTCTGAAACTCAACCGCAGCATCACGCGCAAGCCACTCGCAACAACTGCAAATGATTGGTCGCGGGCGGCTTCCAACGCGATTCCAAAGCCGCAGGTCAGGCGACTGCGCTGCTGACAGGGAAAGGGAGTCGTATCAGGCGGCTTGCCCATGAGTCGACGATGAGGCCTCCATCGAATGTCGAGAACATGCTGGTAAAATAGGCAATACTTTTTATGACAGGAGACCGAGCATGGCCGAACCCCACGATAGGAAGCCGATCCTCACGATCGAGCAGCAGATAGAGCACCTCAAGCAGAAGGGCGTAGCCTTCGAGCTGTGTTCCGAGGAAGAGGCCGCGGACTACCTGCGCGACAAGTGCAACTTCTTCAAGCTCGCATCCTACCGCAAACTCTTCTCGAAATACGAGGGAGGCCCGCGCGACGGCCGCTACGTAGACCTCGACTTCGGCCAGCTGCGCCTGCTCGCGGCGCTCGACCAGGAGCTGCGCCACGCCCTGCTCGGCATGACGCTCGACATCGAGCATTTCCAGAAGGTGACACTGCTTCGCGAGATGGAGGACCGCGGAGAGGACGGCTACGCCATCGTGGCCGACTACATGGCATCGCTTACCACTGCAAACAGGGAGTACCGCCTGCGCGAGCTCAAGATGAGCGGCCGCAGCCCCTACAGCTCGAGCCTCTACGCGAAGTACTCCGGCGACATGCCTGCCTGGGCCTTCCTTGAGCTCACCTCGTTCGGCACCCTCATCGACTTCGTGCGCTTCTGCGCCAGGCGATGGGGCGACAGGCGCCTCGAGGCCTCCCACTACGACCTCAAGCGCGTGAAGTCCGTCCGCAACTGCGCCGCGCACGGCTCGTGCCTGATCAACTGCTTCGCCGAGAGGGGCGCCGCCCGGGGCTCGGCGTCCAGCGGCGTCTCCCGAAGGGTCGCCGCCGTGGGAATTCCCAAGGCGACCAGGAGGAAGTGGATGGGGAACACGGCCATGCAGGAGGTCGCGACCGTGCTCGTGGCGCACTCCGGCTTGGTACCCGAGGGCTCCTCGCGCTCGCGCGCCGCATCCGAGCTCGCCGGGATGTTCGCCAGGGCCGACGGCGAAACCGAGGCGCTGCCCGACAAGGGGCCCGACGCCGCAGCTCGCTCCGCGCTCGAGTTCCTTCGCAGGTTGACAGAATCGCTCGGGTTGGTAGAATAGCCTGCAGATAGCAAAACCTTCACGGTTTTAGGGGCGGACTTGCGCAAGCGACTCTGCCCTATTTTTATATTCACTCGCTATAGGAGACGGGTGATACCTGGGTCAATGACAGAACTGAGAGGCCCGGAATAATGGAGCCAGTTAGAAACCCTCGGGTTTGCGGGGCGGGATCGTGAGAGCGGTTCTGCCCTATTTTTTTCCTCCGTCTGCCCCAAACCAAGTAGTTCGAAGATAGCCTGTAGGTGTCCTCATGGGTGCCTATTATTTTTCAGGGAATCAGACGCCCGTTCATGAACGCGGCCATCGGCCGCTTCATGAACGGGCGACCGGCTTGACCTGGATCGAACCGCCTTCATCCCCGTCTAGGCGCCGGCAATCAACACCGTAAATCCGCGCGTGCTACAATGCGGGCACCAGAGATGAAAACACAGTCCCCGTCGGGTAGTCGTGGGCGTGCGGGAGTCCGCATCAGTAACCTGCCTCCTTGGTTGTCCCTTCTCTGCATGGTCATCTACATAAAGGAGGAACCAGCCATGCAGATCAGCGCGTCGTCCACCCTGACCGTATATCACGACGGCCAATTCTGGGTCGGGCTGGCGGAGCATGTCGAGGACGGCAGATACGGCGTCGCCCGCATCGTCTTCGGCACAGAGCCGTCCAACGAGGAAATCCTGCAATTCATTACAAGCAAATGGGCGAAGCTCACGTTCTTCGGCGACGAGGCCACGGAAACAAGCAAGCCCGCGAAGAATCCCAAGCGACGCGCTCGCGAGGCAGCGAAAGCCCTTAAGCGGCCCGCGGTGAGCACCAAGGCACAACAGGCGCTCGCAGCACAGCGGGAAGCGATGAAGCGGGAGTCGGCTCGAGCAAGAAGCCAGCGTCGCGCGGATGAGGCGGAGGCGCGCTTCGAGCCACTGCACTTCACAGCTTGTTTCTCAAGTATTTGGGACGCACACGCGGCGTTCAAAAATGCGGAGCGACTCCACATGGCTCGAGACTGAGCCGAAGTGCCCTACTTCTCGCCCTCCAGCAGCCCCACGATACGGTCGATGTCGACGGCGAAGTGGGGCCTTCCCTCGCGCTCGTAGCGGTCGAGGTACGCCTGGCACTCGGAGACAATGCGCTTGGTGTTGCCGTCGATGATGCGCTGGAGCGTCTCGTAGTAGGCCGAGCCCTCGGTCCTGAAGCGGCGCTGGTAGGACTTGGTTATGGGGAACATCTTGATGTAGTGGATGCCGTGGCGACAGCCGGGGCGCGTCGTGGGGCGGGGTGGCAACGCAAAGTACTGGTCTTTGGGCACGTTGGGGGCGATGTTGGAATGCAGCGGCACGGCGAAGTCCCTGCGCTTCCCGCGGAAACGCAGCCTCACCACCACGATGCAGGGGCGATTGTGCTTAAGCATGAGCTCGCGTTCGCCCTCGACGAGGTCGAAGAAATCCTGGGGATGGATACGATCTTCATCGGCTACGCCCCCTTCATACGAAGCGGGGCCCGCATCGCTGCAGACCCCTACAGATGGGCGATATTCTACGCCTTGCGGCACCCCGTCGCCCACGGAGGTTAAACGTACACGTAAGCCGTACTCTGAAAGCCGCGGCTTCCGGCAAATAGTTTATACCACGAAAGGTCGCTTTCAACGCGCATAGCTCGCAAAATAACACTCGCTGGGCCGTCACCCCTGGCCGTTACCCTCCAATCTTCATTGGAGTCAGCAGGTCAATTCATATAGTTATGGGGGTGTATCCTAAAGGAAATCAAATTAATACCCCCATAACTAAGGAATTTTCTATTCCCACTCAATGACTAGGGCCCTGGTGTAATTGGCTGGATCACCGTTCCGGGAACCGGTATCGACCTACCTGTCCGCCAAGCTCCTTCTTCAGCTCCAGCCTAGCATCTGACTCGCGCCGCTATAAGCGAAAACCGAAGAGATGCGTCTTAGCCAAGAAAAGAAGGTTAGCCTCATCTTACTGCATGATTCGTGTGTTATAGTTAGATAGCTCTAACTGTTTGGGGGCGACAGCCATGCATGAACGCAAGGGTTTCTGGGACAAGAATGCCAGTCGGTACGACCGTTTCATGCGAAACGACCGGGCGGCGTATGAGAAGATGTATGGGCTGATCCGGCCGGTAGTGAAAGCAAAAACCGTGCTGGAGGTTGCCACCGGCACGGGGCTTATCGCAAAGAGCATCGTAAATGCGGCGGCGCACATCGAGGCTACGGACGCCTCTGCAAAGATGATCCTTGAAGCAAAGCGGGACAATCAATCCGCAAAGCTGCACTTTTCCGTACAAGATATGTTCCGCCTGCCCTATGCACAGAAGTCCTTCGAAGTGGTGATTGTGTCCAACGCGCTTCACATAGTGCCGCATCCGGAAAAGGCCCTGCAAGAAATCAGGCGGGTGCTGAAGGACGACGGCGTGCTCATCGCTCCAACCTTCACCCACGCGGGGAACTCGGTTTCCGGCAAGGCAAAAGCCTTTTTCATGAGTATGGCGGGATTCCCCCTCCACAGCAGGTGGACAAGCGAGGAATACCTGCGTTTCCTGCGTCAAAACGGCTGGGCGGTGCAGAAAAGCTCGGTGCTGAAGGCCTCGTTCCCGTTGACCTATGCGGAATGCACGAAATCGGAGGGGCCAGATGTCGTTCTTTGAAAACACCCGCAAGCCCGTGGGCCTCGGCGGAAAACTTATGGTTGCCATGATGAATCTGGGCCACAGCCCTGTGGCGCGGTGGGGACTTCAGTTTCTACGACTTGCGCCAAACGCCAAGGTGCTGGATTGCGGCTGCGGCGGCGGGGCGAACATAAAACGGCTGCTGAAAAAATGCCCGCATGGCGTCGTCAAGGGCATCGACTATTCGCCCGTCAGTGTGGAGAAGGCTAGAAAGCTCAACCGAACTGCAATTCAGGAGGGGCGTTGCGCCGTTCTGCAAGGCAGTGTGGCGGATATGGCGTTTGAGGATAGCTACTTCGATGCTGCCACGGCCTTTGAGACCGTCTATTTTTGGCCTGATTTGCCCCGATGCTTCCGTGAGGTCTGGCGGACGCTGAAGCCAGGCGGGAAAATTCTTATCTGCAACGAGAGCAATGGCGATACAGACAGGGACGAGAGGTGGACGCAGATCATCGGCGGCATGACCATCTACAAGGACATTGAATTAAAGGCGTGTTTGGAGCAGGCGGGTTTTCACGAGGTGCAGATACGCAAAAAGAAAAAGTGGCTCTGCGTCACGGCGCGGAAGTAAGGGCATCAAGCACGGGCGTTTTTGCATCCATCCTGCACATGGCGATAGGCATGACGGTCATAGCGGCTATGCTGGCGGCAATTATGACAGTTTTTATTCACTGAGGAAGAAACCTATGAAATATAAAATTGAGAAAAACACCGTGCAGGAGACGCTGATCCTCCCGCTGTATTCCCGGAAGCTGTGTACGGAGCTGTACCCGAACCTTTACAGGGATGAAACAGCGGTTCGCCTGCTCGACCAGATCGACTACGACTTTTCAGAGGCAGAGAAAAACTCCCGCAGCCTGATGCAGCGCTTTGGTGCGCTGGAGGTGGCCACACGGCAAAGTGATCTTGCTTTCGAGGTGCGGGATTACCTGAAAGACCACCCCAATGCGGCGGTGGTCAATCTGGGCTGCGGGCTGGACAACACCGGCAGAACCTGCGACAACGGTAGATGCAAGATCTACAATCTGGACTTCCCGGATGTGATTGCCTTGCGGCAGCAGCTGCTGCCCGCCGGGGATCGAGAACAAAATATCCCCTGCGACCTGAAAGACACCGCATGGTTTGGCAAAATCGATGCCTCCGGCGGGGCGGTGTTCTTTGCCTCCGGAGTGTTCTATTACTTTCTGACCCAGCAGGTCCGGGAACTGGTGCGGGGGATGGCGGACGCTTTCCCCGGCGGTGTGCTGGTCTTTGATGCTGCCAATCGGACGGCAGTAAAGATGATCGCAAAAACATGGCTTAAGACTGCAAAAATCAAGGATGTGGGGGCATATTTTGCGGTTTCGGATGCCGCCAAGGAAATCGGCACGTGGAACAGCCGTCTGCAGGTCACAAGTCGCGGCTATATGCTGGGTTACAACGATTTGAGAGACCCTTCTGTCAGCGGCTTTTTCCGGTTTCTCGCAAGGGTCGGTGACAACGGGATGAAAATGCAAATCGTGAAAATAAGATTTTGAGAGGCAAAAACGAAGCGCATTCACTTTGACGTTGAAGAAGACGGATTTTACGGCGCATATTGGGCGTGCAAGGGCACGCATACAGCAGCGGGCACGGATTCGATTGAAACCGTGCCCGCTATCTGATACTATATTATTATATCGAACGTCTGTTCTATTCCAACTCAATAGTTAAAAACTATCTCCGGTTTGTTCCAGTTTGCCGCAGTTCGCACCAGTTTGTCCCATTTACACCCAGTCTCAAAATCGCCGTGAATCCATGGGGCCAAATCTGGGTCACGGATTTCGGGGCGGGGCAGGGTGTTTTAGCGGGTCAAGGTGGGTCACGGCAAACTGCGATAGCAGCTAATGATCACATGGACATTGCATGTCAGAGGAGGCAGGGTAGAGAAGCCTCTACAGGCCCCAGCAGCTACGATGGATCCCCGACCTTCGACTTGTACAGCTCGATCAGAAGCTCTGAGCAGTCAATGCCCGCTGCCTCAAAAACGATCTTCAGCGTTTCGATTTTCACATAAGTCGAGCTTCCGGGATTGAAGTAGATTCCCTCACCGACTTTGAAGCAATAGTCGCTTTCTTTCCATGAGAAATACCTTCCCGGGAAGTCCGAGCCCTCAGGGACGAACTTATGGAAGACGACTGGATCAAGCTCGTAAACCATGGAAAGCACGCCGCAGATCATGTCAACCCAGGTCTTCGCCGTGAAGCGAGATCCCATGAAGCTGTATGCGGCGATCTGCCTGCCGGTGAACGAGAAATCATCGTCGAGGGCATGCTCCTCGTAGGCGTCGTTGCCCCACTCGAAGTCGGACTCGATGGATGGCCAAAGCTCAAGGAACTTCCTCTTCATGAGCTCGTTGCGAGCCTTCAGCTGCTCCTCGCCCCAGGCCTCCTGCTGGCAGACGAAGCCGTTGATCCTGAAGCCAGACTGCTTGAAGCCGTTCTCCATGTCCCGCTTCTCGGCAAAGCGCCTGTTGCTGTATTTGGAGTTGTATGCGGTAAGCGTCAGATTCGCCATGCTGTTCAGCCACCTTGCGTGAATTGCGGCGAACTCAACGCCCAAATCCTGCTGCCAGCTTGTCGAAAGCGTCTGGGGCATGATGTGCTCAATGCTGAAAGACTCATCGCGAAGGTTGTCGACGACGTTGACCCTTTCGAGGCTGTCTCCGTTTTCAAGACGATCGAAGAGGTAGTACTTGTAGCTCGCGATCCTGTAGAAGTCCCTCTCTTCGAACGCTTGAATGAACTCGGCGTCGTCGGGGAAGTGGCCGCTGCCCTCCTTGGAGAGGAGAACTTTGTTCAACACGTCAGGATATGAACCGCCGTCTTTGACGCCTCTCAAAACCTCGCTGTGCAGAGTCTCGAAGACCTTGTTGAGCGCATTTGTGGGAACCTTGCAGACCCAGCGCCTGAAAAGGTAGGTCTCGACGGATTTGAGCGCCTCGATCACCTGCTGGTCGCTGATTCCTCCACAGCGCCTGTATTCGAATAGATTAAGCGTGAACGGGTTCATGACGCTCATGTCCAGCAGAATAAGTCGTCTCAAAACCGCATCAAGCCGATGGTTTCCAGAATCGGCGTCGTTAATCGCCTTGTAACGCTTTGAGTACTTAAGAAGTTCCTCAAGCAGGACTTTCGTATCGAATGCCTCCGCTTTTACATAGTCCTTGAACACGGAATAGACCTTCTTGATTGCGGGGGTCTTCCTGCGGACGGCAGCAAGCCAATCACGAGCAAAGGAGCTTACGTCGTAGCCGGTATTCTTCTCGATCTCGTTCCAGTACTGCTCGTAATACTCTTCCTGCATTTGGGCATCCAGACCCATGAGGATAAAGTTGCGGATCTTGTCGCCCTCGTTCAGGTCGAGGCCTGTCGAGTTGAGGCTCTCGAAGATTCGCTGGGCGTCATCCTCCTTGTCAAGCTTGATGTCGATGATCATCAGGCGCTCGATGGCATCGCGCAGCTGATCGGCCGTCAGCCTTGTCTTGTCGATACGGCCGCAGAAATAGATGTAATTCTGGGTTACGTTGGAGTCCTGGATGAACTTCTCTGCGTCAGCGGAGTAAAGCGCCTCAAAGGCAGCCTGGTCGTCCTTGATGAGCTTCAGCTTCAGCTTTCGCTCGGACTTATGCCATTTGTCGATGAGGTATTCCTCGTTGATCATGTCGGCCAGATTGTCGTCTTCGGAGGCGATGGCGCCTTCCCTGAGCTTGCTCACAAGCGCAAGGAGAAGGAGGTAAGACGTGGTGATCCTTTGCTGGCCATCGATGACGATGCGTGTGTCGGGGCCATCTGCTTTGGAGACGATGCTTCCAAAGAAATGACTCTCCACGCCTTCTGAAATGACATCCTCGAGGTCGTCGAACAATTGCTTGCAGTTTTCGATCTTCCAGTCGTAGTTGCGCTGATAGACGGGGATAACAAATCGAGTTTTCGTGCCTTCGAGCAAGTTAAGAAGGTATCGTTCTTCGCCTTTCATCTGTTACTCCTAGATAATCTTTGCTAAACGCGGGAGCGAGTCAAATCCCCAGCTTCTTCCAATAAGAACTTGATAGGAATGCTGGTATTTAGAATTGTTTCTGTCTTTGCACCAAATCATGTAGACCAAGGTCTCGAGGAGCTCGTGCCTTGCACCTACCTTGTCTTCGTCGGAAGGGGTCTTTCCCTCCTCGAACTTTATGTACGACCCCCATGTTGCATCCATAAACTCCATCGCCGCTTCGCTCTTAGAGAATGCATGATAAAGAGGCTCAATTTCAAATTTCTGAACCACAGAGGCAAACGCGTCGGCGTCAAATACTTTCAAGGCGAGCATAGTCGGGACCAGGCCGGCATCGGCAAACGCTCGAACCCGGTCGTCTACAAATCCATCGCGGCTTTCCAATACTAAAGGGCGAACTCTGAAAAGCTCAGTCAGATACCTGTTGGCGTCCCTCATCGTCATTCCGTATGCCTCTGCAAGCTCATACGCAATTACGTCAAAGCGGTTGGAGGTTTTTATGAAGCCGTTCGCTTCTAGCTGCTTAAAGCTATCGACCTTTCTTAGAGGGATGGTTAGATCGTAGAAACGCGACAAATAACGTCGGCCGTCAAAACCTTGCCCATACATGCCTTCAACAACATGTGATAGTTGATTGGCGTTGACCGAATACACGATGACTACTCGATCATCTGTAAACAGATTCTTCAACTGCTCGAGCACCTTCATTGCAAAAGAAGGACGGCAACGATCGAGCTCATCGACAATGAGAAGCAATGTGTTGGCTTTTTCAGGGAGAGCTACATCTACCAGGTTTGAAACAGAGGACCTTAGCGTTTCTCTGTCACGATAAGCCTGGATTAAATCTCTGCCCGAAAAAGCGTCTCTTAAAGAGCTGGCTCCGCCATGTCCAAAGACCCCCAATATGGCGTCGAGTGTTCCGGCAATCTTTTCGCCAGCTTCGGTGTCACTGCGAAAAGAGGCGCATGCATCGCCTTGGAGGGCTATAGATGCTGCAATCGAAGGCAGCGGATCATCCCAATGGTCATTTTCCCAGGCGTTGTAGTATACGGGCAAGAAGCTGTTCAGCTCCATATAGGGTGCAAGCTCGCGATTGTTGTCAAGCAATCCGTCGAGGTCTCCGTGAGACTCAAGAAAAGGATTAACCTCTTCAAGGATGCAGGCCACCTGTCTAACGAAGAATGTCTTCCCGCTTCCCCAATCAGCGTCGACGAACAGGGAAAACCCGCCTTCGATGGATTTGAGTATCCCGGCAAACTCGGCGAGATCTCCATTCCTCCCGAGGGCGTCGTTGTGCAGCAGCTTAACAAGGATGTCGCGTGTAGGTGCTGAATCGATTCTTCGCATGTTACTTACTCTAATCCCACTCAATAGTTAGAAACTATCTCCAGTTCGTTCCAGTTTGCCTCAGTTTGTCCCACTTGCATCCAGTCTCAAAATTGCCGCGAATCCAGACCTCGAAGGGTGTCCTCTGCTCCCTCACGGCCTGCTTGAGGAACATGTTGATCGCCTGGGTGGTGCTGATGCCGAGCTTCGAGAAGAGCTTCGCAGCGTCGTCCCTCGTCTGCCTCTCCATGCGTACGGTGACGTTAACTGTCTCCATGCGGACCTCCTTGCCTCGTGTGTGCGCAATACGGCGATTGCACGCGCGGCAGGCGGTATGTTCCTGGAATCCGTCATGGTGTGGCGGATATCCGTCACGTGGCGACTGGAATATGCCGTGACCCGCTCCCATATACAAAGATAGCACCCATGATGCAGTGCGCCATGGGTGCTATCTAGGTTTTCATGCACGTAAATTGCACATATTTTAACTACTCCCACTCGATGGTCGCCGGCGGCTTGGACGTGATGTCGTAGCACACGCGGTTGGCGCCGGGAACCTCGGCCACGATGCGGCCGGAGATGCGGGCCAGGACGTCGTAGGGCAGCTTGGCCCAGTCGGCGGTCATGGCATCGCTGGACTCGACGGCACGCAGGATAATTGGGCGCTGGTAGGTGCGCTCGTCGCCCATAACGCCGACGGACTTAATGTCGGGCAGGACGGCGAAATACTGCCAGCAGCTATGCTCGGAGTTGCGCTCGCCGGTCTGCTCAAACAGACGCTGGTTATAGGCGTCGAGCTCCTCGCGCACGATGGCGTCGGCATTCTTGAGGATCTCGAGCTTCTCCTTGTCGACCGCGCCGATGATGCGGATGGCCAGACCCGGGCCCGGGAAAGGCTGGCGGAACACGATGTTACCCGGCAGGCCCAGCGCCAGACCAAGTGCACGGACCTCGTCCTTAAAGAAGTGGTCGAGCGGCTCGATAAGGTCGAAGTGCACGCCCTCGGGGAACGGGATCAGGTTGTGGTGGCTCTTGATGGTGGCCGTCTTGCCGCCCGTCTTGCGCGCGCCGGACTCGATGATGTCGGGGTAGATGGTGCCCTGAGCCAGGTACTTGACCGGCTTGCCGTCGCACTCGAGCTGCTGGGCGACCGCGAAGAACTCTTTCCAGAACTGCGTGCCGATGATGCGGCGCTTCTCCTCGGGCTCGGTCACGCCGGCCAGAAGCTCGGCATAGCGGTCCTCGGCGTGGACGTGGATAAAGTCGACGTCGAACTGCTTGGTGAAGACCTCCTCCACCTGCTCGGGCTCGCCCTTGCGCAGCAGGCCGTGGTTGATGAACACGCAGGTCATCTGCTTGCCCACGGCGCGGGCGCCCAGCGCAGCCACGACGGAGGAGTCGACGCCACCGGACAGGGCCAGAATCACGCGGTCGTCGCCGACTTTCTCGCGGAACTCGGCCGTCATGGTCTCGACCAGGTTGTCCATGCTCCAGTTGGGCTCCAGGCCGCAGATCTCAAACAGGAAGTTGCTCAGCAGCTGCTGACCGTACTCGGAGTGCTTGACCTCGGGGTGGAACTGCGTGGTGAAAATCTTGCGCTCGACGCACTCCATGGCGGCAACCGGGCACACGTCGGTGCTGGCGGTAACGGTAAAGCCTTCGGGCACCTCGGACACGGCATCGCGATGGCTCATCCACACGGTCTGCTCCATGGGCGTGGAGTTAAAGAGCTTGGCACCGGCTGTGCGCGTGATGGTGGCGCGGCCGTACTCGCCCACCTCGGAGTGGCCGACCTTGCCGCCGAGCGTCACGGCCGTGATCTGATGGCCGTAGCAAAAGCCCAGGACGGGAAGGCCCAGGTCAAAGATGGCAGGATCGATGGTGGGAGCGTCCTCGGCGTACACGGAGGCCGGGCCGCCGGAAAGGATGAGCGCAGAGGCGTTCATCTCGCGAATCTCGTCGGCCGAGATGTCGCAGGGGACAATCTCGGAATACACGTTGAGGTCGCGGACGCGACGGGCAATGAGCTGACCGTACTGCGCACCAAAGTCGAGTACGAGGACCTTTGCGGAAGCCTTTTGATCCATGGTTTCCCCCTCTTGTTGGCGGGGAGCCGGTGCCCACCCGCGTGAATGAACGAAAATAACTTTCATAGTGTACACGTTATATGGGGCTTCTCGTCCCTCGCAGCCATCAGCGCACGGCAAACGCACGACCTGGGCCTTATTTGACGGCAATTGAAGTGATACTAAACGTTACAGATGATGTAATACGTTTGAACATTGGACGCCCTGTGCCACAATACTGCCGAACGACTCCGCCTCTGCGGCGGCAAATACGATAGGAATACCAGCATGAAGCGCATCCTTCTCATCGCCACGGGCGGCACCATCGCATCGACCGAGGACGGCAACGGCCTCTCCCCCGCCCTGACCGGTGAGGAGCTCGCCCAGAGCGTCCCCGAAATCTCGGGCCTCTGCGAGCTCGACGTCGTGCAGCCCATGAACATCGACAGCACCAACATGCGCCCGAGCGACTGGATGCGTATCCGCGACGTCATCGTCGAGGGTTATGCCGACCACGACGGCTTCGTGATTCTGCACGGCACCGACACCATGAGCTACACCGCGGCAGCGCTTTCCTACCTGATTCAGGACAGCCCCAAGCCCATCGTGCTCACCGGCTCGCAAAAGCCCATGGGCAATCCCTTTACCGACGCCAAGCTCAACCTGTACCAGAGCCTGCTCTATGCGCTCGACGAGCACTCGCACGATGTCTCGATTGTGTTTGGCGGCGTCGCCATTGCCGGCACGCGCGCCCGCAAGCAGCGTACCATGAGCTTTAACGCGTTCATTAGCGTCAACTATCCGCCCATTGCCTATATCCGCAACGACCGCATCGTTCGCAACGGACTCCACGGCACTCACCAGAACGAGAACCCGGTTCGTTTCTACGACAGCATCGACCCGCGCGTATTTGTACTCAAGCTTACACCCGGCGTAAACCTGGGTATCCTGGACGCCCTGGCCGATAGCTACGACGCCGTGATTCTGGAGACCTTTGGCATTGGCGGTATCCCCGAGTTTGGTGAGTCGGGCGAGTCGTTCCAAGAGGCTATTTTCCGCTGGGTCGATTCGGGCCGCACCGTCGTTATGACCACGCAGGTCCCCGAAGAGGGCCTCGATCTGGGCGTTTATGAGGTCGGCCGTGCTTACGCCGATCATCCGGGCATTCTGCGCGGCGACGATATGACAACCGAGACGCTCGTGGCCAAAACCATGTGGGCACTCGGCCAGTCACGCGATGCCGCCGAAATCCAGCGCCTGTTCTACAGCCAAGTCAACCACGACCGCATCCCGATGGCGTAATTCAGTTGTCGACGGGTATCCCCTATTCGATCCCCTCGAGAAGCTCTGACACCGTCATGCCGAGTGCGGGCGCGATCTTAAATAGAACCTTGAGCGTGAAATTTGCCGTCCCATCTTCGATTCGGTCGAGGTAGGGTCGGCTGATTCCTGTCGCCACACAAAAATCAACCTTGGAGATACCAAGGTCCCTGCGTGTCTCTTCGACCCGCCTGCCAAGAATCTGTTTCGCACGTTCGTCCATGCAGCCGAGTTTGAAATGGAGCTGAACAAAAACGTAAACTATAGTTTACGTTTTGCCGAATACACAGGAGTTTTCTATGTCGGGTTCTTCGGTCCGCATGTACCGAGCCACGCTTTGCACAAACAGCGTACCGCCCAAGCTCGTCGTCGTTGAAGCCGAATGCCTTTCGCCCGATGAGCGCACAGCATTTGCATTGCTATCAAGTCGCGTCGCCGCCGTTCTGGTCCCTTGCCCGGCGCAAGGTGAACTTGCCATCCAATGCCAAACGCATAGCTGCTCGCTCAATCAGGCTGCCGTAATCGCAACCAGCCAACGCGGTCTGCCCCTTCTCCTGGAAGCCGGTATCGCGCTCGCCCTTCGCGGCGCCGGATACGAAAACGAGGCCGCCGCCGATATGGTCTTTAAACCACGATCGAGCGGCGGCCTCGCAGCAGCCATTGAATATGCGTGCAGGCTCGTTGCCTAAAAGGACAAGCTAGAAACCAAAGCCAAAGCCCGTTCCGGTAATCGCCGAGTACATAAAGTAAACGTTGACCACGTTGAGGAACACACCCGTGATGCAACCGTTGCGCAGGTAGCGCTCGCACACGATGCGCGCCATGGCGGCGGAGTCATCATTGTTTTTAGCCTGGCGTCCCGCCGTAAAGTACGTCGCCACGCTCAGCAGCAGGTTGAGCACCGGCAGTGCCAGCAACTCGTAGCTCTTGCCCCAGCGCGTCGCCTCGCCGGCGGCATTAAACTTTGTTGCCACCTCGGGACCAATGTTGGGGATAACGCACGCTGCGACCACCAGCGGAATCACCGCAAGCACGAGCAGTGCAATACCCATGTAGCCAGCTTTTTTGCCATATTTAAACATATGCGTCGTCCTTACACGTTAAAGCGGAAGTGCACGACGTCGCCATCGGCCATGACATAGTCCTTGCCCTCAATACGCAGCTTGCCGGCGGCCTTGGCGCCCTGCTCACCGCCGAGCTCGATGTAGTCGTCATAGCCAATGACCTCGGCCTTAATAAAGCCGCGCTCAAAGTCGGTGTGGATAACGCCGGCGGCCTGCGGGGCGGTCGCGCCCTGACGAACCGTCCAGGCCTTGACCTCCATCTCGCCGGCCGTAAAGAATGACTGCAGGCCGAGCAGCTTGTAAGCCGCCTGCGCGAGCACGTCCAGACCGGGCTGCTCCAGGCCCAAGCTCTCCAGGTAGTCGGCCGCATCCTCGGGATCGAGCTCGGAAAGCTCGGCCTCGATCTTGGCGCAGATCGGCAGCGGCTTGACGCCATCGATTGGCGCCAGGTCCTCGTTGAGCATGTCCTCGTCTACGTTGGCCACATACAGGATGGGCTTCATAGTGAGCAGGAACAGGCCCTTGGCGGCGGCGCGCTCCTCGTCGGTCATCTCCATGGATGCGGCGCGCTTACCCTCGTTGAGCCAGGCAAGCAGGCGCTTGGCGACCTCAAACTTGGGCATGAGCTCCTTGTCGCGCTTGGCCTCCTTCTCGAGCTTGGGCAGCTGCTTCTCGAGCGTGCCCATGTCAGCCAGGATGAGCTCAGTCATGATGGTGTCGGCATCGCCGGCGGGGTCGACGAACTCGCCCGTGCGGCCCACCTCACGCATGACGTTGGGGTCCTTAAAGTAGCGCACGACCTCGCAGATGGCATCGGTCTCGCGAATGTTAGCCAGGAACTGGTTGCCCAGACCCTCGCCCTCATTAGCGCCCTTCACCAGACCTGCGATGTCGACGAACTCGACCGTCGCCGGCACAATGCGGCCCGGGTTGACGATGTCGGCGAGCTTTTGCAGGCGGCTATCGGGCACGTCGACGATACCCACGTTGGGGTCGATCGTGGCAAACGGGTAGTTGGCGGCAAGGCCGGTCTTTTTGGTAAGCGCGGTGAACAGCGTCGACTTGCCCACGTTGGGCAGGCCCACGATACCGATGGAAAGGGACACGACAGCTCCTTTTGGTACAAGCATTTCAAACTGCATAAGTATAGCGCCGCCGCAGCATCTGGGCGAACCCGGACGCCACGGCGGCACGAATGAAGCAGAGATTGGGGTCGCCGACTAGTCTGCGAGCTTTTCCACCTGGTCGAGCACCTTGTTGAGCTTTTCCTTTGCCTCGGCCTTGACCTTCTCGGCCTCCTCGTGAGCCTTCGCCTTCTGGGCAGCCTTTTCCTCGGCCTCGGGGTCGACGACAACCAAGTTGGACGCATCGTGTTCAACCAGCTTGAGCGCATGCTCGGGACAAACCTTGACACAGGCGCCGCAGCCTAAACAATACGTGGACTCCAACGCAAAGCGGCCGCTTCCTACCAGATCGCAGGCAAACGTGGGGCACACGTTGACGCACTCGCCGCACGACGTGCACTTGTCAAAATCGCACTCCGGTGTGCTCACCTGCATGTTCTGGGCAAGCTCGGGGTGGTTTTGCAGCGTCGAGAGCACCAGCTGCCGCCCGTGCGTAAGCGTACGGCGACGCTTTGCCGTCGTGGTACCGCACATGGTGTTGAGCGTGCGCTCGAGCTGGGTAATCTGGTGGCGGCGGGCTTTGAGCTTCTGCGTCACCGAGGCCAGCGCCGCCGTTGCCGGGTTGAGCTTGGTCACGGTAAGGCCCGTGGTGCGGGCGATCTTTTCCATGTATTCCTTGCGCTCGTACTCGCGGCGCTTATGGCATTTGAGGCTCTTGGGGTCGACCTCCAGGCCCATACCCGTACCAGCCCATTCCTCGGCCTTCGCAATCGCCTCGCCCAGCATGTCCTCGCCACCGGTGTTGCGGCATTTATCGCACACGCCCAGCGGCAGATACACACTCACGTTGGGATAGTCGGCCAGCACCGAGAACCAGGTCTCGGCTGTAATATCGCCCACGCAGGCAACGACGACCTCGTTCTCGCGTGGCATGCGCTTAAGGGCGCGCGTGCAGGTAACGTAGGCGGTCTCGTGACTTGTAGCCGCCGAGACAATGTCGTCATACAGGTTTTTGGGCGCCAGGCGCGGCGAGATGATCGCCTCAGTCGGACAGGCAGCGGCGCACAGGCCGCACTTGCGACAGGAGTCGAGGATCTCGATAGCGTCTTCCTCGACCTCGATAGCGTTGACCGGGCACACATCCATGCACGCGGTGCAACCGCTCTTTTCGTTTTTGCAGGTCAAGCACGGAATGGTGTTGCCGCGCGGACGCTCCTTGTAGTCGGCAGGATTCCACTGCGGCGCCGACGGATCGAGTGCGTCGGTCACACCGCCAAGCGGGTTTTTAAGAAAGTCGAAACCCTTGCTGATCTCGATAATGTCATCAAACAGATCGTGTTCCTGCGCCATGCGCGGCCCCTCCCTGAGCAGTGCAAACAAGCAAGAAATAATGATACGCCATCGGCCCGTGCCTCGAGCAAATTACACGCGGAGCACCTTTGGGACAAATAGCCTATGGCAATCGCCACCTCGGTTGCACAAGGTCAATCAAGCGCCAAACTATGCCTCGCGCATGAGCTCGACGAGCTTTTGTTTGGTCACCTTGGCCTGCTCGTTGGCCATGTTACGCTCGTTTCTAAAAACCGCATTTGCAACACTCTGCAGATCGGCATCGGAAATCTCGCCAAGGCCCAGCTCCTCGAGCGTCGTCGGCAGACCAACACGCTGACAAAACTCGAGCACCTGCTCAAGCTCGGGCGCACGCTCCAGACGAAGCTGGACCACCAGACCAAACGCTACGGCCTCGCCGTGCATGGCCTTGCACTCGGGCAGAATCGTCAGGCCATTGGAGATGGCATGCGCCAACGCCAAGCCACCGCTCTCAAAGCCAACGCCCGAAAGCAGAATATTGCACTCGATCAGGCGCTCAACCGCTGGTGACATGCGACCCTTCTTGAGGTCGCGCTTAGCAGCGACACCACACTCCATAAGTGTGTCGTAGCAGGCACGTGCCGCGACCAGGGCCAAGTGCCCCGGTGTTCCACCATGCTCGTTGGCGCCGTGCGCCGCGGCGCACGAACGCGCCTCAAAGTACGTTGCCAGTGCGTCGCCCATACCGGCGACCGTCATACGCAGTGGGGCCGCCGCGACCACGTTGGTATCGACCACGACCAGGTCCGGATTCTTCTCGAGCATCAGATAGCGATCGAACGACCCATCCTCGTGATACAGCACTGAAATCGCGCTGCACGGACCGTCCGTCGAAGCCGCCGTGGGGCATACACACAACGGCAGCTCAGCATAAAACGCAACGGCCTTAGCGATATCGAGCATCTTGCCACCACCGATACCGACTACCATGTCGCAATACTCGGCCCGCGCTTCCTTGGCCATTTCGACAACGGCATCTTCCGTACACGGACCGTTGTAAATTTTAAAGAACGGCTCGCTTAGTTCTTCATCCAGAAATCCATCGACGATCTGCCTGCACAGCCGATCCTCGGTGCCCTGGTCAAACAAGACATAGGCAGCGCAGCCCAACCATGACAAATACCTGCCCTGACGCGAAAGTTCGCCCGGCCCCTGAACATACCGGCCGGGACCGCCATAAACCATAGGAAGCGCCATACGAGAATCCGCCCTTCATCAAACAACGATTGGTGCAAAGTAACCTGACCCCTTTGCACCATAGCAAAAAGGGGCAAAGCCGTCTGCTGGCTTTGCCCCTTCCTTAGCTTGATTTACTCATCCATGAGATAGTAGTGTCCCAGCGCGTCGGCACCCAGGATGGCGTTTGCGACCATCTCGGGCGTCACCTCAAACGGCATATTGCACATGGTGTCATCGGGCGCGCAGGCGGCCTCGGCAACAATCATGGCCTGTTCGCGCGTAAGCTCGGCAACGCCAAGTTCCTTCATCGTGACCGGCAGGCCCAGCTCAATGCAGAAGCCCAAGACTTCCTCGAGTTTCTCAGTCGGAGCATCCTCGAGTACCAGCTGAACGATGGTGCCAAAGGCGACCTTCTCGCCGTGATACATGCCGTGGCACTCGGGCAGCATCGTCAGGCCATTGTGGATGGCATGAGCAGCAGCAAGGCCCGAGCTCTCAAAGCCAATGCCCGAAAGCAGCGTATTGGCCTCGATGATATGCTCGACTGCAGGCGTGAGCGCACCCTTCTCCAGCGCGACCTTGGCCTTGACGCCATCGGCCATAAGCGTCTCGTAGCAGAGCTTGGCGAGCGCCAGACCGGCCATGCCGCCCTTGCCGCCAGCGCAGGTGCCACCGTCGGCATCATGCGTCGCCTGGGCCTCAAAGTAGGTTGCGAGCGCATCGCCCATACCGGAAACCGTCAGGCGCACCGGGCTCGCTGCGATAACCGTCGTATCCATCAGGACAATGTTGGGGTTTGCCTTAAGGAAGAGATATTTATCGAACTGGCCATCGTCGGTGTAGAGCACCGAAAGCGCCGAACATGGGGCATCGGTCGAAGCAATGGTGGGGCAAATGATAACCGGGGACTCCAGGTAATAGGCGACGGCCTTCGCGGTGTCGAGGATCTTGCCGCCACCGACGCCGACGATGATGTCGCAACCGTTGTCGCGAGCGAGCGCGACCAGGCGATCGACCTCGCCCTTGGAGCACTCGCCGTTAAAGTCCTCAAACAGCAGCTCGGCCTTAGCCTCGGCAAAACCGCCCTCGATCTTGGCACCGACGCGCTTCTTGCCCGAAGGCGTCACGACGACGAGGGCCTTAGCGCCGAGCGGCTCGACATAGGAGCCGAGCTTGGCGAGCTCGTCCGGACCCTGGATGTACTTGCTGGGGCTATTGAAAATTGCAGCCATAACTATCCCATTCTCTAAAAGAAAAAGAAAGGGGCTCCGTACAGATACGTGCGGAGCCCCTCGTTACGATAACAAGAGTCGATTAGAAATCGATGTCGGTGTCGTAGTAGCAGGCCTTGAGAATCTTCTCGAAGTCGGCAGCCTTGGTCTCACGCGGGTTCTCGGGCGTGCAGGCGTCCTGCTCGGCGTTCGCGGCGATCTCGGGGAGCTTGGCGAGGAACTCCTCCTCGGAAACCATCTGCGGGTTCTCGGCGTCGACCTTCACGCCACCATTCGCGTAATCCTTGATGGACTGCGGAATGTTGAGCTGGTCGTTGAGGTCGCGGATCTTCTGGACGAGCGCAGCGATGAGCTCCTCGTTGGTCTCGCCGGGAAGGTGCAGGATCTCCTTGGCCACGTAAGCGTAACGCTCGGCAGCACGCGGGTCCTTGGAGTTCCACTGGATGACCTTGCCCAGGTACATGGCGTTAGCAGCACCGTGGATGATGTGGCCGTTCTCGAAGGCAGCACCGGTCTTGTGAGCCATGGAGTGAACGATGCCGAGCAGGCCCGAGGAGAAGGCGATACCGGCGATGCACTGAGCCTCGTGCATGTGCTGACGGGCCTCATGGTCGCCAGCATAGGACTTGGGCAGCCACTCGACGATCTCGCGGATGCCGTGCAGGGCGTTGGCGTCGGTGAACATAGAGGCGCAGGTGGAAACGTAGGCCTCCATGCAGTGGGTCAGAGCATCCATGCCGGTGTGAGCGCACAGCTTGGCGGGCATGGTGTAGGTGAGCTCGGGGTCGACGATGGCGACATCAGGGGTGATGTTGAAGTCGGCCAGCGGGTACTTGATGCCCTTGGCGTAGTCGGTGATGACGGAGAACGCGGTGACCTCGGTAGCGGTGCCGGAGGTAGAGGAGATGGCGCAGAAATGAGCCTTCTGACGCAGCTCGGGGAAGCTGAACGGCTGGATGATGTTATCGAAGGACTCCTCGGGATACTCGTAGAAGACCCACATGGCCTTAGCGGCATCGATGGGCGAGCCGCCGCCGATGGCGATAATCCAGTCGGGCTCGAACTCGCGCATGGCCTCGGCGCCCTTCATGACCGTCTCGATGGACGGGTCGGACTCGACGCCCTCGAACAGCTTGACCTCGAAACCGCCTTCCTTAAGGTCGTTCTCGACGTCCTGCAGGAACCCGCCGCGGCGCATAGAGCTGCCGCCAGAAACGATGATGGCCTTCTTGCCCTTGAGGTTCTTCACCTCGTGGCGAGCGCCCTCACCAAAGTACAGATCGCGAGGATTGGTAAAACGTCCCATACTGTGCCTCCTAAACAAGCCCCTCTTAGACTTGCGTATATAACGGAGCACCCGATTGGCTCCGTTAGGACCGTTTTGCGCGTTGCCGGCGATGACAATGCGCGATGTCTAAACGTCTCAACGCTCAGACAAACACTATTCTACCGTTCTGGTTGGTCAGTTATTCACCTAAAGCCGACAATGATGAAACGTTTTTTCTATCCCTGAAGACCCTTGTGGGGCATTCATACTCCCAAGCTGGGCAAACGTTTTATCAAGGTTGACCACATATCCCGGGCAGGACTGTGCCCCTCCAAAATGCGCCCCGTTCGCCGCCAAAAATCGACCGTTTGCGGCACCGTGATACCACTCAGTCGTCCAAGGTGCCGACATTTGTGCGACATCCGTCTTCGTGGTGCAAAGGTGCATGTCCAAGTGCGGCACCCCCGGTGTGCCACATGCGGGTAAACTAGAACCTTATATAGAGACATTTGAACCCTAACCGCAGCAAAGGAGGCCCCATGGCATTCGATCCCATTCAAGAGGATTGCCATCGCCTCGTTCTTGAGGCCTTGCGCCGCGACAATATTCCACTCACCGACGGCCCCGCCGTAGAGCGTCTGATGGAACAATTCACCCGCAACCCCGCGCCGCTCATCGTGCACGACCGCGACCGCGCCGGGCATCTCATTGCCAAGGTGGTCGAGGCTGTCGACTACCGCATTCCCTTTATCCCTGACGATACCCAGGCAGAGCAAGAAGAGACCGCAGCCGAGAACATGCTCCGCGAGGCAGCCGCGCTCGATCCGGCCAACTGGGATGCCCAGCGCATGCTGACGGCGCTCACCGCCGAATCCAACGAGGAATACGTGCAGTATCTGGTGTCCAAGTGCGACGAGGTGGAGCACGATTTGGCGCTCAAGATTGCCTCGGCTCAGGACTCCTACGAGCGTGAGGCCGCAGGCGACCTGACCCGCCGTCCCTACCTGCGCTGGCTTGCCGCCTTGGCATCGCGCGCGCTCATTAGCGGCCGCTACCGCATGTCGCTGGATGCCGCGAATCGCAGCCTAGACTTTGCGCCCAACGACCCCGCCGGCGTCCGCCATACTGCGATGCTTGCCATGGCAAAGCTCGAATACCCTGCCGAGGAGCTCAAGCGTTTTCGTTCTGCCCACTCCGTGCCCTATCTTGCCAACACGCCGCTGCGCCGCCGTCCCAAGGACGCAGAGCGCGACCTGGACCCGTGGACGCTCATCGCGCTGATGAGCGCCGCCTGGCGCGAGCTGGATTACGAGGGCGCCGAGCACTACTTGCGCATCCTTGCACGCTCGTGCCCGCACGCAGCCGAGGCGCTCTACTTCCAAACCGAGTTTCCCGATGGCGTCTATGCCCGCGTCAACGTGGATGCGGGCTCCACCGACGAGCTTGTCCTTGCGCTGTCCGAAGCGACGCCGGTTCTGCAGGAGGGCCTGGGCGCCCCCGACAACGCCAGCTTTGCCGCCTGGGTCGCCACCAACGATATCGTGCGTTCCCAGATCGACGAGCGCATCCTGCGAGCGGCCGAGCAGGGCTTGCCGTTTAAGGGAGGAGACCTCTAATGGATCCGAGCGTCTACATCCCCGCCTACCTGGAGCGCGCCTACGTTGCGTCGCACCCCGAACTCACCGATGCAGCACGCGATCTTGTCCATAACGACGTGAGCGTCAGCCCTCACAAGTATGCGCAGACCGAGCATGCCCAGGCGCTGCTGTCCTATGCCGGCGTCCACCGCCACCTGCTCGACGAACTCCATCGCATCGAAGACATGGGCAGCGACGAGGAGTTTGAGAAGACACGCAACCGCCTGTTCGACGATATGCGCGATGAGCTGCTCAAGATTGTCCGCGTCGATGCGCTGGCCGTCGATGCCCAGCTGCTCGCCATCATTTTGGCGGACACGCCCGTCGACGCCTGCCTGGGCGACCTGATGAAACTCGAGGCGACCACGGCCGATTACCTGCAGCAAAGCGTGCCCGGGTTCGACATGGAGGCCCCACACTACTGGGCCAACAAGGTTTTGACGGACGGCGTGACGGCGGCCGATCTCACCGTAAGCGAGCCGGCGCTTATCGGGTGGCTCCACACGCTCGAGGCCATCTCGCAGCTGTGCATGGCGAGCGCTCGTTACCGTGCCGCCGCCAACTATTCTCGCCGTGTTCTTAAGGCGGAGGGCTATCCCACCCGAGCTGCAGGCACCGTGCTACTCGCCCTCGCTCGTCTGGAAGACGAGGACGGCTTTTTTGCCCTGGCCCACCAGCTCGAGGAACAGATGGGGGCCGATGTCCTCGAGGACTCCCCCTGGTACCTGCTCGCCCGCACGATCTTGCTGTTCAAAACGAACAAGATGCGCCCGGCCACACGCGCGCTGCGCGAGTTTGCCAACCGCTGCGAGGGCGGCGCGTTCTTTTTGCTGAACCCCATGTATCAGACACCGTACCTTCCCTGCCGGCCCGAGCCGCACGACCCCTGGGACCTTTCGCATCAGGCAGTTTGGGAAGCCGACGGCATCATCTCGGATACTCCCGACTTTGCCCCCTGGGCCAGCGCTTGCGAAGACGTATCGCAGCTTGCCCAGGAATTTGCGCGCCGTTACGGCTTTTAACGGCGCAAACGTCACGACCATGTCATTCACGTTAGGAACGGCTTCATGAACTTCCGCTCATCTCTCGCCTGCACCTCGAGCGATATCGCCCGCTGGGGGCTGCGCTCCGTCCTTAAGCGCCAGGGCGGCGTACTCCCCGGCCGCATCGCCATGAAGATCGACCCCGAGTTGCTGAGCGACCTCGCGAGCCTGGTCGACCGCAGCGTGGTAATCACCGGCACCAACGGCAAGACCACCACCTCCAACCTCATCGCCGACGCCGTTGCCGCCAGCGGCGCCACCGTGGTATGCAACCGTGCCGGAAACAACATGGAGCCGGGCGTGGTGGGCGCCCTGCTCGAGGCGCGCAGCGGCCTCAAGCGTGCCGGCAGCGGCAAGCGCGTGGGCGTTTTTGAATGCGATGAGCTCTACACCGTGCGCGTCCTGCCCAAGCTCAAGCCGACGTACTTCGTGCTGCTCAACCTGTTCCGTGACCAGCTGGATCGCTATGGCGAGATCGACCACACCCAGGAGGTCATCGCCCACGCGTTGGAGCTTTCGCCGACGACAACGCTCATCTACAACGCCGACGATCCGCTGTGCGCCTCGATCGCCGCGCGCGTCCCCAACACGAGCATCGCCTTTGGCATCGACGGCGCCACGGGCACCGAGTCCGACCGCATTAGCGACTCGCGTTTTTGCTCGCAGTGCAACGCCCCGCTGGAATACGACTATGTGCAGTACGGACAGCTGGGCGCCTATCATTGCCCTTCGTGCGGCTGGGGTCGCCCCGCGCTGCTCCGCCGCGTGACGGGCGTTGAGCTCGGCTGCGACGGCTACGGCTTTGACCTGGCCTTTGGACCCGAGGTCAACGCGCCCGCCGTGCACATCGCCACGCGCTACAACGGCCTGTACATGGTCTATAACGTCGCCGCCGCCTTCTTTGCGGCGCACGAGCTGGGCGTGGACGCGGCGCACCTGCAGCCCACGCTTAATGCCTACGTGCCCGCCGGCGGACGCATGGGCCGCTGGGATATTGCCGGCCGCACCGTCGAGGCCAACCTGGCCAAGAATCCCGTGGGCTTCGATCGCCAGATCCAGTCCATTAAAACGGCAGGTGGCAGGCTCTGCGCCTTCTTCCTAAACGATAACGATGCCGACGGCCACGATGTCTCGTGGATCTACGATGTCGACTTCGAGCGCATCGCCGACACGCCGGGTCTTGTCGCCTTTGCCGGAGGCACGCGTGCGCACGACATGCAGGTACGCCTCAAGTACGCCGGCATCGATGCCGCGATTATCTCGGACGTCGCGCAGGCGATCGGCGCCGTGGCAGACGAGGCCGCCGATGACACCTTCTACGCCGTCGCCAACTACACGGCCTTCCCGCCACTGGTCAAGGAACTCGACGGGCTCAAGGGCGCCGATGCAAGCTCGGTTGCCTCCCACGCCGTAACGCGCGCCGATGGCAGCGCTGTCCCCACCGACATTGTGCCGGTCGAGCTCTCGCGCCCCCTGCGCATCGTCTATCTGTACCCCGATGCGCTCAACCTCTACGCCGACGGCGGCAACGTTATCGCCCTCGAGCGCCGCTGCGCCTGGCGCGGCATTCCCGTGCGTGTGGACGAAGTCCACATGGGCGAGACGCTCGACCTGACCGACGCCGACATCGTTATGATGGGCGGTGGCTCCGATCGCGACCAGCTGGCGGTTGCACATGAACTGCTCGCTCAAAAAGACAAGGTCGCGGCCTATGTTGAGGATGGCGGCTCGCTGCTTGCCATCTGTGGCGGCTATCAGCTGCTCGGCCGTTCGTACTATATGGGCGAGGATCGCATCGAGGGTCTGGGGGTCATTGCCGCCGAAACCGTACGCGGCTCCGACCGCCTGATCGGCAACGTCGCCGTCAAGACCGACCTGGCACCCGAGCCCTTTGTCGGATTCGAGAACCACGGCGGCCGCACGCTTTTGGACGTCGATGCCACGCCGCTCGGAACGTCCGTCGTCGCGGGCACCGGCAACAACGGCGACGATGGCTTTGAGGGTCTGATCTACAGGGGAGTCATCGGCACGTACCTGCACGGACCAGCGCTGCCCAAAAACCCCGAACTTGCCGACTGGCTCATCGCCCACGCCCTTGAGCGCCGTGGCGACGCACAGGCCGCCGCCCTGCTGCCGCTCAAACCCCTCGACGACACCTACGAGCACGCCGCCCACGACGCCGCGATGAAGCTCCTCCCCTAACGCCCCACCACCACAAAGGGGACAGGCACCTTTGTGGTGGTTTTCCAGTTTGCCAACGATATACGCGCCGGCAAAAAAGTCTGCTATACTCTTTCCCGCTGTCCCCATCGTCTAGCGGCCAAGGACGCCACCCTTTCAAGGTGGATATCGCGGGTTCGAATCCCGCTGGGGGCACCATTTGAAATGCAAAGCCCGTTACCCTTGTGGTGACGGGCTTTTTTCTTCTCCAACGCCGGGATTCGAACCCGACAGGGTGCGGAGCTGAGGAAACGCGTAAGCGTTTTCCAGCGCAGCACGCAAGGAGCGGAGCGACGCAGCGAAAGCGGGCGGCGCCAGCCGCACGCGGACATCCCGCTGGGGGCACCACTGAATCTGAGAAGCCCGTTGCCCTCGCGGCGGCGGGCTTTTTGCTACCCATGCGCCGGGATTCGAACCCCGAAGGCATAAAATCACACTGTCATCCAAGGGCCCGTGGACAAAAAATAGCAAATATGAGTACTGTTACCAATTTAGTAACAGCGATTTCATGCCATCAGAAGGCGATTTGGACACAAGGCGTCCTACGGCGGAGGAATTGCAGGCGTTTATCAGCTAAGTACTTGGACATATGTTGCGTAACACTGCATATTTTGCAAAAAGATAATGCTACAGGGCTTGTGACAGTACTCATATTTGACGTTTTTTGCCCACGGCCCCTTATTGCGTGGGCGAATCAGTTGCAAAGCGGGATCCAAAGCGTCCTTCGCAAACAAAAAGCCGGGGCCACGCGATGCGGACCCCGGCTCAATACCGTGACGATATGTCGGTTACGTTCTACACGTAGAACAGAATGTCGTCGTAGGTCGGAACCGGCCAGTAGTCGGCGGCCACGATCTCCTCCATTGCGTCCACGGCGGCACGCAGCGTATCCATAGCGGGAACGACCTCGTGCGCGTATACGTTGGCCTGCTCCTGGCCATCGAGAGCCTCGGCCTTCTGATGTACGGCGTCGAGCGCCTTGATGGAGTCGTTGATGGCGGTGATACCGTTGCAGAGCTTGTTGAGCGTGTTCTGCTCGCACTGCATGGCGGCCTCAGCACCGGCGGCACGAATAGTCTCAAGGCCCTTAGCGACCTTGGTGGCATAGGCGGTAATGACCGGGCGATAGGTACGACGCGCCTCGCGAACCATCGTGGTAGCCTCGATGTTCATGAGCTTGTTGTACTTCTCGAGCTTGCAGTCATAGCGGCACTGGGCCTCGGCCTTGGTCAGGACGCCCGTCTCCTCAAAGAGCGCAATGGCCTTATCGGAAACAAAGGCGGGAAGAGCGTCGGCCGTGGTCTTGTTGTTGGCAAGGCCGCGCTTCTCGGCCTCGATGGGCCACTCGTCGGAGTAACCGTCGCCGGAGAACAGGATGCGCTGGTGATCGGTCAGCACCTTCTTGCAGTACTCGAGCGCGGCGTCCTGGAACTTATCCTCGGGCGTACCCTCGAGTGCGTCGGCGAAAGACTTGAGCGACTTGGCCACGGCAGCATCGAGCACCAGGTTGGAGTCGGAAACGTTTTGCTCGGAGCCGCAGGCACGGAACTCGAACTTGTTGCCGGTGAAGGCGAACGGGGAGGTGCGGTTGCGGTCGGTGTTGTCCTGCATCAGTTTGGGCAGGGTATCGGCGCCCAAGTCAAGCACGCCGCGCGTGGCATGGACGGAAGCCTTGCCATCGATGATCTTCTCGACAACCTCGGTAAGCTGGTCGCCCAGGAAGATGGACATAATCGCCGGAGGAGCCTCGTTGGCGCCCAGACGATGATCGTTGCCGGCCGAGGCAACGGAGGCACGCAGGAGCTCCTGATAGTTATCGACGGCCTCGATCACCGCGGTGAGGAAGACGATGAACTGCAGGTTGTCGAGCGGGGTGTCGCCCGGGTCGAGCAGGTTCTCGGACTCGGTGCCAAGCGACCAGTTGTTGTGCTTGCCCGAACCGTTGATGCCCTCAAAGGGCTTCTCGTGCAGCAGGCAGACCAAGTCGTGACGGGAGGCGATGAGCTTCATCTTCTCCATCATGACCAGATTCTGGTCGATGGCCTCGTTGACCTCGCCGTAGACAGGGGCGAGCTCATGCTGGCAGGGAGCGACCTCGTTGTGCTTGGTCTTGGCAGGAATGCCAAGCGCCCACAGTTCATCGTCCAGGTCCTTCATATAGGACGAGACGGTGGGGCGGATAGCGCCAAAGTAGTGCTCCTCGAGCTCCTGGCCCTTGCAGGGAGCAGCACCAAAGAGGGTGCGCCCGGTGATGACCAGGTCCCTGCGCTTGCGGTAAGCGTCCTTCTTGATCAGGAAGTACTCCTGCTCATCGCCCACGGAAGGAACGACCTTCTTGGGGGTCTTACCAAACAGCGCCAAAACGCGCTTGGACTCACGCGAGAGTGCGGTCATGGAGCGCAGCAGCGGGGTCTTCTTGTCCAGGGCCTCGCCCGTGTAGGAGCAAAAAGCCGTGGGGATGCACAGGACATCGTCCTTAATGAATGCGGGGCTGGTGGGATCCCAAGCGGTGTAGCCACGGGCCTCGAAGGTGGCACGCAGGCCGCCGTTGGGGAAGCTGGAGGCGTCCGGCTCGCCCTGGATGAGGTTCTTGCCCGTAAACTTGGTAATGGCGGTGCCGTCGTGGTTGGGCTCGAGGAAGCTGTCGTGCTTCTCGGAAGTAATGCCCGAAAGCGGCTGGAACCAGTGCGCGTAGTGCGTCGCGCCCTTGGAGATGGCCCAGACCTTCATGGCGTGGGCAACGGCGTTGGCCACATCCAGGTCGAGCGGCTCACCGTCCTCGAGGGTTGCAGCAAGGCGCTTCCAAATGTCCTTGGGGAGGTAGTCCTTCATGACTTCCTCAGAGAACACCATGGTCCCGAAGCGGTCAGTAAGTTCGGCCATACGGAACTCCCTTCGTATCGGCACCGCGTGAGAAGCGGTGTTGATTACTAACGAACGAGTCATAGATTAGGCTCGTCGTGTTTCCGCAACATTACCGTTATGTTGCTGTCACGAAACCAATCAATGAGGTTACCGCATCGCGGCGGCGTTGCCGCCCTCAACAGCCAATCAACTGTATAAATTGCAGACCTCTCCCCATGGTTTAAGGGTAGTCAATTTGGGATGGGGCTCTATTAACTGGTATTTCGCATCAGATACCAGTCTTTATAGCCCCATCCCAGATTGACCGCTCTGCTATAGGGAATGTCGATAGCAAGGCATCTTTGATTGGTATCCCCGAATAGCGAGTGAAACTCCACCGTGACACAGTGGTGCTGTAGAATCCTTACAACACATCACACTATTACGTATCTAAAGGAGCACGATATGCGCGTCGACGAGGTTTTTAAGCAGGCAGCATCCCAGGGCACCGCACCCGTTTCGTTTGAGATGTTCCCGCCCAAGGGCGAGCTGACCCTCGACACGGCTCGCGAAGTGGCAGGCAATCTGTGCAAGCTTTCGCCGAGCTTTGTCTCGGTCACCTGCTCTGCCGGCGGCTCGGGCAACGGCGCCACCACCGCCCCCATCGCGCATATGATTACGAGCGAATTCAATACGCCCTCGGTGGCGCACCTTACCTGCGTTGGCCGCACGCATGCCGACATCGCCGCCAAGATCGACGAATACCGCTCCGCCGGCGTAGAAAATGTGCTGGCCCTGCGCGGTGATCTTCCTGCTGGCGCGACCGAGGACGACAAGCCCGCCTCGGACTACGCCTACGCCCGCGACCTCATCCCAGAGCTCGTCGACGCCGGCTTTTGCGTGGGCGCCGCGGCCTACCCCGAGGGCCACATTGCCTGTGAGGACCTCAACGCTTCGGTCGAATACCTCAAGCAAAAACAGGACGCCGGCGCGAGCTTCTTTGTGACGCAGCTCTTCTTTGACAACGAGTGCTTCTACCGCTTCCGCGAGCTTGCCGACAAGGCGGGCATCACGGTGCCCATCACCGCGGGCATCATGCCGTTTATGGGCAAGTCCCAGATCAGCCGCATGGTCTTTATGTGCGGCGCATCGCTGCCCTCCCCCGTCATCAAGATTCTCGCCAAGTACGAGAACGACCCCGAGAGCCTGCAGGCAGCCGGTGTAGATTATGCCGCCCGTCAGCTTTGCGACCTTAAGGAGCACGGTGCCGCCGGTCTGCACCTGTACACTATGAATCGTCCTGCGATCGCCGCGACCATTATGGAGCGCCTGGGGTAATGGAAAAACCGCACATCGATACAACCGCTGTCGAAGTGCCGGCCGACCTTGCGTCGCCGGCGCTTTACCGTGTCGATGCTGCGCACCATCCCCGTGTCGACCGTGCCGAGATGCTGCGGTATCTGGGCTACGGCGGCCAGCAGATTGAGCCCGAGCTGTCACGACGTATTGAGCTTGTGGTCGAGCGCCTTGAGCTGGACATTGAGCCCCGCGGCGTGCGGCGCGTGTTTACCGTCGATGCCACGGGCGTGGACGAGCAGGGAGAGCCTTGCATCCGTCTGGTTGGCACCAACGTTGAGCTGCGCGGTCGCGACATCTATCGACATCTCAAGGACGCCCGCATGGCCGCGCTCATGGCATGCACCCTCGGCATGGACGCCGAGCGTCGTCTGCGCACCACGGGAGCTCAGCAGCCCCTAGAGGGAGCCGTGCTCGACGCCGCATGCTCTGCCTATGTAGAAGCCGCCGTTGAGCAAATGGACCAGCAGGTCAAGACGGACGCCGCCGTTCATGGGCTCGCCGGCAACTGGCGCTTTAGTCCCGGCTATGGCGACTGCCCGCTCTCGGCCCAGCGCTCGATCGTGAATGCGCTCAACGCCACGCGGCTCATCGGGCTTACCGTCACGCCCACCAGCCTGCTCATGCCCACCAAGAGCGTGACCGCGGTGATTGGTCTGTTTGACGGCGAAGTCCACGACGCCCAGAGCCGCCCCACCTGCAATATCTGCCGCATGCGCGAGCACTGTCGCTTCCGTGCCGCCCACACCACCTGCTATTCCAGCCATTAGGAGCCCTCGATGTTTACTCCGCTTATCACTCATGATCTGGACGGTGCTGCGCTGGCGGCACCTGTCAATGCCGCGCGCTGCAACGGCGCCGCGTACAAGACGCGCACGATCGACGATCTGCGCATTAAGGACGATCGCCTGCGTGCGGCCATCGAGGGCACGGTGCACTTGCTGTTCGACGGCGGCATGGGCACCATGTTGCAGGCCGCTGGTATGAAGGCAGGCGCCCTGCCCGAGCTGCTCAACTTTGAGGAGCCCCAGGTCATTACCGACATTCAGCGACAGTACGTCGAGGCCGGCTGCGACGTGATCACCGCCAACACCTTTGGCGCCAACGCCCACAAGCTCGACGGTACCGCCACCGTGGCAGATGTCTTTGCCGCCGCTGTCGCCTGCGCCCGCGCAGCCGGTGCCCACTACGTCGCCGGCGATATCGGCCCCATCGGCGCGCTGCTGCGCCCCTTGGGTACCCTCAGCTTCGACGAGGCCTACGACCTCTTTGCCGAGGAAGTGCGCGCCGGCGTCGCCGCGGGTGTGGACCTCTTTATTATCGAGACTATGACCGACCTGGCCGAGATCAAGGCGGCAGTCCTCGCCTGCCGCGAGAATTCCGACTTGCCCGTCTTTGCCACCATGACCTTTGAGGAAGACGGCCGCACCTTCTTGGGCACGAGCCCCGAGGTCGCCGCCATCACCCTCGACGCCATCGGCGCCGACGTTTTGGGCATCAACTGCAGCCAGGGCCCGGCCGAGCTCCGAGGACTCGCCGCGCGTATGCTCACCGTTACGGACAAGCCCGTTATGGTGCAGGCCAATGCGGGACTGCCCCGCGTGGACGATGACGGCAATACCGTCTTTGATATCCAGGCACCCGAATACGCCGAGGCCGTCGCCGGCATGATTGAGGACGGCGTGAGCGTCGTGGGCGGCTGCTGCGGCACCACGCCGGCGCACATGGCCGCCTTGCGCACGCTTATCGATAACCACACGCCCAGTCCGCGCCACCGCAAGCCCAGCATGTCGGTCACAAGCGCCCAGACCGTGGTGGACCTCCCCTGCGACGGCCACAAGATTGCCGTCATCGGCGAGCGCATCAATCCCACCGGCAAAAAGCGCCTGCAGCAGGCCCTGCGCGACGGCGACCTGGACTACGTCGTGAGCCAGGGCATCAGCCAGCAAGAACAGGGCGCCGACATCTTGGACGTTAACGTGGGCCTGCCCGAGATCGACGAGGTCAAGATTATCCAGCAGGCGACCGAGCAGCTCCAAGGCTCCACGCTGTTGCCGCTGCAGATCGACTCCACCGATCCCGCCGCCGTCGAGGCCGCCGTACGCCGCTACGCCGGCAAGCCCATCATCAACTCGGTCAACGGCAAGCAACAGATCATGGATGAGATCTTTCCGTTGGTTGCCCACTACGGCACCAACGTCGTCGGCCTTACGCTCGACGAAGGCGGCATCCCCGATACCGCCGAGGCCCGCTTCGCCATCGCCGAGCGCATCGTGGCCGAGGCCGCCCGCTACGGCATCGGCCCGGACCGCATCCTCATCGACTGCCTGGTCATGACCGCCTCGACCAATCAACGCCAGGCCGAGCAGATTCTGCGCGCCATGTCCCTGTGCAAGGAGCGCCTGGGCGTCAAATGCGCGCTTGGCGTGTCGAACATCAGCTTTGGCCTGCCCGCCCGCCCGCTGCTGGGCTCGGTCTTTTTGGCTGCCGCCTTCGGCGCGGGCCTGGACGCCCCCATCATGAACCCGGGCTCCAAGCGCTTTATGGACACCGTCTACAGCTATCGCGTCCTGAGCGTTGAGGACGAGGGCTCGACCGGATACATCGAGCGCTATGCCGGCTGGACCGATCCGTACAAGATCGCCGCCAACCCGGCAGCAGCTCAGGCCGCATCGACCGACACCGTGCCCGCCGCTGGTGTCACCAGCACCGACGGCAACGACGACCCCATCCGCCACATGGTCGTCTCGGGCCGCAAAGGCGAGATCGCTGCCGAGACCGAGCGTCTGCTAGCAGACCACGACGCCATGGACCTCATCAACAATCACTTTATCCCCGCCCTCGACGAGGTGGGCGTCCTCTTTGACCAGGGCAAGTTCTTCTTGCCGCAGCTCATGGCCTCGGCCGAGGCCGCACGCGTGGGCTTCGACACCATTAAGCGCCTGATGCCCGCCGGCGAGATTGCCGACAAGGGCAAGATCTGCGTGGCCACCGTCAAGGGCGACATCCACGATATCGGCAAGAACATCGTCAAAATGCTGCTCGACAACTACGGCTACACCGTCTTTGACCTGGGCCGCGACGTCGATCCGCAGGAGGTACTCAAGACCGTCAAGGAGCGCGATATCAAACTCGTCGGCCTCTCGGCGCTTATGACCACCACCGTCGTCGCCATGGAGGAGACCATCAAGCTGCTCCATGCCGAGGTTCCGGGCGTCAAGATCATCGTGGGCGGCGCCGTGCTCACCCCCGAATACGCCAAGCAGATCGGCGCGGACTACTACGCCAAGGATGCCGCCGAAAGCGCGCGCATCGCCGAAGAGGTCTTTGGGCAGTAACACAACGGAAACAACCGAGCACCAAAACGTGCCGCATGCGCCACTTGGCACGTGCGGCACGTTAGAATAGATAAGACTATGCTCGTTTTGGCAGATAGGAGCGCAAGGATGGCGATCACGCCCGCAGAAATCGCGGAAACCCGCGGCATGGTTGAGGAGCAGAACCTCGACATCAGGACCATCACCATGGGTGTTTCGCTCATGGGTTGCGGTGACGAGAACCTCGACCGCATGTACACGAAGATCTACGACCACGTGACGCACACGGCTGAGCATCTGGTCGAGACCGCCGAGAACCTCGAGCGCGAGTACGGTATCCCCATCGTCAACAAGCGCGTTTCCGTCACCCCGGTGGCACAGATCGCCGCATGCTGCAAGGATGAAGACCTCACCCCCATCGCGCATGCCCTCGACCGCGCGGCCGAAACACTCGGCATCGATTACCTGGGCGGCTTCTCCGCACTCGTCCAGAAGGGCATCGGTGACGCCGACCGCCGCGTCATCCAGTCCATCCCCCAGGCGCTCGCTACCACCAGCCGCGTCTGCTCCAGCGTCAACGTCGCCAGCCTGCGTGCTGGCATCAACATGGACGCCGTGCTTATGGCCGCCCAGACCATCATCGATGCCGCTAAACTCACGGCCGACCAGGATTCCGTCGGCGCTTCCAAGTTTGTCTGCTTTGCCAACATGGTCGAGGACTCCCCGTTTATGGCGGGCGCCGTCCACGGCGGTGGCGAGGCCGACGCCGTCATCAACGTAGGCGTCTCGGGCCCCGGCGTTATGGCCGCAGCCCTGGAGACGCTGCCCGATTCCGCATCGATGATGGAAGTCGCCGAGAAGATTAAGCAGACCGCCTTTAAGATCACCCGCGCCGGCGAGCTCATGAGCCGCGAGGCCGCCCATCGCCTGGGTGTCGAGAAGGGCATCGTCGACCTGTCGCTGGCCCCCACGCCTGCCATCGGCGACTCCGTTGCCCGCATTCTCGAGATCATCGGCGTGGGCACCTGCGGTGGCCCGGGCACGACCTGCGCGCTCGCCATGCTCAACGATGCCGTCAAGAAGGGCGGCGTCATGGCCAGTTCCAGCGTGGGCGGTCTTTCCGGCGCCTTTATCCCCGTGTCCGAGGACGCCGGCATGATCGCCGCCGTCGAAGCCGGCGCGCTTTCGCTCGAGAAGCTCGAGGCCATGACCTGCGTGTGCTCCGTCGGCCTGGACATGATCGCCATCCCCGGCGACACCCCGGTCGAGACCATCGCCGGCATCATCGCCGACGAGATGGCCATCGGCGTCATCAACAACAAGACCACGGCCGTCCGCGTGATTCCCGCCATCGGCAAGGGCGTGGGTGACTGCGTCGAGTACGGCGGCCTGTTCGGCCGTGCGCCCATCATGCCGGTGAACCCCAACGCCGGCACCGTGCTTGCCCATCGCGGTGGACGCTTCCCGGCACCGCTGAACTCGCTCAAGAACTAGCTGAGGGGTGCTGGCGAGGAGCCCCGGGGAGGGCAAATATATAAGGTCGCCTGCTCGGACAGTCCTGACTCGCACGGAGAGCACATTAAGTGCTCTCCGGCTCGTGCGGAACTCGCGATCGACCTTATATATTTGTCCTCCCCGGGGCTCCTCGCACAACGGGACCTCAGTTGGGTTCTATCCCGGTTGCAGTTGCTTCGCTCCTGCACCACTTGGCTGGTGCGGCGTTTTGGCGTTGGAACGGTTCTTTTTCTGATATATGCTTGTTGCGGCTCTTCTTTTGGGAGGGGCCGCTTTTTTTGTTGTGTGAGGAGGTTGGCCCGTGGTTGATGGGGAGATTCGTTCTGAGCTGCTTGCTGCGGATTGGAATGGCGAATGGATGCGTCTGCAGGCCGCTCGGCATCGGGCTGATGATTCTTTTGAATGGGATAAGCGAGCTCGACATTTTCGACCTCTTGAGACTGCCCCTTATGCTCGGGATTTTATAAAGCTGTTGGCACTTGAGCCCGGCGAGTCGGTGCTCGATATGGGGTGTGGAGCTGGGTCGATTGCTATTCCGCTTGCGCAAGACGGGCATCCCGTGATTGCAGCTGATTTTTCCCCTGCCATGTTGGGCACGCTTGATGCTGGTATTGAGTACTATGGGCTCGAGGATCGCATTACGCCGCTTGAGCTTGCTTGGGATGATGATTGGGATTTGGTTGGACCGGTCGCGAAAACGGTGGATGTTGCCTTTGCCAGTCGGTCGGTTACGACGACCAATCTAAAAGGTGCGCTTGCCAAGCTTGACCGTGCGGCTCGTCGGCGTTGTACTGTCACGATGGTCGCTAACTCCAGCCCGCGCTATGATCTGCACTTGATGAACGCTATCGGCGCCTCGGTTACCTGCAGCAATGGCTTTGTGTACGCCTTCAACATCCTCATTCAGATGGGTGCGTTGCCGCAGGTTACATACTTTGAATCGCCTCGTCGCGATACCTTCGATAGCCTTGAGGCAGGCGTGGCGGATTTTTCCCGTATGCTCGAGCATGGCAACGAGGATAAGATCGACCGCCTGCGCGACTATATCGCTCAGCACATGATCGAAAACCCCCATGCCGGCGAGCCGGGCTCCAAGGGCGTGCCGCAGGGGCGCTATATGCTCGACCATATCCGTAAGGTTCGCTGGGCGTTTATTGCATGGGAACCGGTCTCTGAATCCCGCTCGTAGCCCGTTCACAGCCCGCACTGCCCATCACCTCGGCATCCGCATTCTTTTTGAACTGGGCAAACGCGCTCCACACCGCGCCGTTCCTGCGCTATCGTGGGACAGCTCACGTAGATTAAGGCCCCGTCGCGGGGCGCCCCATACATAGAAAGCGAGAACCCATGGCACTGACAGGAGCCCAGGTCAAGCAGCTTCGCAGCATGGCCCATCACCTCAACCCCGCCATCATCATCGGTAAGTCCGATGTCAACGAGGGCACCGTCGAGCAGACGGTCGCCTACCTGGAGAAGCACGAGCTCGTTAAGTGCTCCGTGCTCGATGGCTCCAGCCTTTCTGCCCGTGAGGCCGCCGAGGAGCTCGCCGAGCGCTGCCACGCCGACGTCATTCAGGTTATCGGCCGCAAGTTCTCGCTGTATCGCGAGTCCTCGCGCAAGGACATCGAGAAGATCAAGCTCGTCTAAGAGCCAATGATCCGGCGAGCCGACACATAGCAAGCTTACGGGTGCCCAAGTACTTCGGGCGCCCGTTTTTTATCGCTCGACCAGCACGCGGTTGAGCCGACCCTCCACCAAGCGCTCATATAGATGCCGCGTCTCGGGCTCGGGTACGCCATTGACCTGCTCCCTCAGATGGTGCATATGCCCACTGTATAGCTCGACGATATCGCGCCTCCGCCCCGCCGCACTGTAGACACGCATGGCGCAGCGCACCATATCCTCACGCGCCGTTTCCTGTCGAAGACCCGACTCCGCCAGCCAAATCGCCGACTGCAGATCGTTTTCTTCTAGAGCGGCATTTGCTCCCTTAATCATGCAATCGATGTACTTTGACTGCATAATGCGTCGCATACGCAAAAAGTAGGTGGGATTACAGCCATTGGGAACATACAGCGGTCCGGCATAAAGCTGCTCAATCTTAAGGCACAGCTCAACTAAATGGGGCCCGCGCGCACCCGTGCGATTTCCCAAAACCTCGCGGCTTATCTGGTCAAACAGCCGTACATCGGTCTTGACGTAGTCGCCGTTGAGTCCGATGCATTCATTTTGGATGAGCACACACGACTTGCCATCCGGCGTCGGTCCCAAAGCCGACCGCAAGCGCGATATCGTCGAGTACAGGTTGTTGCGGGCGCTATTGAACTCGGCATGGGGCCACAACTCCATGGCCAGCGTCTCGCGGTCGACGAGCGCATCCATGCCCAGCGCAAGCCGCTCGGCAAGTGTCGCCGCCTTCTTGCGGCGCCACATTTTGTCCGTGATGGGAAACCCGTCGCGCTCGGCGCGGAACGCACCAAACATGCGAATCTCGATATGGTCGATGGTATCAACGGCTTCAACCTCGCCGGCCTGGAACAGGCGCTCGCCCTCCCCTTCCAGATCATCGCGCAGCGAGTACCGCGACAGCTCGCGCACGGGAAGCTTCTTGCGAATCCTGGTCGCCGGCTCGCCCAGACAATGCATGGCAAGGCGCGCAAAGAGCCGATACGATGGCTCCAGAATCCCCGCACGATTCATGGACATCCAGGCCGCAAGATCGCTGTCTCGGCCCGCACAGGCCAAATGCAGCGCCACCATCCAGGCCTCCGCTCCACCAACCTGCGTCTGGCTTATATCGAGTAGCTCCGCTTCCTCGCGCACCGAAACCATCGAGGTGTTACGCAGATACGCCGCGCGCTCCAACAGCAATGCGTTATCGCGCATGTACGCAATCGACTCCTCGGCAAGTTTGAGCACTTGGACCGCACGGAACTTTGCATTAACCGGCCGTCCCTCTGCCAGCGACTGCCAGCCTTCTAGCAACAGGCCAAACAGCTGAATCTGGTTGTCGCGCATGCGCACGGCAAAACGATCGAGCTCGTTGAATGCCGCGTCGTCGGTTACCGGCAAGCCGGAAAGGAGCCGCCGTGCCGCCAACACCATGCGCACCCAGATAGCCATCGCCTTGAGCCCACGTACGTCGAGCGCCTCCCGCACCACCGTCATCTCGTCGTCGCGCTCGTCGGTTCCCGCAAACGACCCGTCAAAAAGCTCCACCAGCATGCTGTCGGCCCGTATAACAATCCCCGCGATGTCGAGCTCGCAGTCGTAGGCCTTGCTCGTTTTGAGCTGCTGTAGAACGCCGCCGTCATCTCCCCGCTCGGTCAGGCAGCGCTTGACCTCGATATGCGCGGACAACATATCGAGTGCGGTATGGGATGTCTCGATTTCTGGCACGGTCAGGTTCGTAGGAAGCCCAAGCCCGTTGTCCCCATAGCAAACAGCCGTCAGTGTCTGGGCCACCCTCCATGAAACAGGGTCTATTTCGCAGGCCGCCCGTTCGCCCCCGCGCTCGATGACCGATGCCATATAGCGAGCGAGCTTTGTATTGGACACGCTGACCGCTGCCAGATATACGCCAAGCGCCTCGGCAGGCGTTGGCTCTGGAGCCGGATCCTCGGCATCGATCGTGCCCAGCGCTGCTCGGCAGATATCGGCCCCGTGCCCCGTCAGAGCCAGATCGACCCCATACTGCCCAGCAAGTTCAAGGACCGCATCACGGTCCAAAAAAGCGTCCGCCAGGCCCATCGCCGCATCGCATCGGCCCGCCTTAAGCAAAATCCGGGCCGCCCTCGGAACAAGTTCGGGGCGAACCTCGGCCACCAACTTACGCAAGCGCAAGCGTCCGTTATCCTCCGTGCCCAGACACGTAAAACTCCGCTCGGCGGGGTCCAAGCCAAAGATCGGGTAGTCGCGTACGAAGTAGGACTGGTCGACCATCGATAGCCTCACCCCGCAAGCCTCGAGTTCTGCGATATTGCCCTCGCCCATCAAAATCATGAGACATGCCACGCAAAACAGTGCATTATTGTCGAGCGAAGCCAGGTCGACAAGTGCCGCGCCATATACGTTGACAATCTCGTTTTCGAGCAGACCGGCTACGTCGCCTTGGCCATACAGACCCGTCTGCAATGCCGAAACGAGCTCGGGCACGCCCTGCGTGAGCTGATAAAAGTCGAGCGATGTGCTGATCGAAAACGCCGATGCCCACGCCGAATACTCATAGGCATGCACCTTGAGCATCTGCGCATTGATCTTAACCGAATCGCCCAGCCCCTGAATCAGTTGACGATTTGAAGGACGGCAGGAGATAAAGACCCCCACCCCCATAGCGCGCAGGCCGCGAATCCTGTCGATGAGGTCTTCGGTATCGTGCTGATCGAGGTTTGGCACATTATCAATCGCGATAAGGGAGTGCGGTTTGTCTTTGAGTTCTTCGGTAACCACCTCGAGCTGCATAAACACCTCGCGCCCAGTGGCGCGATCGGCCTCGATAATCCGCACGGGGCCTCGCGTCGGGTCGCATTTAACCTCATGGGTGTACTGCAGCAGCACCGAGGTCTTCCCAAACCCGTCGGGCGCATAAAGAACCACGATGCCGGCCTTTCGGCCCTTGGCGAGAAGCTCATTCATCAAGCGTTCGCGTCGCACCATATAGCCACCGCCCAGCGGCATCAGCTCGAGGTCGTCCATACTGCCCAAATCGTTTACCATGCCCACTCCTCAACTCGACCGTATGGACACTGTAACCGCAAGACCATACAAGCCGCGCTATGAATAGAGCGACCTTGTGTTCTAGGTTGTCTTTTGGTACGCAAGCGGCAAGTTTTTGTACAGCGAGGGCCGATTGTTATTAATCCCCCGACTAATCGGTCTTTAAGCAGGTAAATGAGCTTGTCAGCTTGTCCCATCTAAGCGGCAGTGTAACGCAAATGAACAAGGTTCAGCTATGTCATTCAACTCGCCTAGCACCCGCTACCGTCTACGACCTTTTAGTGGCATTTTTGCATAGAATCTGGTATGGAATGAATCAAGCTGTTGGGCATCCGGCATTCGTCAAGCTTGCGGCAAGATTTTGGTCAAGCGGGCGGAGAGGGATAACAAAAAGGCCCCCGCAAAGCGGAGGCCTTAGGCAAGGCTATGTCGAGATGCAGGATTCGCGCTACTCGCAGAGCGAAAGGGCGGCCTCGTCGGCAACGACAACGCAGTTGGTGTGCAGCTGCAGGATCGAAGCCGGGCACGCGGGCGTAACCGGACCATAGCACATGTCATGCACGGCCTGAGCCTTGGCCTCGCCGTTGGCGACGACTAGGATCATGCGGGCATACATGATGGTCTGGGTACCCATGGTGTAGGCCTGACGGGGAACATCGTCGATGCTGTCGAACAGGCGGCTGTTGGCCTGAATGGTGCTCTCGGTGAGGTCGACGCAGTGCGTGCCCTTGGAGAAGTGGTCATCGGGCTCGTTGAAACCGATGTGGCCGTTGTTGCCAATGCCGAGCAGCTGCAGATCCGGGTAACCGGCGGCGGCGACGATCTTGTCGTACTCAGAGCAGGCAGCGGCGGCGTCGGGGTTGGAACCGTCGGGCACATGCGTGTTGTTCAGGTCGATGTTGATGTGATCGAAGAAGTTCTCACGCATGAAGTAGTGATAGCTCTGGGGATCGTCGTGCGAAAGGCCGCGATACTCGTCCAGGTTGTAGGTGCTGACCTCGGCAAAGTCGACGTCGCCCTTCTCGTACCAAGCAGCGAGCTGCTTGTAGGCACCGATCGGGGTGGAGCCGGTGGCAAGACCCAGCACGCAATCGGGCTTGAGGATAACCTGCGCCGAGATAATATTGGCGGCCTTGCGGCTCATATCCTCGTAGTCTTTAGCTTTAATGATCTTCATTACGCGTCCTTTCTCGTACAAGAGAGGCAAGGCTCCCCTTACAAGCACTTGCCCGCGGCCCGCGTCGGCCGCAACCAACGTGTGCGGCCACCAGGGCGAGGTCGCGTAATGTATGTGTCTCGTGTCTAGCCGCGTCGAGGCCCCTGCCCGTCCACGGTGACCCAAAGCCGTTTAGCTTCGGACAAATCCCATCTTGCCACGGAGGGCGCCCTCTTTCAAGGGCGCCCTCCATAAACGTGTTTGAATTGTAGGCTAATGGCCACGTGCACTTGCTAGCGCTCCCGAGCAACGATGAGCTGGTCCATCTCTTCGACATGCACGCCAACGGAGCCCTTGATACTCGAGAACTCAACGGAGTTGCACACCAAGATGGGAACCGTCACATCGTAGCCCTCGGCAGCAATTGCCTCGCGATCGAACTCGATGAGCACGTCGCCCTTATGGACGACATCGCCCACCTGTGCATGCACGCTAAAATGCTTGCCCTCAAGCTGAACAGTGTCCAAACCAACGTGGATGAGCACGTCCAAACCATCGACCGTGTTAAGCGCAACAGCGTGACCCGTGGGAAAAATGGCCTCGACCTTGGCATCAGCCGGTGCAATCACACGCGTGCCGGTAGGCTGAATCGCCACGCCCTGGCCCAAAAGGCCGGTGGCAAATGTCTGGTCGTTTACCTCGGAAAGCGGAATGACGTCGCCCGAGATGGGAGCATCCAGCGTAAGGACTCGACCACGCATACCAAAAGACCTTAGGACTTTAGTGAACATGCTCCCCCTCGGACATACCAATCGACCAAAATAGCCTTAACAGTTTACCACTTGGCACTCGTTTTTGACCATTAGGGAAGTTCGCGCTTGACAACCTCGACGATGTCGTCGACAACGCGCTGGGTCAGCTCGTGCGTCTCGGCCTCGGCCATCACGCGGACCAGCGGCTCGGTACCGCTCGGACGCACCAGAATGCGACCACGGCCGTCAAGTTCCTTCTCGGCAGCAGCGACGGCATCCCAGATGGGCTGGCAATCGTCCAGACCAGCCTTGTTGTCGGAATGCACGTTGACGAGTACCTGCGGGTACTTCTTCATGATGCCGGCAAGATCGGTGAGGGTACGACCGGTGCGCTTGAGCACGGCCAGCAGCTGCAGAGCCGTCACCAGACCGTCACCGGTGGTGTTGTGCTCCAGGAAGATGATGTGGCCGGACTGCTCGCCGCCGATGACGGCGCCATCCGCGAGCATACGCTCCAGAACGTAGCGATCGCCCACGGCGGTCTGAACCATTTCGAAGCCCTGCTCCTTCATAGCGATGGAGAAGCCAAGGTTGCACATGACGGTCGAGACAATCTCGGAGTTGGCGAGCTTCCCGCGGGCGGCGAGGTCAGAACCGCAGATAGCCAGGATGTAGTCACCGTCGATCTCATTGCCCTCGCCGTCCACGAACAGCACGCGATCGGCGTCGCCGTCGTGGGCCAGACCGATGTCAGCATGGGTGCGCAGCACGAGCTCGCGCAGGGGCTCAAGATGGGTGGAGCCGCACTCAACGTTAATGTCGGTGCCACAGTAATCGGTGTTGATGGCATGGACCGTGGCACCCAGGCGCTGCAGCGCGGCGGGCGTAGTCTGGCAGGAAGCACCGTGACCGCAGTCAACGGCAACGACCAGGCCATCAAGCCTCAGGCCATCAAGCGTATCGATGGCGTGGTCGACGTATGCCTTGCGAGCGTCCTTCATCTTGATGATGTGGCCCACGCCGGCACCGGTCGGCAGCGTATCGGCAGCCATGGCCTCCTCGGACATGACCCAAGCGCTGATCTCTTCCTCGACAGCATCGGGAAGCTTCATGCCCTTGCGGCTAAAGAACTTGATGCCGTTGAACTCCGGAGGATTGTGCGAAGCAGAGATGACGATGCCGCCGTCGAGCTCATTTTGGACAGTGAGCAGCGCCACGGCCGGCGTAGGGATAACGCCGCAGCAATGCGGGCGGCCGCCCTCGGCCATAATGCCGGCGGTCAGCGCACTCTCGAGCATGGTGCCCGAAAGACGCGTGTCACGGCCGATGCAAATGTCCGGACCAAGGAACTTGGTCGCCGCGCGACCCAGGCGAAACGCAAGATCGCACGAAAGATCGGCGTTGGCGACGCCACGGACGCCGTCGGTACCGAAGATGTTCTGGGGCATAGGATCGCTCCTTCCCTAGCAGGCGATATGCAACCGCCCACCCTAGTCGAAAAAGAAAAGCGGGACCCGCCGAGGAATCGGCAGGCCCCGCTTGTACATTGTATCTCGAAAGGAGATAAAACCTTAGCGCTTGGAGAACTGGGGAGCGCGGCGGGCCTTCTTGAGGCCGTACTTCTTGCGCTCGACCACGCGAGCATCGCGCGTAAGGAAACCGGCCTTCTTGAGGTCAGCACGGTAGTCGCCAGCGTTCAGAAGAGCGCGAGCGATGCCCAGGCGCAGAGCGCCGGACTGACCGGAGATGCCGCCGCCATCGCACAGAGCGATAACGTCGAACTGACCGGCGGTGTCGGTCACCTTGAAGGGAGCAAGGGCGTTCTCAACGAGCTGATGACGGCCGAAATACTGCTCGGCGTCACGCTTGTTGATGGTCACCTTGCCGGTGCCGGGGACGAGACGGACGCGGGCGACGGCGTTCTTACGACGGCCGGTACCCTGGTAGACAACGGTGTTCTCAGCCATCTTTAAGCCTCCAGCTCAATCTTCGTGGGGTTCTGGGCAGCATGCGGATGCTCGGCACCAGCGTAGACCTTAAGCTTGGTCATCTGGGCACGGCCGAGGGTGGTCTTGGGCAGCATACCGCGAACGGCGCGCTCGATGACCTTCTCCGGGTGCTTCTCCATAGCCTGGCGGAAGCTCTCAGCCTTGAGGCCGCCGTTGTAGCCGCTGTGGCGATAATAGGTCTTCGTGTCGGCCTTGTTACCGGTAAGCTGGACCTTATCGGCGTTGATGACGACAACGAAGTCGCCGCAGTCGCTGTTGGGCGTGAACTGGGGCTTGTTCTTACCGCGCAGGATCATTGCGATCTGGGTGGCAAGACGGCCCAGGACAGCACCATCGGCGTCGACGAGAACCCAGTTGCGCTGGACCTCGCCCTGCTTGGCGTAGTGAGTCGATTTCGAAATCACTTAGACTCCTCCATGTACAGTACGTGTTGTTACAGAGATTCACGGGGCTCTGCAAGTAACCCGTCCATATTACCCCGCTCGCCGTACGAGTCAACAGGTATTTTGGCTCCGACCAGAGTTTCTGCACATGTCATCCACGAGCCGTGATTTTTCCAACTCTTTAGCTGTTGTCATTTTTTGAGGGTTCGCCGTCGCTAGCGCTCAACGAACTCTTGGATTTCCGCGAGCAGGCGCTTTGCCTCCTGACGGCCCTGGATATACAGGTCCAAAAGCTTTGCCGGATCGTGCTCGACATGGCCGACCTCGACCGGCTTTTGCGGAGCGACGACCAACGCACGGCCCTCGCGCTCATACTTCCACAGGTGCATGCGCTGTATGTTGTAACGGTCGTGGCGCGTCTCGATAGCCTCGAGCAGGTAGGGGTAGTCGGCATAGCGGGCGCGCGCGGCAGGCATAAACTCGTAGGGCTTTTTCTCGTACGAGCGGTCCTGCGTGACAATGACAACCGCGCGCTCGAAGCCGGCCTCCTCGAGCACATGCTCGATAGGAACCGAATCGGCCACGCCGCCGTCGACGTATTTGTGCCCGTCAATCTCGACCGGCGGCGTCACCAGCGGCAGCGAGGTCGAGGCGCGCACGGCGTCGAGATCGAGCACGGCGCTTTTGACCGGGAGGTACGTGGCGGTTCCAAAGAGCATGTCCGTCGCGACGGCGTACATCTCAATGGGGCTCGCGTCGAACGTCTCGTTATCAAAAGGATCCAGGCGGTCCTGGACGTCGTTGAAGATAAAGTCGTAGCCCACGATGGAACCCGTGGACGCAAACGACGCGGCGCCCATGTAGCGGCTGTCGTTGCAGAAGGTCAAATTGACTCGGTTGGTGCGGCCGATCTGGTGCGACTTGTAGTTGACGCCGTTGAGCGCACCGGCCGAGACGCCGTACACCGCCGGAATTTCGACACCGGCCTCCATGAGAACGTCGAGCACGCCGGCGGTAAACTGCCCACGAAAACTGCCACCCTCCAAGACGAGCGCGACCTTGCCGGCGTTCTTTGCCTTATCTTCTGCAGTCATATTGACCTCCTGCGATTGCGTTTTGGCTTTCTTCTACCCAGTTTTGGAATGGAGGGCGCGCAGGTTTTTCGAGGCGGCAGGTGCAGCGGAAAGTGCGTCCCAGTTTGAGGCGGGATTACGGGATGCGCTTTCCGCTTGGACCGCCGTTGGGAAAGCGCGTCCCGTTCTGAGCGCGGATTCCGGGATGGGCTTTCCGCCTGATGTGTCATCCGGAAACTACGTCCCAGTCTGAGCGCGGATTCCGGGATGGGCTTTCCGCCTGGGCTGCCATTGGGAAAGCGCGTCCCACTCTGCGTCACTGAGGCGTTTTCTTTACGCCCGCGCCCTGCATAGAGTTCGATTCTCCGCGGGTGGGGGAATCCGTTGGTGCTGGGCATGGCTAGCTGAAATACCATCGGCAGCACATCTGTTTTGGGTTGGGGCTTTGCGCGGAGAATCCGCGTGTTTGCTTCGCGAACACGCACCGGCTTCGGCCGCCTGCCGGCGTCCTCGCCCGCGGGCTAAAAACGCTTACGCGTTTTCTTTACGCTCGCGCCCTGCACAGAGTTCGATTCTCCGCGGTACGGGCTAGAAATGAAAAGGCAGGTAGATACGAATATCTACCTGCCTGTAACTATTGGTGGAGCCTCGGATTATTTGTTCGAACCCCACTATAGCCGCAAATGGACGTGAAATCAAAGTTTCTCACAACTGGTTCTGCATCATAACACTGATTAGCGCGCAAAAAAGTTAGCAAAACTCAAATTGATACTTGCGTTAGTATGGGGTATACCCTATAATAGTAGACACAAGGAAGAAAGGAGGTGGTTAAAATGGATGACAAAATATGGGACTTGACAGTATCCATCATCGGCATAATCCTTGCAAAGGCGCTCGATGAAGGAATCCAAGCCCTAAAAGAAAAGACCTCTCGCAAGCCGGGAAAGCATGAGAAGAGGTCTTAGTTAGGGTAAAGGGCACCGCTTCGGCGGTGCCCGAACGCCAAAGCTATTCTAACTTAGGAGGGACGCGATGAAAACAGGAATCATGGTTTTCATCATCTCGTTTATTTCTTTCAGGATGTGGCGCAAGGCCAGGGAAAAGCGGGGGAAGTAAGATGGCAACGGAAGCGCAGCGGCGTGCAACTTCTGCTTACCGTAAAAAATCGGTAAAGCAGCTGACAATTCGGTTTTATCCGAACGATGAAGACGAGATCATGTATACATGGCTCAAAAATCAGGGCAACACAACCGAGTACATCAAGAGCTTGATTCGACAGGACATGAACAACGAACGCGAGCTGCCGTAAGATAACACCAGGTTAATGATTCGATGCAATGCCGTATAAACGCAGAAATGCCCGCACCCCTTAACAGGGTGCGGGCATTTTAGGTTAAATAAGCTCGTTTACTCGTTTCTGGACGGCATCGTAGTTAGCGCCAAGCTTGGCCTTGCGCTCTTCGCCGTCTCCGTACTCGCCGCGAATCACCGCGCGGGCTAAAGCGTCGATGTCAACGGCATTTGCTTTGCCGTTAACGACGGCTTGCACCTCGTCATATCTGTTGCCGAGGATTGCGCGGCGCGTCTCGCCGTTGCCGAAAAGTCCGTTGAGCACATCGGATGCCAGCTCGTCGGCGCTTGCGATAGCTGCACGGTTGATAAGGTTCTGCACCTCCTCGAATCGAGCGCCAAGCTTGGCCTTGCGCTCTTCGCCGTCTCCATACTTGCCGCGCATAACATCGGCGGCAATATCTGCGGCGCTGCCGCTTGGCTCGATAGATTCCACAGGCTGCGCATTGCACGTGCTAGGCTTGGCATAGCGTGCCCATGCGGCGGCATCCATGAAGGCAATATCAAGGTCGAGGTTGCCGCCGTAACCATCGATACGTCCATGAGACGTGTACTGATGCATGACACACGTCTTCCACGCGCCGAAGCCACCAGAGGGAAGCCACGGCGAATCCTGATAACCGGTTACGTTGTCGTTGGCGCACTGGGCAACCCAAAGGGCGTGGTTTTGCGCGATAGCGCCCCAGTCTTCGTCATCGTGCGGGCTTTGAACGACGTTTCGATATGTGTAGAACAGGCATCGAACGCCGGTCAGCTCGTAGATGCGGTCGAGGAACCTTTTAGCGCCGTCGGAGCCGATGCGCCCGCCGTCTTCGTAGTCCAGGATGGGGATTCCCTCGCCGAAATAGTTTTTGCAGTTAGCATAGAAATAATCGGCTTGCTCCACTGGGTCGCAATCACACATGAAGTGATAGAAGCCCCATGGCTTGCCTGCTTGCTTGGCCTTTTGGATGTTGATATCGCAGTAACCGTTGACGTAACTAGTCCCCTGCGTGGCCTTGCAGATTACGAAATCGTAATCAACGGCGTTGATGTCTATATCTTTTTGCCAGTCTGATATGTCGAATCCTCGCATGCTCATATGCATCATCCCCTCACCGCGTCGAATTGCATGAATTCGACGCTTAGAAGCTCATCTTTTGTCCATGTTTTGATTGAATTAGCGCTGTCATCGGGGTCGCGAAGCAAATAGGTGCCGTCGCTGTTAGAACGCCAAATCATCACGACGTGCGAGCCGTAAGAGCGCTCGCCCAGAGCGCCGGAAACGCCCGCGAACACAACCCAGCCGTCATCGACCGCGTTAAGCGCTTCTGCCGTCCCCCAAAACGTATCGCGGGCTTGCAGGTGGTAGGTTTTCGCCAGGTAATCGGAAAACTTAGCCATGTCGTTAACGCGGTCTGTCAGGCAGCTTTCGCCGACGAATGCCGCCAGAAGGTCGGGCGTTATCTCTTTGCTGGTTAGGTAGCTCAAGGCCATTGCCGCAGACGTAAGGCCGCAACCGTATGTGCCTATAGTCTCGTCAGAGTAGGTAACGTTTGCCCATTGAGGGTCTTTCTGCAAAAAGAGCGGCATATAGCCGCTCTTAGCGCTGGTTTTCGCGTTGTCGTATACAGGAAAAGCGGCTATATAACCGTCGCTATAGCCCTGCTTATACGTCTGAGCCGTCGCGTTAACGTCATCGTTGACATGCGAAACCGTCAGACCGAACCAAATGCACATGCCAACGGCGAAGCCAAGCAGAGCGGCAACGGCAAGCCTGAGACTAGCCGCGCTTCGCGGCTTCATCGGCAATCGCCTTCGTAATCTCGTCGGTGTCCGCGTGCTCGAAAATCTTCATGATCGGTGCATCGGCAAGCTCCGGGTAAGCTCGCTTGATATTCTCAAGGATGGAAGCAAACTCCATGCCGATGATGGCGATGCAAACGACGTAGACGGTAACGCCGCCGAAATCAAGCCCTGCGATGTGTGCGCCAAGAATTTCGATGCAGATAGAAAGCAGGATGATGAGCGACAGCGTGGCCTTATGTCCCAAGCCCTGGCGCATCGTCGAAGATTTGAAGTTATGGTTGAAAAGCGACTGGGCGATGCCGGTAACCATGTCGAAAAGCATCATGAGAAGCGCGCCGCCAATCGCCCAGATTTGCGGCTCAGTGAACGTGTAGATAGCTTCCATTATTCCTCCTTCGTGTCTGCATCAAGCAGCTTCTTAACCTCGTCGCGCCAGCGTTCCGGCACGCTGTCAAGCGTTCTCTTGCCAGCCTTCACGGCCTTGTAGTAGATCTTCGCCATTACTGCTCACCGCCTACCAAATCGCCGATTTCGAGCAGCGCCGCGTTGGTGTCCTCAAGCGCTGCGCGAGTGTCCTTAAGCTGTTCAATGAGCTTGTCGATTTGCTCAAGCTCGGTAAGCTCGTCATCCTCGTGAGCGTCCCAAAGCTCGTCGAATGCCGCCGTCACCTTTTCGACTGTCGGAACGCCGACGGCTACGAAATGCAGCTCGTCCGCTCGGTAGAACTCGATTGCCTTTTCGGCATCGGCTCCGTTGTCTGCAACGTCCTTCTCGATGTTTCGGCGAAGCCAAACATCGGCGGTCGCGCCGCCTGGCCGTGCTTCTACCATCACCGCATCAAGCGGCGTTGCGCTGCATGTCGCTACGCTCATGGTTGCCCCTTTCTGCCGCGCTTATGTGTGCGCGGGCTTTCTTGAATACCTTGCTGAAACCGTTGTCGCGCCATACGTCGGCGCAATCTGCATGGCGAAACCAGCCACCGTAGCTTGTTGCCCTACGCGCTCGCTTGAACGTCGGTGAGCGCCTATACCTGCGAAGCGCACGGCAGGCACGCAGGAAGAGAGAGCCGCGAAGCGTGGTGCGGTTCCTGCGCACCGTGTAGCCAACGACATCAACAGGCTCTTCGTCGCTTATGCGGCTTATCTTCCACGGCTTGACGTGCAGGCCGAAGCCCTTGAGCAGGAACCGTTGCAGCTTGCGGGTTGCGCTACGAAGATCGCGCTTGTCGCGCCCGAACAAATAAATGTCATCGGCGTACCAAAGCTGATGCGTCACAAGCGGAACGTTGGCGTTTCGGCGCACCTTGCGCATGTTCTCAACCTCGTGATAGCCGAAAGACAACACAAGCTGCGCCATCCGCAGGCTGAAATAGCTCCCGATTTCCAGCCCGCCGCCGTAGGTAGCGAGCAGCGATTCGGCGATATAGAGCACGTCGGGGCTTCGCACGTAGCGGCGAAGCAGCATCATCACCACGTCTGCCTTTATGGACGGATAGCACTTGCGAACGTCCATATGCACGTAGTAGCCGCCTTCCTGCGACCACCTGCGCACGGCGTGCGCGGCCATGAGCTGCCCTTTGCCGGGGACGCTCGAAACCTGCCAGAAGCCCACTTTGGCATCGATCAGGCGCGACATGGCGGTAACGGCCACGTAGTCGCAAACCTGCTGTTTGACGCTTTCAACGCCGATGATGCGCAGCTTGCCGTTGGTCGGCTCGCGGTGCCGGTATCGCTTTATCGGGCGGAACGTGAGCGAGCGGGTTTCGACCTCGCGCACGATCTCCTGAATCAGCGCCGAAGCGCTGCCGTGTTCCTGCTGAACGCGCCAGGCGTTCTTTTTGCCCGCCTTGGAATCAAGCCAGGATTCGTAGGCGGAAATGACAAGGGCTTCGTCCACGCGAAGCCCTTTGCAATAGCTCTTCAATTTTTTGACCTTATAACTCTCTGGATGTCGTGCGAGCGGTCGCGTTTCCGTTACTAGCCCGCTGGTCTTAAGACTGATTTCACTTCGTTAAGCCAGGCTGCCCCCGCTCGCCACCAGCGGCGGCGGGTAGTCGCGGCGGAAATAGATATAGATAGCTGGTTGTTTGAGATAAATCACCCAGGTAGGCGCGAGCCGATGTTCCACCAAGCATTGCCGGTGCCGTTGTTGCCGTTGACGTACCAAAGGCCAGCATTGCCCCTGTTCCTCAAGTTGCCGAGGGAAAGCCAAGAACATGACAGCCCACGCGCCGCGAATCCCTGCTTGTTTTTACAAAGGGGACAAGTCCCCTCGCGGCTTACGCCGCTTCACCCCTGGAGCGACCATTTGCAGAGCGGCGCGAGCCGATGTACCACCAAGCAATGCCGGTGCCGGAGTTGCCGTAGACGTACCAAAGGCCAGCATTGCCCCTGTTCCCCAAGTTGCCGAGGGAAAGCCACTCTCGCAGGCCGGTAACGGTGTCGGCAACCTTATAGTTGCCGTCGCAGATGCCCACCGACGTTGAAGCGCCGGTGCCTTGCTGCATCATAAGTCCGTTGACGGTCTTGCAATAAAGGCCGTAGTTCCAGCCTTCGGTTGCGGGGCCGGGGAAAGCGCCGCAGGAAAGAGCGCCAGACGCAAGAGCACCGCTCTTCTCGTTCTTGGTGTCTGGGTTGACCCAAACGGCGGTGCCGCTTCCCGTGTACTGGACAAGCACGTTTTGCAGAACCTCGTACATGCCCAAGCCAAGCTCGATGCCCTGCACAACGAACGGCTCTCGACCGCTGGTGCAGCTCGTCGGCGAACCGTCGCCCTCCACCATGTCGCAAGCGCCGGTGTTCCACGGCGCGGTAGACAGGTAATAGGTAGTCTCGACGTTGAACGGCTTTGCAACATCGAAGTAGAGCGCCGTGTTGGAATCGTCAACGGCAACCTTCTTGAGCACCTTAGCGCCGTTGAAGATGTCATAGTTGTAGCCGGTGCCACGGTCGGTGCTGGTGCCGGTATGCGTGCCGAACATCATTGCGGAGCCAACGGGAATGGCATCAGCTGTTGCATTTTTCACGACAACGCGCGTGGTATTCGTCTCGGCAAGCGTCGGGTTGACCTGCTCGGTGTGGCCGGTGCAGCCAGCAAAGACGCTCTGGCTGTTCTTTGTCGCGTACTTGAGCAGAAACATCGCCTTGACGTACCAATCATCGGCAGCGACCTTGAGCGCATCGCCGGTCGTGGCCGTCTTCATAAGGTTGATGCCCGAATCGTGGCTGATGCTCATGGTCTTGACGGTTGCGCCGCTCACGCTTCGCGGCTTGCCGTCGGCATCGACAGAAAGCGCGTACTTGGCATAGAGCATATAAGGGCGCTTAGCGCCGTTCGGCAGGTACGCGGCGGGCTGCGCCTTCATGCCCTGGTTCTGCGTGTCCGAAACGGTGAGGTTGACGGCATCGTCAGTCTCGGTTTCGAGCGTGTAGAGAACGGGTGTCATGATCCACGTATCGTCCTTGCGCGAAAAGCGCCCGTCACCGTCGATAGCCGTTACGTAGGGCGTGCCGTCAGCGTCAACGCCGCCGTTCACCTCGAAGAAGACGAAAGCGCCGTGGTTGACGTAAGGGTCGATTGCGGCGCGACCGATTACGCCGGGTTTCGGGTTGGCGATTCCCGCGTTTGCTCCCGTCTTGGTGCAGGCCGTGGCGTTGCCCTTCGGGATGCTCACGCCGTAGTTCTTGCCGTCGCGCATCTTCGCGAGCCAGGCGGCAAGCGAAGCGTTGGTGTAGCGGCCTGTTTCGGCATCGAAAATCGGCACCGTTGACGCGCCCATGCTCTCAAGCGCGACGGCCACGCGCTCAAGCGTCTCATGGTCTGCGATGTGGGTTTTTGCCATGCTTAATCCTCCGTATCGACTAGAGAGATGTAATCCGTATCGCCCACGGTGTCGTAGGCCAGATAGATGCGCTTGTCGGGGCTGATGGAGCCGCGCGCCTCCTCAGCCGCCTTGAGGGCTTCCGTTTTCGCATCGTTAGCGCCTTGCGCTGCGGTGTCGGCCTTTTCCGCCGACGTATTGGCCTTGCCTGCGGCGGCGGCTGCCTTTTCGGCCGCCGTGCTGGCATCGCCTGCGGCGGCGTTTGCTTTGCCGGTTGCAGCGCTGGCTTCGCGTGCGGCGGCGTTGGCTTTGCCGGTTGCCGTATCCGCTTTCGCTGCCGCCGTGTTCGCTTTTGAAACAGCGCCGTTTGCCGCCGTAACAGCCGCTTCGACGCTCTTTGCCGCCGTTTCTCCGCGCTTGATAAGGTCATCAATCGCGTTGTCCCACGACTGAGCGGGCTGCTGACCGTCTTTTGCGCTGCGCAGGATGTCCAGGGCGAAGCGCTCCGTTTGCGCCAGGAAATCGCCCTTTACAATCTCAAAATAGGCTTCGTCGGTGTAGCCAGGCACGCTTGCGAGCTTCGATTCGTCGCAAACATAGGTGATCGTGTTTCCGTTGACCGAAGCGCTGCCACGGTAGTAGTGGATTCGGTCTGGCAATCGGGCAACCAAAAAGGCGCTGTATCCCGACAACGCCAGCTCGCCGCCGTTGTCGTAGATAAGCGCCTTGATGGTAGTTCCTCCGCCCTCTCCCTGGGCGATGCTGATGCAGTTGTTGCCGCATCCTCGCTTGTTAACGTCAAGCTCGATTGTCTGCACGTTCATTAGGCATCGCCGCCGTCAGATTCGAGCGTCTTGAGGTTGGCAAGCGCCGTCATAAACCGCTCGATTGGGTCTTTCTGCTCGCTTGCCGCATCGCTTGTGGCAAGCGTGGCAACAGACGGGTTGACGATTTCGGCAAGCGCGGCGAAGCACTCCACGGTAGCGGCGGTGCGCTTATCGACGTAACTTGGCGCAACGATCTTGATGCCGTTGATGTACGGCTGCGGCTCCTTCACGTCGGCGGCATCCACAATCACGCGCTTTCCGTCGCTGTACTCGGCAATAATCACCATGCCGTTATCTTGAGCCTGCTGTAAAACGTCAGGGCTGAAATCATTGATATACCCCTCGACGTTGCCGATTGGGTCATGAACCAGGTAAGCGACGATCACGCTTGCCGTTGGGTTAACTGCTGTATCCTCGGCCATGTTTCCTCCTTAGCTAGAAACCTCTCGTGCAAAGTCCGTTGATGAACGGCATGTAGAACGATTTCAACGTGTAGATGTCCCAACCCTCGCCGGGGTTGTGGTCAAAGCCAGCTAGCCACAAAGTGCCGGTACCGGCAGTGGTTGAGGTAACCGACGTGCTGGAAGATTTCGCGACGGACATTTGCGGCGCTGACATGCGTATGATTCCCTCGGCCTGCAACTGCAAGCCATACGAGAGAGCGCCGGTGTTGATGTCGCGAACCGACGTGCTGTAGTCGATGAATCCGACGCTTCGCGTGCTGCTGTTATCGGTTCTGTATCCCCGCATCTGGCCAGAGCTGTTCAACATCGTGTAATAGTTCGTATAACCGCACTTGAACGTTCCGTTGGCCGTCATATAGTTGGCGGTCATGTAGTTGGTCGTTAGCTCGCCGCTCGTCAGGTTCCATTTGTTCCGACCTGCCTTGTCGGATATGATGCCGGTTGACATGTACGTTGCGTTTATATATAGCAGGCCGTTAGACAGGTAAACGCCCTGCGTCCTTCCGTTGTTCGTGAGACGGTTGAAAACCTTCTGCTGCGTCAGATTGTCATCATACGTATCGAGCAGACCTTGCGCCGTTGCCTTGGCGTTCGACTGCTCGATCATGCTTTTTGCCGTGCGCACGGTCGAACGGTACGTGTTGACAGTGCTTGAATACGTCGAAAAAGCCGATTTGTATTCAATCATCGCCGCATCGAGCTCGGCCTTATCTGCGCAAGCCGTTACCTTGCTTATCGCAGCTTTGAGGTTGTCATAAGCTCCATTCGTTCCAAAAGCGGCATCGTAGCGCGGAGTTAGAACGCTTGTCTTGTATTGCGGCAATAGAGCTGTGTTGCTTTTTAGCTGCGAATACTCGGTCGAAAGCTCGGATTGCTCCTTCTCGATGGTCTGCAAAATCTTGTTGACCGCCGCTTTCTCGGCTGCGGTCACAACGCCATCTTTCGCCAAATCGTCAACTGTGCCGTCAAGGTCGGTGAGCGAGCCTTGCAACTCTCCAAGCTTGGTATCCGTCTCGCCAAGCGAATCCTTGAGCTTGTCGATAGATTCGTTCGACTTCTTAAGCTCGTCCCCAACGTCCTTGATGTCCGTTTTGTTCTGCTCGCTGCGTTTGCTCAGGTCTTCTATAACGCCATCGACCGTCAAGCCGCCATCGCCGTACTTAGCGCCTGGCGAAAGCTGGAATTCTCCCGTTTCCAAATCCCAGTAGTTGGCTCCTACCTCGTCGGTGAGCAAGCCCGCACGGATGCGGTCTGCCCGCATCGTGCCAGCGTTGATGCAATCGGCGCTCACCTGAGCGCCGGTGATGAACGTGCGCCAATTCCATTGGCCGTCGCTTGTAAGCGACGCGGCAAGGCGAATGCCCATGCCGTTGATATTGACAGCCCACATGTCGGACGTTGCGTTGAGCGGAACGCCGGTTTCGGCATCCAGCGGAACGTTGGAGTAGATAACGCCAAGCTCGAACGTCTCGACCTTATACGTGCCGACGGCGTTGAAAGCCTTGTTAAGAGCCGCCATGAGCTGGTTGAGCCACGAGATGGACGTTCCAGCCACAGCATCGTAGTTAGCCCGCTGGTCGCTGCCTTTCTTTAGCTGCTGGGCCATAGCTTGGAAGATGTCGGCCAGGTCGTCGGTGAGGTTGCCGAACGTCACCGTGGCGTCTCCGGTAACCAGGTCGCGGGAAAGCTTTGAAACGCGCCCTTTTAGGCGGATGCCGGTATCGGAAAAGCCCTTGTCGATGATCGCCACGCAATCCCCGACGGCCACGCCCTCCCAGCTTCTCCCGAAAGCGAAAAGATCAAGCACGCTCGCTTCGTATGACACGGTGGGCGTTTTGACTGTCTCAAGGTAATCGCGCGTCTCGGCTAGCAGCTGCGCCGCATCCTCGCACTGCTCGTTAACGTATACGTCAACCGCAGGCGCGATGCCGCCGCTTCCGTCTGGATGCCCCCAGACCTCGGTAGCTGATGCATCCTCAACGTAATCCTTGCCGCCGTTGATTTCTCCGAACGTCAAACGGCGGCCATAGCCGCCGGTATCCGTCTCAACGCCCTTGCCGTAGCCATAAACCCTCGTCTTAGGGTTCGCGCTGCCGGTCTTGCGCTTGATGCTAATCAAGTCTTTAGTCCACGTGAAGCGCTTGGGGCTTTGCTGGTTTCCGCGCGTGGCCACCACGCGCACGTAGCGATGCGTTACCTGCACGCCGTCCGTCTCGATGACGGTTTCCAGCTCTCCGCCCCAGGTTTCCAGAAGGTCGCTCAAGCCCTCGCGAACGCTGATGTGGTAGAAGGTGTGCGAAGCGCTGCCGGGTTGGTCGCAGTTGCCGACTTCCCAGCGCGTGCCAGCGAGGATTGACGCAAGCGCAACGGCAACGCTGCCGGAAGGTCGCTTGTCCTCAATGTAATCGTCCCACGTCTCGTTGATGGAGTTGATGCACGTTACGCTGGTATACGGCTTGCCGCCGTCATCGTGCAGGCGCTCGATTTCATCAACGATGTGCTCATGCACAACACCTTGGCGGTCAACCCAAACAAGGCGCTCGCCCTTGGTCAAATCCTCGTCGCACGTGATCTTAAGCTCGTCGGTGCCGTCGGTAGCTTCCTCATGGGTCGCGGCGGTGTAGGTGAGCCGCCCAAGGTTAACGCCCCAGCGCGTGAAGCGGGTGAAGTTGACCTTGTTGATTAAAGCCATCTTTCCTCCCATTCCAAAAGCGCTGTGCCGCTAGAAATCTTGATGTGCGCACGGTCTTTGACTGTGAAAAAGTCGCTCATGATATTGAGCTGTGCGACGGAACCGTTAACCGTGACATGCTCTTTGTCGAAGTCCATTCGAACAACGCTAGAAGCCGTCAAAGGCTGCACCACCTCGACGAACTCCGCCGTGTCGGTGTTGGTGATGCGCCAAGAGCTGCAAGCTCCAGGCTTCGCCGTAAGCGTTAGCGCCGCAGGCAACGTGCCGCCGACGGCGAACGATGCCGCGCCGCTTACATCCATACGGCGGTGCTGGCCGTAATAGTCGGGGTCGCCGACGTGAAACGTCACGGTTGCCTTCGGGCAATCGTCGGTAATCTCATTGAGGTCTGTAGAGCCGCTGACAATCGCCATGAGGTAGCGCGTCGGGTCATCGGGCAGGTAAAGCGGCGCTGGCTCGTCAGACCAGAGCAGCGCCGCCAGATCGTGCCGCACCTTCTCCACCTCGCGGCGGTGCTCAGCGCGAAGCGTCATATCAACCTGCAAGTCATACCCAGAGCGCTTGGCGCGCTTGAAATACTCGCCGCTGCGTCCGGGCGCGTCCTCGAACTCAGCCGTAACGCTCGCCATTATCGGGCGGCGTATACGGCACGAGACAAGCGAAGACAGGTCGTGCCCGTTGAAGATGATTGAATCGCGCTGGTTGCGCTTTCTTTTAAGCTCCAACGGGCACCCCCTTCTGCTTAAGCTTGCTGGCAATGCCAGCTCCGATTTGCTGACCGGCAGTGTAAGCGTCCACCTTATCTGCAATGGTCGCGTTGACGGTAACTGCCACCTGAGCGGCAGCGCCGCCAAAACCTCGGTAAAGGTTCATCGCACGCGCGATGCCAGCTTCCACGCTCTCCTGAACGCTGGTGCGCAGCTTGGCATCGGGCGCGACGTGCTCAAGTCCGGCTTCGCCAACGCCGATGATTGACGGCTTGTCGAACGACGCGCCCTTTGCGTACCAATTGACGCTGATTGACGGCAGTTTCACAACGCCGCCGATGTCGCGCCAGTTGACGTTGAAGTGCGGCATATTGATGTGTGGCAAACTGATTCGAATACCGCTGAAAGCATTTTGAATCTTGCCGGGAATGCCGCTGATGAAGTTCCAAGCATCGTTAATCGGGCTGGTTATGCTGTTCCTGATGTTGCCGAAGACGTTAGCGACGGTGCTACCCAAGCCGGGGAAGCCCAGCTTTTCGTCAATCGCGTTGCCAGCGTTTATCGCGTTGGCCTGCGCGTTTGACATCTTCGTTTGGATGTTGTCCTTGATAGCGTTGAAGGCCGTTGCCGCCTGCTGCTTCGCGCCGTCCCAATCTCCGTTGAGCGCGGATTTCAGAGCGGAAGAAGAAGCGGAGGCCACGGCTTGGCCTGTTTGCATGTCGTTTTGAATGGTGTCCTTGATGCCGCCGAAGTACGTTGCCGCCCCGTCTTGCAAAGACTGCCATTTTTCGGAAGCATCGCTTTTCAGCTGCTCCCATTTTTCGGACGCTCCCTGGGCAATTTCCGAAGCCTTCGATGTCACGGCTTCCTTTGCCCCCTCAATCTTCTCGGAGATGATGGACTTCACGCCTTCCCACTTCTCGGAAGCCCCGTCCTTGATTTCCTGCCACTTGTTGGAGCAATCGGACTTGAAGCCTTCCCACTTCTCGGAAGCCTGAGTTGTGAAATCCTGGATTCCGCCGGTCACGGTAGACCAGATGCCGCCGAAGAAGTCGGCAGCGCCGCCGAAGAAATCGCACACGCCTTGCCATGCGTTTTGAACGCCTGTGCAGAAGCCTTCCCAAGCTTGCTTTCCCTCGTCGGTCGTGGTGACCCACGTGACGATAGCCCCGACGATCGTAGCGATAAGACCAACGACAACCATTATCGGGTTTGCGGAAAGAACCGCGCTGAACGCCTTGAAGCCCTTCGATGCCGTCTTAAGGCCGTATGCGAAAGCAGGCAGGCCGCTAACGACTTTGCCAACGCCGGTTGCAACAACGCCGAAAGCGATACCACCTTCAACGAGCTTCGCCGCAAGCTCCTTTTGCTCGGGCGTTAGGCTCTTGATCCACGTGCCGAAGCTCTTGACCGCGCCCGCCGCATCCTCGACAACCGGCGCGAACTGCTCGCCGATGTCGGCACCGGCGAGGGTGATTTCCTTGATAGCGCCCTTCATCTTGTCAGACGCGGTGGTAGTCTCGTCCTTAAGTCCCTGCACGAACCCTGCGGCATCGTCCATCGAGCCGCCAAGGTTGCTCATGTTGATTCGCCCGGATTCGGCAGCGTCGATGAACGACGTTGCCGCCTTGCTGCCGAAGAGGTCGAAAGCCTTCGCGGTAGCTTCGGACTGCTTGGCCGGGTCTTGGAGGTCTTGAACCAACCCGTTGAGCATATCGCCCATGTCGGTTCCCTCTTTGGCGCAATTGGCAGCAGCCTTCTTAAGGCCGGTAAGCATGCCATCGACCGGAACGCCTGCGGCTTCGAAATTGCCCATCAGGGTAATGGAATCTTGCAGGCTCAAGCCCATTTCGCGGAACGTCGCGCCGTTGGTGTTAACGCCGTTAGTGAGGGCATCGACGCTAACGCCGGTAGCGGTGGAAACACTTGCGATGTGGTCAAGCAGGTTTCCCGTCTCGCTCTGGTCAACGTTCCATGCCTTCATGGACATCGCCACGTTCTCAACGGACTTCGAAACGTCGGAATCGGTCACCTTGGCAAACTTGAGGAACTTGGTAGATATATCGTCAAGCTCGTCACCGGTCACCTGGAAATGCGTGTTAACATCGCCGACGGCTTGGCCTACGGTGTTGAAGTCTCCCGGCGCTTGCGCGGCAACGCTCTTGACGCTGCGGCGGATTTCCTCGGCCGCATCGCCGATCGCGCCAGCTCCCTTGATGGCGATGTTCTCGCCCTCCTCAAGCTGGCCGAAAGCGCCGTATGCCGCCGTGGCGATGCCGCCGAACGTCGCGGTTGCCTTGGTGCCTACGCTGCTGATTTTCCCGCCGACGGCCTGGAACTTGTCAGCATTGCCTTCGATGGTCTGCCCAAGCTGGTAAAGCTTTCCCTTGCTCGCTTCGGCTTCGGTCGCAGTCTCCTTGAGCTGCTTGCCGTAGCTCTCCAAATCCTTCTCGCAAGCCATGATGGAACGTTGCAGCTGCTCGTATTGACGCTGCTCGGTCTCGGTCAGCTGCGCGCCGCTCTGCTTCTTGGCGTCAAGCTCGGCAAGAGCAGCCTTATAGGCCGAAAGCCGGTCTTTCGTCTCGTTGTAAGCCTTATTGAGCGAACGTACTTTCTGCTCTAAAAGCTCGGTGTTGCCAGGATTGAACTTGAGCGACTTGTTTATGTCCTTGAGGTCGCTTTGCGTGGCCTTCGATTCGGTCTGAATCTTCTTGAGCGCAGATTGGAGCTGCGTCGTATCGCCGCCGAACTTGATCGTCAAGCCCTTGTAGCTTACGGCCATGCCGTCACCTCCCTATGTTGTCAAAGTGCGCGATAAGCGCATCAATTTGCGCACCGCGAAAGGTGCGCAAACGTGCTGCGTTTACCCGAAGAAGAAAGCTTCGCCGTCCGATGCGGCCTTGTCCTCGTCCGCATACGCCACGGCATCGTTAACGAAGTCGTGCAGCTCCATAACGTGCATGACCTGCTCATACGTCAGGCATTGCAAATCCGAAATCGTCAGGCCGCATTGCTGCGCGTTGTAGATATACAACGCTCCTGCATCGTCCTTAAGCTCCTGCGGCAGCTCCGGCATCGGCGTTTTCGGCGGGCGCGGGTGCCACTTGCGTGGCGCTGCGAAAGTAGTTGGCCTGAATCAGCTCCCACACCTTGTTAGACCAGCTTTCATCTGCCGACAGGTCGAAAGCCTGTTCAGGCAGCGTGCCAAGCCAAACGCTGAAACCTGAAACGTTCTTGTCGGCGGTCTTGCAGAAAGCCCAGAAGAACTGAGCCATTGAGAGGAACGGCGGAACCTCGTTGGTTTCGATGCCGTCCATAATCTCGGAAAGGCCGTCGTTGATGTCCTTCGCGCGTGTGTGGCCGTTCTCCTTCATGTAGCGGAACTCGCCGTTGTAGATGATCGGCGTGAAAGCCGTGACGGCAACGGGGAACTCCTTCTCGCCAATCTTGATGATGTCCGCCATGATTACTCAGCCGCCCCGAACACCGTAGACGCGTCAAGCTCGGCGGGCTTAAGGTCAACCTTGACCTTCTCGAAGAACTTATCCCAGTCTGAATTGTCGCTGTATGCGTCGTAATGGCATCCGCGCCAGCCGGTCGGCAGCGTGACGGGCTTCCACTCGAAGTCGATGTCAAGCTGCGTGATGTCGGGCTTGTCTTCAAGGGTCTTAGCGTCCATGGAGGGCTTGGAAGCCTTGCACATGAGATAGCAGCGACGCTTGCCGGTGGTCTTGCCGCTCTGCTGGCACATGAGCGCAAAAGGCATCGGGTCTTTGTCTGCCGTACCCAGGATGTGCCCTGCTTCGTCGATGTCGTAGCCGGAAATCAGCGCAAGCATCTTTCGAAGCTCGGGCGTGGACTCCATGTCGCGAACGGACATGGTGCCGTTGCCGCCGTTGTCGTGGTTGTCATCAATCCAGATTTCATCGTCGGCATAAGCCTTTGCGTTCTGGACGCTCGGCGTTGCCTTAATCTCCACCGTGCCGGGGACGTGGTAGGGCTTGAGGAACTTCAAAGCCGCTTCGTCCGGGCAAAGCGCCAGGTGCAGGTTCTTCACGCCGAAAAATCCGTTTCGTGGCATATCTCTTCCTTTCAATCCTCGGTAACGTCGATCTCGTAAGCCGTCTCAATAAGCTCGTCGTTATCGAGCTGCGTTACCGTTTTCGTATAGTTGAACTCGGCGGCATCAAGAGCCGCTTCAAATCGCTTCTCAAGCTCGTAATCGCGCTCGCGCACGTAAAGCGCCACATCGTAGGGCATCCAGCGAAGCCACCCCACGTTGTCTGCGCTCGCGCTTTCGCCATAGCCCGCTTCAATGTCGATGTACGGCGGCGCGGGATACTCGCCGTCGCGAAATCCGCCGTTCGCCCACGGCAGGCCGAAAGCGTCAAGCAGCTTCGCCAAATCTCGGATGCTATTCACTCGTTGCCCCCTGCGAAAACTCGGCGGCAACCTCTTCATAAACGCCCTGGATTATGTGGTCACCGGCAACGGTGCCCGGATAGCTGCCGTATTGGTTCTTGATCGCATGCCCCTTTTCGAGCAGGTGCGTAAGCTGGCCTTGCTTGTTGTACACGGTGCAGCTCGTGCCGGTTTCGTCCGTCTCGACGGTGCTAGCCCATGCCTTCGCGTAGCTGCCGCCGTGGCGCTTCTTCTTTCGGCTTCGCTGTTTGAGCAGCCGCGTTGCCTTTTGGCCTGCGGCCTTCACGTTGCCTTCAAGGGTCTTGGTGTCCTCGTCGATTACCTCTTGCATGCTGTTGACGATGATTTCATCAAGATCGTCGATGTTGATTACGTCGCTCACCGGTTGCCTACTTTCTCGACGAGTGTTAGGCGCACGTCATCGACGTTCGCCAGAACCGCCGAATCGACGGCGTAGCGGATGCCGTTGAACTCGCAGAGCTTTTCGCCGCTGTAAGCGCAATCGCGCACCGTGATTACGGCCTGCGGCTTAACGCCAGCCTGCGCGGCGGCGTAATAGGCCGTCTGGCTTATGCCGTACACATTGCACGGCACGCGGCGGCACCGTTCCTTTTTGTGCGAAACTCCCAACTCGTCGCGCTCGGAAACGGTCGCAATCAGCGTGCAAACGCCAGCCCACCCGCTCATGCCGCATCACCGCCGTTGTAAGCGGAATCGCCGCTCATGCTGGTGAGCATGGTTTCGAACGAACGCATGAACTTTTCAGCGTCGGGATTGTCCATGCCGAAATTGGCCTTTACATAAACCTTGATTGCTAGCCGAACGCGCCCGTCCGAATCGTCATGCGCCTTATCTTCAGAAACGCCGCCCGCCACCAGCTCGGCGCGGGCGGCTTCGATTACGTCAGAAATCTCTTCGTCGTAATCGTTGACGAAAGCGGGGATGCGCAGCGCGGCGCGGCACGCATCCAAAATCTTGCTCTTGGCTTCTTCGGCCATGCCGCGCCACCTCCTTAAGCGGTCTTGACGGTGAGCTGCGAAAACGCCTGCGGAACAGCAAGGCCGCCGTCGTACAGCACATAGCCGTCATAGCATCGCTTCTGCGTGCGCTGCTGGATGTACGGGGTAACGTCAACGCCGTCGAAGATGTTTCCACGGAAAAGGTCGGGGAATCCAGCCTTGATAACTCCATCGGCGATGGAATCGTCTTTCTTGACCCACTTGCCGAACATTCGACCCTGCACCGTCGGGTCATCGGTCGCTTCGCTCACGAAGTAGGAGCGACCGGTAGCGTCCTCGATGGCCGCAAGCTGGTTCCAGATCGTGTTGTTGTTAGCGTAGATAAACGCGCCCTTCGGAGCGGGGTTGCCGAATGTCATGAGCAGGGACAGCAGCTTGAGAATGTCGGCCTTGGCGATGACGTTCGCCTTTGCTGTCTGAATCTTATTAGCCGTAGCCATACCAAGCTCAGCAGAATCAAGATTGGCATGAACCTTCGCATTGCAGGCAACGGAAAGTCGTGCGGAAATCTCGCTGATAAGATACTTTTCAAATCCAGTGAGAGACTGCGTTGCCATCTTGCGCGACATCTCAACAGTCTTCTTAATCTCATCGCCAGTAAGAGTGATGTGGTCAAATTCGTTCTCTTCGATGTCGGTAGGTGCCGCGCCCTCGGCGGTTTCCGCAGCATCGCCCTTTTTGATGCTCTTATGACGGACAAGCTCGAATTGTCCAGCCATGTTATAGCGCGTCACGTCACTAAACAGGACAGCAGAATTGTCAATAAGCGAGATGATTTCCTGTTGAACAGATACGGGAACGACATCAGCTGTGTTAGACGTGGTGATAGTGAATTCCGCTCGCTGCTCAAGAGCGTGACGCATCGCCGCACGCTCAGCATCGGTAAGAGCATTGCCGCCGAAAAGTTGCACGTTAGAGCGTTCAGCCATGTTCTTTACCCAGGCGCGGCGCTCCGCCTGGTCGTAATCGGTCACGTCGTAGGCAGCGCCGGAAACGCTAGCAACGTTGGCGGAACGCGCCAGCGGGACGGAATCGATGCGCTGGGCGCGGCCAGCGTCGATTGCGGCGCGAGCGTTGACAACGGCGGCGGCGCGGGTCTGCGCCGCATGCTCGTCAGCGGCGCGGCGCTGGCTGATCTCGTCGGTCAGCTCGGCCATGCGGGCTGCATCCTCTTCCGTCGGCTCGGTGCCGTCGGAATACTGGTCGATAAGGGCTTGCAGCTCGGCGATAAGATCTTCGAGTGTCATAACTAGTTACCTTTCTTCGCGTTAGTAATTGCCAGGCACGCTTTAGCGCGAAGCAAAGCGGCCTTCCTGCGCGCAAGCTCCTTGCGCGACTGCTCAATCACTCCGTCAAGCAGGTTTCTTGCACTTATTTCGGTGTTCGGGTCGGCTGGCAAGCTGACTGCGGACACGTCATAAATCTTCTTGACCCTTGTAATCGTCGTGGTGTGCGAATCGCGGTCATACTCGGATGCGCCGACGGTGAAAGCCCACGACATGCGAGTAACAAGCCCGTTATCGATTTCCTCGAAGCGCTTTCGCGCCGAATCGGACTTAGACAGGTCGGCGGCGATGAACAAGCCGTGCTCGTCAGGCTCGACGATTAGGGTTCCGTTCGACATACGCGCGAGAACATCCCCGCAATGGTCGAACTGCATGATCACGTCGCTCATATCGGTTTCAACGAAAGCATCAGGGCTGATGATTTCGCGATACTCGGTTCCGTCCCACGGGTCTTGCCACAAAACGTAAGGGTCATTGAACGTCGAAGCGTAGCCCTCGACGTAGTAATCGGATTCGATGCGCTTTTCGCGCTCGCTGTCGGTCGGAAGACTTCGTAGCACCACCTGCATTGCGCGGTATTGCCGCTCATTCGGTTTGGCTGGCATCTTCACCCTCCTTTTTCTTGCCGTCGATTGCGGCAATGTTCGCGTTGGTCTCGGCAGCAGCCGCCGCCTGCTCCGATGTGTGCTGGCTGATTAAATCCAGGTCGATATACTCACCGCGTATCACGTGACGTTCGCCGCCTGGGTAGCTCGGCGATTGGAAGACCTCTGCAACCTGATTGCCGCACCAAATCCCACGGTCGAAAAGCGCCGTGGATACGTTGAGCTTCGTTTGATTGCTCGCGAACTCAAGGCGGTTGGCCGAAAACATAATCGAGTTGCCGTGGGCAATCTCGTTCGGCGTGAACGTCATCGCCGTGAGCACATAGCCAAGCTGCACGGCGAAGACCTCTGTTCGCCCCTCATAGAAAGCGTTGTACGTGTCCTCGTCGGCCTTGTTCATCACTATGTCTTCGTTGGAGCCGAAGAAGCGATAGGCCGCTTTCTCGATGCGCTCCATCTGCGCGGCATCGACCGTGTAGCTTTGCGGCGCGATCTGCTTGACTTCTTGATATTTATTGTCGTAAACGACGATTCCGCCAGCATTAGACGCGCCAAGCTGCTCGTTGAAGGCTTCTGCCGATTTCCTCGTATCTTCCGGATTTCGGTTTTGCGAAAGCTTGCCGATGAATCGCACCGCCGCGCCCTGTTCGATAGCCGTTTTCTCGGCTTCCTCCTGAGCATGAATCAAATCAAGCGTGGGATTGAGCACGTTGGTTCCATCGCCGAACAAATCGCTCTTGAACTGGTGCCGCGTCATAACGCCGATGCGCGACCACTCAATCAAGGTCTTATCACCGCCAGGGAATCGAAGCTCAAGCCACAAAGCGCCGTCAACGTCGTAGGCTTCGCACTGGCTCGGCAGCACGGGATAGTAGCCAACGGACGTGATGCCGTCCCCGCCATCGACCGGGACGATCAAGCACGTGTCGCAAACGTCAAGCATCGTCGATATGCGGTGCAGAAATTGCGGCGTTGTCATCCACGGGTTCGGTTGCCACTGCAAAGAACGCGTCCATTGCGGTTGCGCCGTGCCTGAAATCTCAGGCCGCAGCTTCGAAGCGTGGTCGGCGTTTCGCTCGATGATTGAGCGTGTAAGCTCAGCTTCGTAGATGCCGCCAGACCACGACGTGAAGCGCGGCGCGTAGGCCGTGAACGTCTGAAAGTAGCCATCGACGGCCTGCATGATCGGCTTGTGAAAAACAGCGTCGAACATAGAGCGCAAAAGCGTTGGTTTTCGCACGTTTTAACCTCCAATCATGCTTTGGTAATCGTCCATCATGTCTTTGAGCACAACGAACGCGTCGCACTCAGCAGCCCAAGCGTCGATGCGGTTGCGCGGGTCTTGGTTCTTCTTGTCGGGCGCGATGTTTCCGTTAGCGTCGTTGCGAATCATCACGTTGGAGCGGCACCATTCCGCTATAGGGTTCTGGTTGTCCACAATGCGGTTTTCCTTATAGAGGGCGCGAAGCTCTTTCATCGGCATCGATAGCGTTTGAGCGCCCTGGATAACCTTCTTGAAGTTGTCGGCTCCGAAATAGCCTTCATACGCTTCGACCGTCGGAACGTCCCGCATGTGCCACGGGTCGTAGCCGCATGCAACCGTATAGATGCCGTACTTCTCTTGAATCTCCGTGACCCAATCCAAAACGTCGCGCTTGTCGATGATCGGCGTTGCCGACGTTCTGAGCAATCCACGGGCAATCCAGGCATCGTAAGGCACGCCGTCGCGCCCGCCGCGCCGCCCCTCGGCTTCCGCCTGCTCCAAAGCGCGAAGCGGAATCCAGGCCATGTGCATTTCGTATATGTTTTCATCGCCAGGGCGCATCATCAGCAGGCACGCCGCCGTTAGGTCGGTGGTGTCCGAAGCGTCAACGCCAAGCACCGCATAAGAAAAAGACCCGTCGGACGGGTCGAAAGTTTTCTCATTATGTATCTCAGACCAGGTGAGCCAAGCTTGCGACTGGTTTTCAATCAGGTTGAAATCCTTGACAAGCAGCGTCGGTAAGAACGTCGGGTCATCCTTGGCTTTCGAAACGTTTTCCTTGAGCGACTTATGAGACTTGATAGTTCCATCGCCGGGGTTCGCCTTGATCCAGCACGTTTCGTCTTGCCATTCCTCGCGCTCGTCAAGCTCGAAGATGAAAGCGATGAAGTGTTCGGCCTTCTCGCCGGACGCTTTGCCCTCAAGCCACTTGGAAGCGTATTCGTATTGAGCATCAAAAATGCCGCCGCGAACGAAACCGTTGGTCGTGATTTCCAAAACCAGCGGTTGCCGTCTTGCCGAAATGCCCTGAATAGTCAGGTCATACAAATCGCGGTTTCGCATAGCCGCCAACTCGTCCACGATTGCGCCTGAGATGTCCAGGCCGTCAAGGTGATTCGTGTTGGCGGAGAGCGCCTTAATCGACCCCATGTTGAGGTTGCAGTAAAGGTCGCTCACGCGCTTTCGCACGTGTTTTGCCAAAGCCGGTGAGGTCATCACCATTCGCCAGGCGTTGTTGAAGCCCTTCGCCGCCTGGTCGTGAGCCGTGGCGACGTTGTAGACCTCGGGTGCGCCCTCGTCATCGTTTATGAGCAAGTCAAGTTCGATTGCAGACGCAAGCGCGGTCTTGCCGTTTTTGCGCCCCATAATCCAGAGCACTTCGCGATACTGCCGCAAGCCCTCTGCATCGACGAAACCGAAGATAACGGACAAGATAGCGAGCTGAAAAAGCTCAAGCTTGAACTTACGCCCAAGCTTGCCGCTTGGAAGTCGGCAAAACGTCTCGATGAAGTTAACGTGCTTAGCCGCGAACTCTTCGCGAAAGTGATACGGGTAGAGCGGGTCAACGTTATCCATGTCGCACAACACGCGCTCCGCGACCTGATGCATCTTCTCGCAAGCGGTGATCTCACCGTTGATGATGCCACCGAAGTAGCTTCGTATCGCCAGCTCACAGCGTCCCGCTCCGCTCCACTTTCCTTTAGCCGCCGAAGCGCGTTTCGTTGAGGTAGTCAATGAGGGCATCGCCTGCGGTGCTACCAGACGGCATCATGTCGGTGAGCTGCTTGATGCCGCGAGAAAACGTGGTGAAAAGCTTGTTGTAAGCGGAAAACCCCGGGTGCTCGCGCACGCCGGATTGACCGCCGCCGTTGTCGTACTCCGTGAAGATGCTCTCATGCATCAGCTCGCGCCGCGCTTCGTCAAGCTTCACTTTCAAAAACGCGATGTTCGACATCAACGGGAGCACGGCGCTTCGCTTTTCGTCGGGGATAGCGTCCTTGGTGAGCCGTTGGAGCTTTTTCAGCTCGCTTTGGTAACGGCTCTCGATTGAAGCGGTGCGCTTCTTCGGGGGACTTTCCGTGGCTTTCGGCAAAAGGTCGTTACTTTCGCACACTTTCCGCTTCGGCACAAGACCACCCCCGTTCTGAAATCCGTCACACGCAAAATTCTATCTTCCGGCGTTGGTGCCCTAGGCTGGGTGCCTTGGTTTTCGACCGGGGGGATAGCTTCGGCGCTGTGACCTGCTGTTTTGTTTTCTGTTCTGATTGACTGGCCGTTTGTGCTCAGTCTGTGTTTTCGTTTGTCAGCGAAATCAAGTTGCCGTCCTCGTCAAAAGCGAAGCCTTGCCTTGTGCTGCCTTGCCTTGCCCAGCCATGCACCTTCTTGTGGCAGAGGTCGCAGAGCGAGACGAGGTTGCGCGGGTCGGTCGCTATGTTCGGGTCGGTGATGTTCGCTGGCGTTAGCTCGATGATGTGATGCACCATCGTTGCCGGTGTAGTGATGCCAGCTTTCAAGCAGTGCTGGCAAAGGTAAGCGTCGCGTTGCAAGGCAAGCTCTCTCGCTTGCTCCCAATCGCGCGAGTGGTAGAAGCGATACGAGAAGCCTTTAGCCATCGCGAATCCTTCCAACAAAAAAGGGACGCGAACTTAAGTCCGTGTCCCTTTCGAAAATCCACCGTATCGAAATATAGCGCAAAGCGAAAAGTGATGACAAGTACCAATCTCAAATTTCTTTGAGAGCGGCAAAGCCCACATCGTCGATATAGCGGAATCCGGCGTTGCATAGCTCTCTGCACCATTGGCGCGAGCACTGCATCACGTCGGCTATATCGTCCCACGGCATCGCTTGCAGATAGGCCATGCACAGCGCGTCAGCATAGCGGTTGCCCTTGACCTTAGCCAAGCCGCCGCGATTGTCGCTGCCGTATAGCAGCGCTGTAGCTTCGTCAAGCAATGCTTCACTGTCGCTGATGCGCTGCTTTAGCCTGCCTTCGAAATCAATGCGGCCGTTGATCGCATCCATCGGGTCTGAGCTTCCACCGCCGCCGCCAGCGGTATAGCTCTGCGTCTTGGCTCCCTCGCGAGCCTTAAGGCGGGCTAGCATCTCCCGTGCGTGTTCGATGCTAGCCACCTCGTCGCGGATGCCCTCGAAGTATTCCTTGGCATCCATCGGCACCGCTCCTAGTCGATGCCGGTAGAGCCGAAGCCGTCCGTACCGCGCTCGGTGTCTGTCAGGCTTGCGACCTTAACGAGGTCGCACGGCACGAACGGCACAACAACCATCTGGCACACGCGCGAGCCCTTCGGCAAAAACACCGTGTCGCAGCTCAGGTTGACGAGCGGTGCGCACACCTCGCCACGGTAACCGCTATCGATTACACCGACGCTGTTGCGCAGCGTAACGCCGTAGTGAGCGCCAAGACCAGAGCGCGGGAAGACCAGGCCAACGCAACCGCTCGGAATCTCGCAGGCGAAGCCAAGCCCGCAAACCGCGCTGGCGTTTGGCTCAAGCCGCACGTCATCCGTGATGCAAAGGTCGAACCCCGCATCGCCATCATGCGCATAGCGCGGCAGCTCGGCACCGTCGGTAAGAACAACGTTCATCTTGCGTCCTTGCATTTCATCAGCTCCTTAAAAGGGAATGTCTTCGTCATACACATCGGGATAGGCTGCGGGCTGCGGCGTGGCCTGGTATTGCGGCTGCGCCGCTGCCGCCTGGTAGCCCTGCTGCTGTTGCCGCTGCGCGGTCATCGTCACCACGTTATCGACGATCACTTCAATCTTGCTGCGGCGCTGCCCGTCCTTCTCCCACACGTTTTGGTACAAGCGTCCGGCGATTGCCAAGCGCACGCCTTTTTGCAGCATGCCGTTTCCGTACATCGCTTCGCCGCGCTTGCCGTACATGACGCAATCAACCCAACTCGTCACGTCCTTATAACTGCCGTCGGACTGCCTGCGGCTCTTGCTCACCGCAAGCGAAAAGCTGGTGATAGCAAGGCCGTTGTTGGTGTATCGCACCTCGGCATCTTGCCCAAGGTTTCCGCTCAGCACCACGCTGTTCAGGCTATCGCTCATAGCTACCTCCCATCACGATTGCCAGCGCGAGAAGCGCCAGGATTGCCATTGCCGTTGCAACACACGGGAAGACCCAAGAGAACCAGCCGCCCGTGAAAAGGTTGATGAACAGCTCGGTAAGGCAGAACATCAAGAAAATGAACGCCACGGCTCCGATTACGGCAACGGTGACGAGCAGAACCGCACCGCGTTTCGCCTTGCAGGCTGCTTCATCAAGATCATTGCGCTTCATGATTACCTCCAAGAACTGCAAGCAGCTCGTTTCTCTGTCGTTTGCTCAATCCTCGGATTCGGCGGCTCTGCGCGATTCGAAGCCGCTTCATAAGCTTCTGCGCTCGCGACAGGGCATAGCCCGGAAGCGACCTTATGAGCGATTCGACGGGCATTCGCAGAATTGCTTCGTTGCCATCATCGGCAAGCCTGAAAACGTCATCGACGCTCATTTCACCGCTCGCAAGCTTCGCCCTAACCTCTGCACGCTCACGGCGTGCCTTCAATGCTTTATCGAGGTTTTGGCGGCGCTCTTCTTCCGTCAAAATAGGCACCATTTTTAGAACCTCCTGATTCTTACTTTAGATACGGCGGTTTGCTTTCCTGAAACCGTCGGTTTCTTGGCTTGACCTCGCGTTATCGCCTTGCTTTGCGAATCTGCGAAATCGAGCCGTTTACACTCCGTTTACACACCTGATTTCAGGCTTTCGGCGAATTCCTCAAAGGCTTTGGCCGCTGCCGCATCGCGTCCAGGCATCAGGTGCGCGTATAGCCTTAGCGTGGTCGCTTCGTTGGCGTGCCCAAGCCTTGCGGCAAGCGTCTTGAGGTCAACGCCGTTGGCTAGGCACCACGTGGCGTGCGTATGCCGCAGCGAATGGAACGTGCAGGCTTTAGGCAATCCGCAGCGGTCGCGCGTGCGGCTGAAAGCCTTAGATACCGTCGTAGGCCGCATATAAGAGCCGTCCACGCTCACCAGTGCCGAATCGGGCGTGAAAGACGCTGAAAACGCGTCCTGCTGCTCCATGAAGCCGTATACGCGGCTCCACTCGCGCTCGGTCAACGACACTTGGCGCGGCTTCTTGCTCTTGGTCGTGTTCGAGCGAATAACTCCGCCGCCGGGCGGCTCAAGCGCCGTTCCGCAAACGAGCACGTAGCCCTGCGCCTTGTGCAAGTCCCTACGGCGCACCGCGCACACCTCGCCGACGCGCATACCCGTATGGAGGGCGAACCAAGCGGCAAACGAATAGGCGGCATCGCGCATGGTCTGCTTGCTGCGCTTCGCCGGATAAAGGCGATCGCTTACTGCCGCATCGAGCGTTTGGAAATCCCACTCGTCGATTACTACCGCTTCGTGCCTTTGCTCGTCGGGCTTCGCGACCATCAGCATTGGGTTTGCGTCGCAAACGCCGATGCGAACCCAATAGCTGAAAGCGCCTTGCAAAAAGTGATGGACGCTAACCACCGTGTTTTGCGAAAGCCCTTGCCCTCCATGCTCCTTCGAAACCATCAAGCGGCGCTCGAAGCTGTTCAGCTCGTAGGCCGTCAGGTCGCGGGCGACCTTGCCTTTGAGGTAGCGGCCAACGTATGACCGCGTGAACAACGTCCACCGCTTAACCGTGTTGACCGCTGCGCCCTTGGCTTGACGGTCGGCGATGTACTCGCGTAAAAGGTCGGCTATAAGCGTGCTCTTGATCTGACCGTCGAACGTGAGCTGCGAAGCCCACGCATCGGCCAGCGCCTGCGCTTCCTCGCGCGATGCGGCATCGGGAAAGCTGCGGCGCGGCCTTATCTGCCTGCCCTCCGGCGTGCGCCCAAGGTACGGTTGCGCATACCAAACGCCCTTCGCGTCCTGCTTGACCTCAACGCCCATGACGGTTCAACAATTCTTTGATCTTGTCATCCATGAGACCGGGAAGCTCGGCAAGCTCGCACATGCAATCGTCGCAGAAATCAAACTCGGAGACTTTGCCGAATCGACCTAGGCGAACACGCCAAAACTCCTTGACATTAATGCGGTCGGCTTCTTTGCCGCATCCGTCGCAGCAGCCGGAAACCTTAATCATCGCACTGCTCCTTCTCGGCCGCCTTCTTAGCCTTGCGCATGTTGAACTTCGCCGCGCAGATGAACCAGATGCACACGGCCAGCAGGCAGCAGAAGAAGGTAAGGAAGCCGAAACCAGCGCCGAAAATGAACCCAACGGCGATACTGGCAACAAGCATGGCGAACGGGATGATTGCCAGCACACACCCAATCAGCGTCATGGACGCGCATTCGAACTCTTCCTTGGTCTTAAGCTCTTTCATTTCGTACCTCCAAATTGCGGTTGATGACCTGGATTGCATCGCTCACGCAGTCGAACCAGCAAACCAAATCGTCGTAGCTGACTTTCGAGCTTTCGCGACCGCGCTTTTCGCATGTCGTGATGCGCTTGCTGATGTCCTGTGAGACAACGCAAAGGTTGTCTAAAACTTTTCGGTCATGCTCAATCGTCATCGTCGGTCACCCACTCTTCGTAATGGTTCTCGCGCATGAACTCGTCGAAATCAGATTCAAGGCTCTCGCTTTCGCAGCCTTGCCATCCCCAGAACTCGCTTATGTACGGCTGGCAATCGCGGCATGAGTAACGCTTCCAAAAATCGCCCATCCAAAGGCCGCTTTCCTTGATGATGTACGGCGTGCCCTTTGGAATCGTCTTGCCGCAATACGCGCACACGTGCGCCTTGCGCGTCTTTTTAACGACTTCCGGCGCGTTGTAAAAGCTGCTCCCGCTCATGACCGATCACATCCCAGAGCATCGAGCATGTTTCCGATGCACTCGCGAGCCTTCTTCAAGTCCTCAACGCCGTTCTTCTCCTTCCAGCGCCACAGGTACTTAAACGCGCATCCCTGCATGTAGGCCATATACAGATCGGTGCCGAGCATGGATTCCATTGCTTTCTTGCATTCAATGCCGGTGTAACCTTGGTAATGCGACGGCTTGGTTACCGGGTTGGCGGCTACCGTCGCTTCATCCGCCGCCTGGTTTTCCTCGGGAACGGTCAAATCACCGACACGGTTAACGTAAGAACTCATTTTTTGCGCTCCTTCCTTGCCCGCCACCACATGCGCAGCAACTCAAACAACGGTGGTATTTCGCTTTCTGAAAATCGAAAATCAGCCGCATATGTCGGAATGGATACGACAAGCGGGCGCAAATTCGCTTTCTGGAAAAACATTTGGAGTTCGTCAACGAGTACCGGCATTCCTTTTTCGTAATGCGGTGTATAAGGACGCTCAAACGAAGATCCGTTTAAGCACAAGGGCTTTGGTATGTCATATCCATTGCGCTTTGCTTGGTGGTAGATATGAGAAGCGATTCCAAAATTGCGAGTAGCAATCGGAATCCCCGTTGCCGCTGAAATCTCGATAAGCTTAGTGGTCTTTCCGGTCTGCCTATCTCCGACGATGCAGACAACAGCATCTTCATTCGTCATTGTCTTCATCGTCTTCGTCCATCCACTCAAGAACCCACCGAACAAAAGCTCGCAAAAAAGGCTGAGCGTTGGTGTCATCAGCCCAACCAGCGAAGCCGATAAAACCGTCACGGTTAAACGAAATTGCTTCGCGTCCTTTTTGGCATTCAACATCAACGCGAATAAAGGCCGATTCAATCCCGCAGTCCGTATCCTCGCGAACCTTGATTCTTGGCGCATCGCTTGCACGGTGTGCAATGTGCATTTGATAGAAGCTTTCTTCGTTAAATTTCGAAAGTTCTTCAGCGATTAAAGCTTCAAGCATATAAATGTCGTTCCGTTGCACATCGTCATAGCTAAACCCGAGGTTGTGAAACATCGAACGGCACGCATCGCGTGTGATTGTTACGTCATCCAATAAGCTCATTGCCCTTCACCTCCTTTGGCTCGTCCTTCTTCATTGCCCTGCACTTCCAGCAGGCATCGCGATTGGCAATGAACCAATCAATCGGTCGCTCTTCGCCGCAGCAATGACAACGGCGCTTGCGTACCTTGTTGGCATAACTTGAGTAAGGCATGTTTTCCACCGCCTAATGTTGAAAACTTGTTAGTAACTTAGCTCATTGTTGAAAACGTGTTGAAAACCAGTTGAAAACTGCTTTTGAAACATCGAAAACGGGCTTTGAAATCGCGCGAGAACTTGTGCGCTCAGAAAGAAGAACCAAGAAAGATAACCTTGCTTGTGGCTAAACCTAACAAGCACGTTGCGGGTTTTGGGTTTGGGTTGGGTTTGAGACCCAACCCAAAACCCGCTTCTGTATTGTTATGTATTGTATTGTTAGGCTTTTGCCAGTCTAAAACCGTCGGTTTTGCGTTGGTTTCTCCCTCGGTCATCGTGAAAACGCCTCTTGACCTGCTACTTTGGCGGTTCGGCCTTGTTCTTGCGCGGCCTGCCGCCTTTTGCTCCATTCGCGCGTTGCGAGCCGAAATAAAGGGCGTTTCGCTGCATCCTCTCGCTTTCGATGCGGCCTTTTCCGTCGCGAACCAGCAAGCCGATCTCAAGCAAACAGTCGATGAAATCGCGCGTCTGGTTGATGCTCAACGTCTCGTCGAAAGCGCCACTTGAACGCAAGCCGATTTGCGTTGCCAGAATCAGCCAGTCTTCGTCCGTCTCGACGGGCAAGGCATGGTGCTTAGTCCGCGCCAGAAGCTCGCAGAGCCGCCAGTAAGTGCCATAAGCGGCGTTTCCGTGGCGCATGATAAGGCGCTGGCACTTGATGTCCAGGGAAGCGTTCGCGTCGTGCTGGAACCAGGCCATAGGGTCTTGCGCTCGGTCGTGGACTTCCTTAGCAATCATCGTCATCGTCTTCACCCCCCGTCTTCAATCCGTCGCTCGTCCCTTGCTGGTGCCAGCCGTCCCAAAGGCATTTGCCCACGTCTCGGCAGTTAGTCCAGATGATCGTTCCGCGAAAGCCGCACTTGCTCTTGAGCTTTTGGCCGCATTCGAGCAAATACCGCTCAAACGGGCATTCGCCAGGTGTTGGCATCGGCGGTTCATCGAACAGGTCAAGTGTTAGTTGATCACTCCGCATGCTTAGTGGCGATGTACGACTTGCAGGCCGCTTCGATGGTCTTGGTCACGAACTCTTGAGGTGTCACGCCGTCAAACTCGCTGGACTGCATCATCTGTTGGATGCCAAGCAACGTCGCGCAGATGAAGATAAGCGACATATCACCGTCGAGCGGCTGCGTGCTGCCGGTCTTGGTATCGAGGACGCCAACGCTCACTTTGGACTGGGAAATGAAATCAACGGTTTCGTCGATGAATGCGATCGTTTCTTTACGCTTCATGGTTGTTCTCCTTGTCGTAGATGGATTTGCGAAGTTCGATGTTCAAATCCGGATGCTGCTCAAGCAGCCAACGGCTTAGCAGCGGCGTATCCGTGTTGTTGATGGCGTAGACGTGCTCAAGCCCGTTTCCGTCAAGGAACGGCACGCCCACAAGCTTGCACGTGCCTTCGTAACGCTGCTTTTCAATGAGGTATTTGGTGCTGACTCGCAAACCTCGTTGGTCGATAGCGAGTGCCGTTAGCTCGATTTGCCGCAACGCCTGCGGATTGAGCTTGCACCACGTTTCGAAAAGCTCTTGGCGGTCTTTGAGCTTGAGCGGCACGGGATACACGGCCATTCGCTCTTGATGCACCACGCTTTCGAGCGTTTGCGTGTAATCGTCAACGTCCATGGCGCTTCCTCGCTTCCCGGCTCATGAAGCGCCTGAAAGCCGCTTCCGCGACCTCGCGCGGTGCCGATGCGGGAACAGGCAAGGTGTGGCGCGTGCGCACGTCTCCCGCGCCGCTAGAGCCCGCGCGGCGGGCTTGCTCGATGACCACGCAGGCAACCCAGAAGCCGTTCGCGTCGCGGTCGAGATAGCCCCTCATTTGCACACCTGGCTAACAAGAAGCCACAGAGAGCCGAAGAACAATGGGAAGACAACCCACCAGCAGTTGAGCAGGTCGAACAGCCAGAAAAGAAAAGCAGCTGCGGCCATGGGAAGAACTCCGGACATAGCTAGACCAAAACCGATGTAGTAAACCCACTTGATAACCAACGGTTTTCCTGCTAAAAAGTCATCGTCATTACCGTAGGAAGTTTTGACATTGCCCGTGCCTGGTTGCCGCCAGGTGCGGGCGCTTTCGTTCCGCAAGCCTGCGTCATGGATTCGACGCGCCGGTAAAACCCGCGCTGCGCAGTACTCAGCTTGCGCCGGTTTTGCTTTGTCGAAACCACGATGCAAACCGCTGGTTTGCTCATGGGTTTCATACGGTTCATACATTTGAAACCCCCTCCTTTCTTACTTGTTCATCCAGATTCCAAAGGCAACAGCACTGGCAATGAATGTCCAGATGCCAGCAATGGACATAAGCGTGTCAAGCGTTTCCATTAAGCAACCTCTTCCCATCCCATCAGCTCGTTAGGGCTGATGTGCGCCACTCGACAGATAGACATGATCTTGTCGGCACCGGGGATATAACCCTCGCCGCTCTCGTACTTCACGACGGCATCTTTTGAGATACCGGCGCGGCGTGCGAACTCGTCTTGCGTGATGTCGAGCTTTGCGCGGGCGGCTCGAAGATTGGCCGCAAACGTTTCCTTATCGAAGTTCATACGTTTCACCTCCTCTCATTGAGCAGTGTTCGTTCTCCTTGCTTGTCAAGGAGAACGCCCGTATATTTCGCGGGTTTACACGTGAAATATTAGCTAGCTGCTAATCTGCTTAGCAACTGGTTCCGTAGAATAGACAAGCAAAATAGCTTTGTCAAGCGGAAATAAATAATTTCGTTGTGTATTGGCTATTTTCGTTGTACTATGCACTTACGAAATTAGAGAAGGAGACTAGCAGTGAACATAAGGCTCATGAAGCTCAGAAAAGCCGCTGGTTTTTCGAACAGGGACGAATTCGCCGAGAAAATCGGCGTGAACAAGTACACCTATAGATCATGGGAATCTGGTGCGGCGATGATGAACGCTGAACAAGTTTGGAACTTGGCGCTAGCGCTCGGATGTTCGCCGAACGATATATTGGGCTGGAATGAGGAAACAGGCGATTTCGATGATATGGACGAGTTATCAAGCGACGAACAAGAAATCGTCGATAACTACCGCGAAAGTTCGCCAGAGTGGCAGCAGAACATTTCGATGACCGCCAGGGCGGCGGCTTCGGAATCGAAAAGGAAATAAAAAAGCCCTGCGCAACCGTCCAAAGTCTCGCAGGGCAATACCAAAAGGCAAGGTGATTTTATCATGCCAAAAGGCACACGTGCCGCGATTTACGCGCGGTTTAGTTCGCATAACCAACGAAGCGAAAGCATTGACATCCAGGTAGAGAAATCGCGCGAATACTGCGCAGACAATGGCCTTGACGTTGTGCGCGTCTATAGCGATTATGCGCAAACAGGCCGCGACGTTAAGCGCCTGGAATTTCAGCGCATGATGGAAGATGCAAAACTTGGCATCTTTGATTACGTCGTGATTTACAAAGTTACGCGCATCATGCGCAATCGCGACGAAATGGCGCTCGCGCGTATACGCTTGCGCAAAGCTGGCGTTGAAATCCTTTACGCCGGTGAAAGCCTGGGCGAAGGCTCAACACGCGTTTTGAATCTTGGAATGCTGGAAGTGCTGGCAGAATGGGAAAGCGCCATCGACAGCGAGCGCATACGCGACGGCATCCAGAAGAACGCGGCTCGCGGCATGGCGAACGGTCGTACTCACTACGGTTGGGACATCGTAGACGGCTATTATCAGATCAACGAACGTGAAGCCGCCGTGATGCGGCGCATGAAAAACATGCTCTGCTCAGGCTCCACCGTTGCCGAAATTACGCGAGCAGTAGCAGGGGAACGCGGCAAGCGCGGTAAGCCATTGACGCATGCCACAATTACAAAGCTGCTTAAGCGTGAGCAGAATTGCGGCGTATACGATTACGCAGGCGTGCGCATCGAAGACGGTATGCCTGCGCTCTGGTCGCGCGAAGAGCAAGACATGATCAACAGCATCCTCAAGACAAACGGCAGAAAGCACAGCAAGACCGCCACAACGGACGATTATCCGCTGAGCGGCAAGCTATGGTGTCCAGAGTGCGGCCAGTTTTACACAGGCACAAGCGGCACATCTAAGACAGGCCGCGTATATCACTATTACCGCTGCAAGAAATGCCGCCGAACGCTTCGGCGCGACGTGATAGAAGATGCCGTGCTTGATGCCATATATGAGACGGTCAAGCAGGAAGACATGCGCAAACGCATCATCGAAGGCATGGTGCTATACAACGACGAAAAAGAAGATGAAATCGAGCCTGCAAGTAAGCAGATAGAGCGCGAGATAAAGCGCATTGACGCTGCGTTTGAGCGCATTTGGCAGGCTATCGAAGACGGCATAGCGCCCCCAGGTGGTAAAGAGCGCGTGGACATGCTCAGAGAGCAGAAAGCGGCCTTAGAAACAGACCTGCGCGAAGCTCAGGCGAGGGAAGGCGCGGCGCTGACCGAAGAAGCGCTAACGTCATGGCTAGATCACCTAGCCGAAGAGCCGGACACCGAGCAGATAATCGAAACGTTTATAAGGATGATTGAAGTTGACGGGGAACAGCTGAATCTTTATTTCGCCTTCGATTTTTGGGATGACGATTTCATGCCACAAAAAAAGACGAACCCCGAAAAGGGTTCGTCTAATAATCCAATGGTGGAGGCGCGGAGAATCGAACTCCGGTCCACGAAAGCCCCCTGATTGGCATCTCCAAGCTCAGTCGCTGGTTTAGTCTCGGACGCTTTGCGCGCAGCGACACGCTCGCAGCATCCCAACCGGTTCGATCTTAGCCTGCGCCATACCGATTACGTGCGCAGGAGCATTCCCCTAACATGACGTCGCACCGGTGTCGGGGAAATCACCGGGTTGACGCGCCGCTATAAATTAAGCAGCGAGAGCCATAGGCTCAAAAGAAGAGTTGTTGTCAATTCAATTTGACGGTACCCCTGTTTAACGAGGCGAGGAGACCTCGGCTTGCTTCCTCTCTCAGAGCTATCGTGTCGAAACCAGTCGCCCCCGAATGTTGGGAAAGTCTGGATGGTATCGGGCCTGCAAACACCCGATAACCGTCGACTTTTCAAGGAACATACGGGGCGAGCCCCGCTTGTGGAGTGTTATCTTACCACGTTCTGAAAGCGGACAGCTGTTCTATGCACGAGCTGTGAAGACCCCAATGTGCGCCGCACTTCGCACTTTTGTTACCGATCGCGTCACGTATATTTTCGCCAAGCAAAATTGACCCGTCGAAAGGACCGTTATGGATACCAAGCAGCAACTCGTCAATGCCCTCGCAGGCCTGGGCTCAACCATTACCGAAGCTATGGATGTCATCGAGGGCTTTGTCCCCTGCGGACATCCCGCCCTCACGGTATCGAACGCACTCGTCGCGCTGGACGTTGACGATGATGCAGCTCTCACTCAGCAGCTTGAGACCGTCGAGGGCTTTATCGACCACGTGAGTGAGAACCGCGGCGTGGCCGCCTACCACGGTATCGAGGTCGAGCTCGCGGGTCCCAAGGCCGATCTGTTCGCAGCAATCCGCGAGGTAGGCGCCCTTATGCAGACCGCAGGCGTCAAGAACACCCAGGTCAACGAGTGGGTCTACCGCAGTCTGGCAGCACTCGACAGCTCCAACGAAAAGGCAGCCGAGCAGCTCGCAGAAAGTCCCACCATCAAGGCCGAGCTTTTGTAAATAGCAGACGCGGGCCCCTTGGCGCATCGTCGTCCAAGAGGCCCGCAAACAGTTCGCGTTAACCGATTGCCACGCCACCACGTTCGGCCAAAGCCAGAATCGGCATTATTTGGCGCGGGGTCTTTGCTGCAAGATCGGCATGTTCGAGCAGTTTGCGATCGTTAGTTACCAAGTAATCAACCTGTGCGCGTTTGCATGCGGCGAGTACCAAGTTGTCCTCGTAATCGCGATGGAGCGCTAAGTATTTGTCGGCCAGCCAAAGGTCCGACGCATCTGCACCCACGGCCGTGGCGTTTTCGGTCATGTTCCGAACAAACGCCAACGCCGCATCGCCAATTGCACGGGCAGATGCCTCGTTGAGCACTCCCCCGCTGGCAAGAACGCTACGCTTCAGCTCGTGTTGGACAACGTACAGCACGTCCTTGGCGATATGCACCGGAAAGAACAACGTTGCGCCCGATTCCGTCGCCCGCCCAATAAACGCACGCGCGGCAAGCGACTCGGCATGGTCGGCGCAAAACGAATCAACCCATACGTTGGCATCCACCATTATTTTGAGGGGAGCCCCGCTCACAGGATCATCCCCTTTTGGCGATAGTGCTCGTCCATGGCTTCGGAATAGATTGTTTCCCAACCGCGATCGTCGGATACGGGCGACGTAGCGATGCCCAGGTCCGCGTAAAGCTGATCTGCCGCCGCCCATGATGCGGCGAACGGAGTATCGGGCGCGACGGTCTGCTGCCGGTCGTCGACGGCCGCAAGCACTTCCTCGCACTGCCCGCCACCCTGCGCGACCTTGGCCACCACCTTTTTGATGAGCTCGGGCAGTGACCCGCCCGAAAGCCGCAGCACCTCCTCGGCACGGTTCTTGACCTGGCGATCTACGCGAACGTTCACCTGCGCCATGCCGCTAACAGCACCCACGTCGATCCCGCTCCCTTCAATTGCTAGCCCTGCTAGCAACACTATATAGAGAAGCTAGCACATGGTCAAACGCAAAAGGCCTGCGCCCAGACGACACCAATGCCGTCTGGGCGCAGGCCAGATAACGTGGGCGAACACGTCTGCTAACGCAGGTAAGCCTTCGCGTTGCTCAGGCTGTAGGCAATCGTCGAGCCGTTGTGCAGCAGCGACGACGCTTGCGGGGTAATCGTGCCGGTAATGCCCAGTGCCAAGAGTGCTGAGTTGGTAAGCATCACCTTAGAATAGGAACTCGTCAGACGATCAATGAGGCCCTGGCTCATGCGGCGCAGGCGAACAATCGCCGCGAGGTCCGTATCGGTCAGGATGATGTCGGCGACCTCCTTGGCGATGTCGCTTCCGCCACCCATCGCCAGGCCCACGTCGGCCAAACCGAGCGCCGGCGAATCGTTGACGCCGTCGCCCACCATGGCAACATGGCGCCCCTCGCCCTTAATGCGCTCCACATACGCGTACTTGTCCTCGGGCAGCAGCTCGGCCTTAAACTCGTCGACCCCCGCCTCTCGCGCAATGCGCTCGGCCGTGCGCTCGGAATCGCCCGTGAGCATGACCACGTGCTTGACGCCCAACGCGTGCAGGTCGGCGATGGCCTCGCGGACCCCGGGCTTAAGCGGGTCCTCGATGCCGAGCACGCCGACGACCTTGCCGTCGACCGCCAGGTACAGCGGCGACAGGCCCTGCATCTGGGACTCAATGCGTTCCTTAATGTCGGAATCGAGCTGCGCACTCTCGTCCTCAAATACAAAGTGCGCGGAACCGATGATGGCGCGACGCCCTTCGATGGACGAAGCGATGCCGTGCGCCACGATGTACTCGACGGCGGCATGGCGCTCGCGGTGCTCGAGCCCACGCTCGCGAGCAGCATTGACGACTGCGCGCGCCACCGGATGCGGGAAATGCTCCTCCAGGCAGGCTGAAAGGCGCAGGACCTCGTCCTTGCTCCAGCCATCGGTCGTCAGCACGCAAGCCAGGCGCGGCTGCGCCTCGGTGAGCGTGCCGGTCTTATCAAACACAATGGTATCGGCCTTGGCAAACGACTCAAAGTACTTCGCGCCCTTGACCATGACGCCCATCTTGGCAGCATCGCTCATAGCGGTCATGACGGCAACGGAACCCGTGAGCTTGAGTGCACACGAGTAGTCGACCATCAGCGCCGCCGAGGTCTTGATGAGGCTGCGGGTGGTAAGCGCAACCAGGCCCGCGAGCAGGAAGTTCCACGGGACGATCTTGTTGGCAAGGTCCTCCATATGCGACTGGCCCTCGGACTTGAGCGAGTCGGCCGTCTGCACGAGCGAGACAATTGAGCGCAGTTTGGTTTGCGCCGTATTGGCGCGCACACGCACCAAGATGCTGCCGTCCTCCACGACGGTACCGGCGAACACGTCGTCGCCCACGCTGCGCTCGACGGCCAGCGGCTCGCCGGTCAGGGTCGCCTGGTTGACCATAGCGCTCCCCTGCTCGACGACACCGTCGATGCAAATGGACATGCCAGTGCGCACGGCGACCAGATCGCCGGGCTCGAGCTCGGTCGCAGCAACGCTTACCTCGGTATCGCCGACGACCTTTTGCGCCTTGTCGGGTACATCGAGCAGCGAGTTGATGAGCTCGTTTTCGCTCATGGCGCGGGTGTAGTCCTCGAGCAGCTCGCCCACGTTGAGCAGGAACATTGTCTGGCCCGCGGTGTCGACATCACGCTTGACGAACGAAATGCCGATGGCCGAAGCGTCGAGCACGGGAACGGTCAGGCGCGGCTGCGCCAGCTCATGAAGGGCAGCGCGCAAAAATGCCATGTAACCGGCCACGACAAACACCGCACGCAGAGGCGTCGGCAAGAACCAGCGGCGCGCGTAGTGGGCGCCGACGAGTGTCGCCAGGTCCATAACGAGTTTGTGCTTGCGCGGCTCAAGCTGCATCACGTAACCCGTCTTTGCGTCGGCAATGGCCTGGGCATCGAGCGCGCCCAAGGCGTCGAGCACGCCCGCACGACACCGCTCGTCATATTCGAGCGCCATCTGACCGATGCGGCCATATACGCGCACCTTGTGCACGCCGTCGATATCGCCGCTGAGCTTAAGAAGTGCATCGAGATCGCTCTCTGGCACAGGACCCGCCAATTGAAGACGGGTCCTGCCGGGGATCTCGCTGATAATCGAGAATCTCATAGTTTGTGCCTGGGAGCGTTACTCGGCTGCCTCGTCAGCAGCGGCCTCGCTCTGGGTGATGTAGGCCGCCTCGGCAACCATGTCGTCGACATTAGCCTTGGCCTGCTCGACCATGTCCTGGTAGCCGTTCTTGATGCGCATGCCGCACGCGATACCCTGCACGCAGGCGTTCTTTACCGGAGCGCTGGTGAGCAGCTTGATGCCAGCCGTACCAAGCAGAAAACCGCCACCAACAAGCAGGGTGTTGAACGTGGACTTCTTCATGATGTCTCTCCCTTTTGCCGCATTGGACGCGGCATGGTGCCTCAGCACCCGAGTAAACAAGTTTGCTCGAGCACGCTTTTGAAATATCTCAATTTTATCTAACTATCTAGGTCAGCCATGGCTAACCTTTTGAAAATTAACGATGCGGAGTAACCGATTGTCAATGTGACAAAGAGACTGTCCCTTTGCCCCTTCTTACAACTGCCAGGTAGCTGCTTCCTTTTGCAGCGCCACCATGCGGGCGAATTCTCCACCTGCCGCCTTGAGCTGCGCCGGAGTGCCCTGCTCGGCAACCACACCATCCTTGAGTACAACGATTTTGTCGGCATTTTCCACCGTACGCATACGGTGGGCAATAACGATAACCGTCTTACCTGCAAGCAGACGGGAGAGCGCCTGCTGAACCACGGTCTCGTTCTCCACATCCAAGCTCGCCGTCGCCTCGTCCAACAGCACGATCGGCGCATCTTTGAGCAGCGCACGGGCGATGGAGATGCGCTGGCGCTCGCCGCCGGACAGCTTGGAGCCGTTCTCGCCGATCATGGTGTTGTAGCCCTGCGGCATGCGGCTCACAAACTCGTCGCAGTTGGCGGCGCGCGCAGCCGCAAGCACTTGCTCATCGGTGGCGCCACGACGCCCGAGGCGGATGTTTCCCATCACCGTGTCGTCAAAGAGCAGCACGTCTTGGAACACAATGGCGTAGTCGCGCAGCAACACCTCGGGATCCACGCTCGCAACATCCACGCCGCCCACGGTAACCTTGCCCGCGGTGGCATCCCAAAAGCGCGCGGCCAGGCGGCTCACCGTGGACTTACCGGAGCCCGAAGGACCGACCAGTGCCGTGACCTCGCCTTCCTTGGCGGTAAAGCTCACATCGGTAAGAACTTTCTCGCCGGCGCGGCCGTCCTCGCCCGCACCATAGCCAAATGCCACGTGATTGAACACCACATCGTGGCCTACGGGCTCAAACTGCTCGCTGCCCCGCGCCACGGGCTCTTCCATGATGGAACGCATGCGCTTGGCCGACGACTCGGCGGCAAACAGCTCGGACATCAGCATCAGCGCCTGATCAAAGGGCGCATAGATGCGGCTCACCATAAGCAGGAAGGCAAACATCACCAAAAAGTCGACCTGGCCGGAGGCGACCATCGCAGCGCCCGTGACCAACGTGGTGGCAATCCCCAGGCGCAGGATGGCAAAGGCGGAGTTGACCAAAAGCCCGTTGGCGAGCTCGCCTTTGGTGGTCTCGCGCTCCTCGGCATCGATCACGACGTTGAGCCCCTCAAGATAATGGGCCTCCTGGTTGGTGGCGCGGATCTCGCGCACGCAGTCGAGCGTCTCCTGGATCGCCTCGGTGACCTTGACCTTCTCGGCGCGCACGCGGTCGAACACCGGGGTCATGGGCCCGCGTGTCAGATACAGCACGGCAAAGGCCACGGGCACGCTCCAAAACGCCGCAATCGCCAGCTGCCAGCAAAAGAACAGCGACGCCACGAACACGATGGCACTTGCGATGATGGCACCCCAAAGCTCTCCCAGCACATGACTGTAGGCATGCTCCATAGTCTGAACGTCGCCCATGATGGTTTCGGTTAGATCGGCCAGATCACGACGGCCGAAAAACGACAACGGCAGTTTGCGCAAGCGCTCGGCAATCCCCATGCGCTGCTTGCCGCACTCCTCGTAAAAGATGCAGTAGGCGTAGTAATACTGCTGCCAGTTAGAGGCAAAGAGCAGCGCAAAAAAGATAATGAGACCGCCCACGATAGGCAGTGCACTCGGCAGATCGGCGCCGGTGGCGAGATGTTCGACAAAGCCGGACATGACCAGGAATAAAAAGCCCATGCCGGCCATGATGATGAGATTGGTGAGCGTGGTCCAGAAAATGCCGCGTTTTACGCCGGCGACGCCTTTATCGGATAGGAAATACTTCTTTTGGAATGAGGCGAACATTTAGGCCTCGCCTCCCTTCGTGACGGCGGCATCCGCGGCAGCAGTGATCTTCCAGCTCGCGGCCCGTTCGTATTCGGCCCACATCTTGGCATACAGACCCTCTTGGGACAGCAACTCGGCATGGGTGCCAGTCTCCTGCACGCTACCCTGGTTGAGCACCACGATTTGATCTGCGCCCACTACAGTCGAGAGTCGGTGCGCGATCATAATGACCGTACGACCCGCCGCCAGCTTGCTAAAGGCGCGCTGGATGAGTGCCTCGTTCTCGGGGTCGGCAAACGCCGTGGCCTCATCGAGCACCACGATGGGCGCGTCTTTAAGGATCGCGCGGGCAAGTGCCACGCGCTGGACCTCGCCGCCCGAAAGATATGCTCCGCCGGCACCGAGCATGGTATTGATGCCCTGTGGAAGCTTGGCCACAATGTCGTCGCACTGAGCTGCGGAGAGGGCCGCACGCACTTCGTCGTCAGTGGCCGTAGGCTTGGAAGCGCGCACGTTATCGGCAAGTGTTTGCCGGAACAGCTGGTTGGTCTGGAACACGAAGGCGACCTGGTCCATAAGCTCGTGCGGATCCATATCGCGAACGTCCACACCGCCTACGAGCACTCGACCCGAGGAAACATCCCAAAAACGAGGAATCAGGCTTGCGCAGGTTGACTTGCCGCCGCCCGAAGGACCCACTAGCGCAAGGGCATTACCAGCGGGAACGCTGAAACTTACATGGCTAACGGCAGGTGCTTCGGCACCCTCGTACGTAAAGCTCACGTCCTCAAATCGCACGTCGCCGCCGGCAGGGTGCTTGGGTTGCGTGGGCACGGAGAGCTGCTTGGAATCCATGACGCTTCGAATGCGAGCCAGCGAATCGGCACTCATCTGAAAGGCCTCGCCCACAAACATGAGCTTGGTCATGGCCGTCGGTACCACGGCCGAAAATATCGCGTAAAACGTGAAGTTGACCATAAAGTGCGCGAAGTCCGTCTCGCCCGGCGCCAACAGCAACGCCACGGGCAAAAGAAATGCCACGAGGCCATTGAGCGCGGTAAGGTTGAGCACCTGCGGGCCTCGGCAGAACGTACCCGCATAGCTTTGCGCCATGTCGGCGTATTCGGCGATCGCATCGTGAAACGCCTTAAAGGAGTAGACCGTCTGCTGGAACACCTTGACCACGGGGATGCCGCGCACGTATTCGGTGCCGGTCTTGTTCATCTTGACCAGCGCGCCCATGTAGGCCTTCATAAACTCGGCGCCCTTGCCGCTCATCATGGTGGCCATGGCGCAAAACGAAACGACGACCGAGATTAAGCATGCCGCGCCCAAACGCCAATCGAGGGCAAATAGCAGCACAAGCAGGCCCGCGACCATGGCAGTGGCGCCGGCGATATCGGGCAGCATGTGCGCGAGCAGCGTTTCGGTGGAGGCGGCGCATCCGTCTACGATACGGCGCAGCTCACCGGTGGCGTGCGTGTCAAAGTAGCCGAGCGGCAGCTTAAGCAGATGCTCGCTCGTAGCCTTGCGGATATTGGATGCGCAGCGAAACGCGGACAGGTGCGTGCACATGAGTCCCACGAAATAGACCACGATGCTTGCCAGGGCAAAACCCACAGCCCACCAACCATACATCGCGATGTCGGCGGCCTCGCTCCAGTTAGGCGTCACAGCGATCAGGTCTCGCGCAACAAGCCAGATGCACACGTACGGGCCAAAGCTCAACAGCTGCGAGAACGCCGAGAGGGCCATGCCCAAATACGTTAGGAATTTACGGTCACCAGCATATGCAAGTAGCTCGCCGATGCCGCCACCTTCCTTTTTCGATCCCTTTGCCATGAGATTCCTTTCTAACGGCTTGAGAGTTAACCGTAAGAAACTTATCATGGGCGTGTTAGCCAAGGCTCACAATCGAGCCAGGCGTGGACGTTTCTGCAAAGGAAGGGGACGCTTTTGCAAATACGGCGGGCAGCGACCGACATAACCGAGCTCTACGCACCGCAGTTTGAGCAGTTTGGCCTGGAGCTTACTGGCAAGGGCGCCGTCTTTACCGGCGAGGTGGCAAACGATCGAGCGCACGGACGCGCATGGATCATGCCTCTCTCCCCTGCCTGCATCGTCATGGAGCATTTCATCACCCCGACGCACGATATGTACCTGGCCGAATACACACCCGAGCCATACGCTTGCGTGAGCGAAGTCAGCGCGCCCACACTTACATGCATGCCCGAGGCTGGCATAACGCCCGCGAACCTCAAACCATTGCATGGACCGTGGCCAAACAATGCCGTTTGCAGCTTTATCCAAGATAGCTGTGGCGAGGAATTAAGCCCGCTGTTTGCGGGGGAGCTTTATCACTCGCGCTCGGTACTCTTTTTGCCTGGATATTTTGACGAACTGGAGCACCGCTATCCCACCGAGTTCGCGGGAATCTTTGAGGCGTTTGCCGAGTCATGGCACGAGGAAGCGACGTCTGCCATCTGCCACACGCTGCGCCGGATTAACGAGGAACGCGCCCGCACCGTAGGCGGACACGTCTATATGCAGGGCATCGTGGAGACCATGGTCGCGGAGCTCGCCTGTTCGCGCGCGGCCCACAAGCAGGCACGGCAGGCGGCGAACACACGCGTCAGCATAACCATTGCCGAAGAAGCGACGGCAATGATTGAGCGCGCGCTCGACAAAGGCAGGCGTGTGGGTATCAACGAGGTGGCCGAGAGGCTCTACACAAGCCGCTCCAAACTATGCGCCACCTTTAAGGCCCAAACTGGCGAATCCCTGGGCGCCTACATTCGCAGACGCCGTATGGAGCGAGCACAGGACCTTTTGGCCGATAGCTCGCTCACGATAGCGCAGGTGGCAGAGCGTCTAGGCTACCCTCAGCAGGCCGCCTTCGCCCAAGCCTTCAAGCAACACACCGGCACCACCCCCACCACCTGGCGCTCCCAACATATATAAAGAATGAGGGCGCCATCGGCGCCCTCATTCACCAAATTCCATTCAGCCCCGCCTGACCCGAACGGCCGAGTCGTCACGGAACCGAGGGGCCGGGCGCAGGGCCTTGCTTCTCAATGAGTTCCGCACGAACAGGAGGCGCCAGTGGCGCCTCCGTCGTGAGTCAGGACTGTCCGAAATTGAGAGGCAAGGCCCTGCGCCCGGCCCCTCGGTTCCCGCTTACGAGAGCGACGTTCTCAGCAACTCGTTGAAGAGCTTGGGGTTGCCCTTGCCGCGGCTCGCCTTCATGCACTGGCCCACCAAAAAGCCGATGACCTTCTGGTTGCCGTCACGATACTGCTGTGCCTGATCGGCACAGTTAGCCAGTACCTCGTCCACGATCGGCTGCAGCGCGCCGGCATCGCTCACCTGACGCATACCGCGCTCGTCGACGATCTTGTTGGGGTCGTCGCCGGTCTGGGCCATGGCCTCAAAGACCTCGTGAGCCTGGTTGGAGCTGATGGCATCGGTCGCCAGCAGCTTGCCGAGTGCCGCCACCTGAGCCGGCGCGATGCCGGACTCAGCCAGCGAGACGCCCGCGCCCTTAAGGTAGGCGATCATCTCGTTCACCAGCAGGTTTGCAACCGTCTGGGCCTCCTTGCCGGCCATACCGGCAGCGGCGGCCTCAAAGAACTCGGCAAACTCCGGGTCGCCGGCAATCTGCTCGGCATCGGCCGCCTTAATGCCAAAGTCAGTCTCAAAACGAGCGCGCTTGGCATCGGGCAGCTCGGGGATCTCGCCTCGGCAGCGGTCGATGAACTCGTCGTCCAGATCGAACGGCGCCAGGTCGGGATCGGGAAACAGGCGATAGTCGTCGGCCGTCTCCTTCACACGCATGACCACGGTGCGTTTACGGCTGGGCTCCCAGTGGCGGGTCTCCTGATAGATGATACCGCCCTCCTCCAGCACCTCGGCCTGACGACAAATCTCATAGGCAAGGCCGTCATGCAGGCTCTTAAACGAGTTGAGGTTCTTGAGCTCGGTCTTGGTACCCAGCTTGGTCTCGCCGCGGCGGCGCAGCGACACGTTGCCGTCGCAGCGCATGGAACCCTTCTCCATGGAGCAGTCCGAAATGCCCAGCGTCACAAAGATGCGACGGAGCTTCTCCATAAACAGGCGAGCCTCCTCGGGCGTGCGCAGATCGGGCTCGGTGACGAGCTCAATCAGCGGCGTGCCGCAGCGGTTGTAGTCGACGAGCGACTCGGCAGCGGCGGTAATACGGCCCTCGGCACCGCCCACGTGCACCATCTTGGCGGCGTCCTCCTCCATGTGGATGCGCAGGATGCGGATGGGCACCGTGTAGGAACCGTCCTCGCGACGCTCGGGCATCTGCAGGTTGGACGCGTCATAGCTGGCCAGGTGGCCGGCGCGCTGATTGCCTTCGCGCATGGTCGACGTCATGGACGTGGACAGGCCCTCGGCATTGGCCGAGGCGCTCGCCAGGCTCTGGGCCTCGGCCTCGCCAAACGCGCAGTCGGGGCGCTCGGCGGCACCGCGACCGGTCACGTCCAGGTCCAGGTGACCGTACATGGCAAAGGCGACCGGGCCCTGCGTGGTCTGGAAGTTCTTGGCCATATCGGGATAGAAGTAGTGCTTGCGGTAGAACATCGAGTGGCGCTGGATCTCGCAGTTGGTGGCGAGACCGGCCTTGACGATGCTCTCGATGGCGCGCTTGTTGGGCACCGGCAGCGCACCGGGCAGGCCCAGGCATACCGGGCACACGTTGGCGTTGGGTTCGTCATCGTGGCTGAGCTTGCAGTTGCAGAACATCTTGGTATCGAGTGCGGTGAGCTCGGTATGGATTTCCAGGCCGATCACGGCCTCCCAATCCTGCAGGACCTCGGATAGCTCCTTCATTACAGCTCGCCTCCCTTCCCGGCAAAATCGGGCGCGACAGAAAGCGCGGGCGCACCCGTGGCGGCATCGGCAAAGCCGCGCTCCAGGGCGCGGGCAAACGTAAGCAGCTGACGGTCTTTAAAGGCAGGTCCCACCAGCTGGGCAGAAACGGGCAGCTGAGTATCCTCGCCCAGGCCCAGCGGCACCGAAATGCCACCGTTACCGCAGATGTTGAGCGAGATGGTGTACAGATCGGAGAGGTACATCTGCGTGGGGTCGCTGATCTCGCCAAACTTAAAGGCCGTGCGCGGCGAGGCGGGCATGAGGATGGTGTCCACCTTGGCATACGCGGCGTCATAGTCCTGCGTGATGAGCGTGCGGGCCTTTTGCGCGGCGTAGTAGTACTTGTCGTACACGCCCGAGCTCAGCAGGTAGGCGCCGAGCATCTGACGGCGCTTGGCCTCGGCGCCAAAACCGTGGGCACGCGAAAGCGAGCTCTGGTCGGACAGGTTGGCGCAGCCCTCCTCCTGATAGCCATAGCGAATGCCGTCGAAACGAGCCAGGTTGGAGAACGCCTCGGCCGGGCCGATGACGTAGTAGGCGGCGATGGCGGCGTCCAGGTGCGGCAGGTCGACCTCTACCAGCTCGGCGCCCTGGTTCTGCAGCTCCTGGGCGGCGCGCTCAACGGCGGAGCGGACCTCGGGCGTCAGGCCCTCGGCCTCCATAAACGCGGGGATGATGCCCACGCGCTTACCCTCGATGCTGTCGTTGAGGTGCTCGGTAAAGTCGACGGCGCAATCCTGGCTGGTGCAGTCGTACGGATCGTGGCCCGCGCCGGTAAGCGCGTTCATGGCCAGCGCGACATCCTCGACCGTGCGGCCAAAGGGACCCACCTGGTCGAGCGACGAGCCAAAGGCAACCACGCCGTAACGGCTCACGGCGCCATACGTGGGCTTAAAGCCCACCACGCCGCACAGCGACGCCGGCTGGCGAATGGAGCCGCCGGTGTCCGAGCCCAGCGAGAGCGCGACCTCGCCCGCGGCGACGGCGGCAGCGGAGCCGCCCGAGGAGCCGCCGGGCACGCGTTCGGTATCCCAGGGGTTGTTGGTGCGGTGGAACGCCGAGCTCTCGGTGGAGCTGCCAAAGGCAAACTCGTCCATGTTGGCCTTGCCCATGGGCAGGCAGCCGGCATCGAGCATGCGCTGGACGCAGGTGGCGGTGTAGACGCTCTGGTAGTTCTCGAGCATGCGGGAAGCGCAGGTGGTGCGCGTGCCCACGAGGTTCATGTTGTCCTTGATGGCCAGCGGCACGCCCGCGAGCGGGGGCAGCGGCTTGCCTGCAGCGCGGTCGGCATCCACGCGCGCGGCGGCCTCGAGCGCAAGCTCGGGCGCCACCTGCAGGAATGCCTGGACCCCGTCCTCGCGCGCCTCGATGACGGCAAGGGAGGCCTGGGCCACCTCGGTAGCGGTAAAGTCGCCGGCGGCAACGCCCGCGGCGATCTGGGCGGCGGTAAGGGAATCGAAGCTCTGCGCCATTACTCGCTCTCCCCCTCTCCCAAAATGGACGGCACGCGGAAGTAGCGGTCGCGCGCGCTGCCGGCGTTTTCGAGCGCAACGTCGAGCGGCAGGTCGCGCTCGGGCTCGCGCAGGTCATCGCCCATCACGTTGGACAGGCTTCCGATGGGATGGAACGTGGGCTCCACGTCGGGCAAGTCATATTGCAAGACGGGCTCGAGCATCTGGACGGCGTCGTTCATGTAGGACGTCATCTGGGTGAGCTCGTCATCGGTCAGTGCGATCTTTGCGTACTCGGCGATGCCGCGCACGTCTTTCTCGCTGAGTGCCATAGGCGCTCCCTTCCGCATAACAGATAAACCGCTCTAGTATACAAGGCAATGCCGCTTGGAGCAGGCGCTTTACCCAAATGCAGCGAAAACGTAACGAGGGCGGCGGGTTGGCAGGCGGCGGGCTGGCGGTTCTGCAGCGAAACCGCACCGTCCATAGCGAAAACCGCGTCGCCCACAACGAAAACCGTCCCGCCCACAACGAAAACCATCGCAACATTCGACGCTTTTCGCCAAAATCGCGATTTTCATCGAATGTTGTGATGGTTTGGAAGTCCCGACCACCACAAAGGTGCCTGCCCCCATTGTGGTGGTTCTGGAGAATGCCCTATGCTGAGGCCTTGGCCTTGCGGCGCTTGCGGACCGCGTGGATCACGATGTCCAGCAGCAACAGCACAATGGCCACGACCACAATGAGCACGGCAAACTCGCGCTTGCCCCAGTGGCGACCGGCCAGCGACTTTTGCTTGTCGACGTCCTTCTTGTTGTACTTGGTGCGCACGCAATGCACCAGCAGGCGATGGTCGTTCACGCCGTAGGGCGTGCAGGTGACGAGCGTCACCTTGTCGGCGCCGGGCTCGATGGTCAGCGACTCCATCTCCTCGGGCAGCACCACCTCGGAGTCCACCATCTTGTAGGCGAGCGTCTTGTTCATGGTGTGCAGCAGCACCAGGTCGCCGGGCTCCAGCGAGTGAATGTCGTCGAACATGCTCAGGTTGCGCATGCCCGAGTGCGCGGTGAGCACGCAATGCGTCGAGGTGCCGCCCACCGGCAGGCTCGTGCCCTCCAGGTGGCCGACGCCCGCCATGAGGACTTCTTCGCTCGTGCCGTGGTAGATGGGCATGCTCACATCGATGGAGGGGATCTCGACCCAGCTCATCATGGGGTCGCGGTCAAAGATGAGCTGCTGGGCGTAGGGCTCAATCTGGTCGGCGGGGAGCTCGGTGGCCTCGCCCGCCAGCTGCTCGTTAAAGGAGCGAGCCTGGAGCAAAATGCGCTCGCGCTCCTCGGCAGACAGCGCGTCCACGGTGCTGGACACGGTACTGATCTGGTTGAACACACCCGAGGCCTCGAGCCGGTCCAAGATCCACGGCCAGGTCATAAGGCCCACGCCAATAAGGATGATCACGATGGTGATGAGCCGATCGGCCCAGCGCGGCAGTCGCTTGCGGCGGCGCTTGGGCTTTGGTTGAGGTTTGGGCTGAAGGCTTGAGCCGCCGTTGTCCGCGGCGTTATTGCTCTTCATATGTTTGGCGCCCTGCACCATCGCCGGTCACTCCTCTACAACTCAAGTTGTCTAAACAAATAATAGCCGATTAGCAGGCTCCCCCGCCCGACAACACGGCTAGACCGCACCGTCCAGTCGAGGATAAGCCAGCATTTGAGTTTTCAAAATGTCCCGAATCGGCGGGGCGATTCGGGATACAATGTCAATAGAAAACGACGCACCCCGCGTAAGTGTACGAGAGCGCGGGCGGCCTAGTTTTCAGCTTTAGTTAAATGCCCGGGCTCCGAACCCCGGGCATTCTTATTTGCGCTTGTTGCGGCGCAAATGCCTTCTACCGTCCGCACCGCGCGTGCGCCTACGGACCCTAAACCGAACCTCATACGAGTCAAGAAACGCGATGACGATCGAGCCCGCATCGGACGATGGAGGCTGCCTGCGTTGTCCAAAAAGAACGGGGCAGACTCCAGTGCGGAGTCTGCCCCGTAAAGAGAATGGCAAAGCAAGAACGTCGATGGACGAGAAAAGTGTCCGCAAGTCTCATGGCCATCACATCCCACCTGCCAAAGGGATGGGTGAGCGAGCGTTACTCCTGCTCGGACTCCTCAGCCTGCTTACGGCTGCGGATGAGGTGCGCCACGCCGATGCACAGCACCGCGCCACCAGCGATCCAAGTGAAGGTCACGCCGTTAAGACCGGTCAGCGGGAGGCCGGTGCCCTTCTGGTCGACAATAGTGAAGCTGAGCTTACCGGTAGACGCGGTAGCCGAATTGTTCTTCACGACACCACTCGCTGCATTGATTGCAGAATCCGCACTAGGGATAACGTCACCGCCATTCTGGTTAAGATCGCGCTTGATGGTAAAGGTCACACCGTTTGCTGCGGAGTTGTTGTAACCAGGGGCGGGCGTAACCTCCGTGAGGACGTAGGTGCCCTCGTCGAGACCGACAACATTAATCTTGCCGGAGTCATCAGTTGTCAGCTTAGCCTTTGCTCCATCGGTCGTCTTGACACCATTTGCCATGATAAACTTGTTAGTATCACCCTGCTCTTGCAGCGTAAACTCAACACCTTTGAGTCCCTTTGTTTCATCATTAGAACCGACCTTGGTGACATCGATACCGTAGGTGTAATCGTAGGCGGGGTGCTCGACCGTGGTGCCAGTACCGTCGGTGTGCGGGTTGTTGGAATAGGTCAACATGACATTGTTCACCTGGGCCTTGCCGAGCATATCCGCGTTAATCTTGCCAGCATCCAGTTTTGCCTCATAGTTCACATAGACTGTCGAACTACCGTCAACGTTGATGGAAGTGCCATGCGTATCCTTTGCTTCTTTGAGGTTTTCGAAGGAAACAATGAGCGTATTCGTGCTTTTCCCCGGGGCATAGGTCGCACTGTAGCAGGCGGGATCTACGACTGAATTGTCAATCTTGACCTCAACGACCGGGTTATTTCCATTAAGATTCGGCACCATCGTGCAGGGAAGCTCGTCGGTGAAAGTGTAGCTGTACTTCTTGTACGTATTAATGTTGCTTGCAACAGTACCGGCAAGCTGATATTTAATCAGCTGCTCGGAGGCAGAGTCGGCAGCTTTGTTGGCAGCAGTGAAAACGGTTTTATTAACGTCCGTAACAAATTTATCGCCCTTGTCATCCATGACGGCCTTGGTCACTTTAGGGACGCTCTTCTTGGGCTCCGCATTTACATCGGCGCCGCCGACGATGGTGAAAATCGGTGAGGTGAACGCGTCGTCATTACCATTGGTCTTATTGGTACTCTTAGTCGAACCGGGCTGATCGGTCACAAAGAGCCAGTAACCAGCGGGCAGATCGTTGAATTTACCATCGGTAGAGGTTTTCCAGCCAGTGGTCGCGTTAGTTGCAGTCACTTTCTCCAGGGCTTTGGCGATCCTGTCGAGCGTCGTTCCCACGTTCAGATTGGTAGTCTGGTTGGTGCCAGCCTCATACTCAGCCTCGGTCTTAGTCTTAATCCACTTCGCCCAGGCGGCAGCATCATTGATGTTGTTCGGTTTAGAAGGGTCCGTCGTGTCCGAGTTAAATTCCCCGGTCACGGCATCCCTCACTTCATCCGATGCCCACTTAATATCGGACAGCGTCTTCTCATCGGTAGAATCCCAAACATTGGGGCTTGTCTGATCCTGCGTAACCGTAGCGGAGAAAATCTTGATGCCCTTAAAGGTCGTACCCGCGTAGTCGTCATCTTTGATCGTCACATTGCCAATCGTCGTAGCCACAGGCGTACCATCAGCAAACGCCATCGTGACCGGGGCCATGACGCCGCCGAAGCTCAACGCCGCTGTGAGGCCTGCGGTTACTGCCAGGCGTGCGATGTTCTTGCTCATGCTCATCTTCTTTTCCTCTGCTTTCTGCTTGAAGTCCATTTGATCTAAATCTGTCTGTCTGTGTCTTAGCATCTGCTTCGCTACGTCTCGCCCCGCTCTCTGTGGGGCTGCCAGCTACTCTTTATGGCTGCCACCTCCCCGCTTGACCAGGAGCGCGACCACGATGAGCGCGGCTCCGGCGACCGCTGCGGCGGCCGCGGCGTACATTGCCATATCGCCAGTCGAGGGCATAAAGCCTCCGGTGGTAATGCTAGGGGGTGTGCCGGTGGGCACGTTGATGAGCGACGCCTCCAGGCTGCCCGTCGACCCGTCCGCGCTGTCGGCGCGCAGGGGCGACTCGGCCGTGATGGTGAGCTTGGGCTTGGCGGCGGCCACCTGGTCGACGTCCAGGCCCTCGGCCTTGACCGTCACGGAGCGCGTGCCCTCAAAGGCGGTGTAGCCCTTGGGCGCCTTGAGCTCGCGGACCTCCAGCTTGCCCGAGTCCACGCCCGAGACGGTCACGCGGCCGTCCTCGCCCGTGGTGACGGTGGCCTTGCCCTCCGCATCCCACGTGCCGTCGGCCGCCAGCGTGCGGCCGCGGTCGTCGGCGATGCTCAGGACTGCCCCGGCAAGCGGCTTGTCGCCGTCGCTGCCGCGCTTGGTGAGTGCGAGATCCCAGGTGTAGGCGCACGCATCGTCGCTCGGCGTGCGGGTGAAGCCGGCGTCGCCGGACTGGTCGGCAAAGGGAGAGCGCGGGTAGCGCAGGTAGACCTCGTTGGGGTTGCCCTTCGCGATGCCGTGGTTGCATGCGCTGTTGAGCGGCGCATTGTACACGGCGACCACGCGGGCGCCCGCGGCGAAGGCGTCGGCCCCGCCGAGCGCGGCGATCAGGTCGCCGGTGCGCACGGTGAAGGTCTTGCCGTCGGCCGCTACCTTGGTGGCGCACTGGGCCGTGATATCGGTCCAGCCCTTCGCGGCTTCGACGCCGGCGCGGCCGTCCTTACCGGCCGAGACGGCGTCGAAGCCGCCGTCCGCGCCCGCCGCCACGTACACGCGCATGCTCGCGGCCACCTTAGAGGGGTCGAGTCCCGCGCTCATGGTGTCGACGAACCGCACCGTGTAGGTGTCGTAGGCGGTGAGCCCGGCCGGGACCGTGGCAGAGAGGCGCCAGTACAGGTCGTCGGCGACCGTGGCGTCGGCGGCCTTCTGCCATGCGGCGGTGCTGTCCTCCAGCACATGCTTTTGGACCTTGGGGGTCGCCGCCTTGGGCTTGACGGTGACGGCGCTGCCGCCCACCAGCGCCATAATCGGCGCGGTGCCGGCCTCGCCCTGGGCGATGGCGTCGTCGTCGGCGACGATGAGCCAGTAGCCACAGGGCAGCTTGGCCTCCGTACCCGCGTTAAGGGCCACGGACACGGCGCCAGAGTTCTGGAGGGAACGAGCGAGCCGTGCGCTCAGCGCGCTCGTAAGGCGGGAATCGGTGTTGAGCCACTCGGCAGCTTCCTGTGCGGTGGTCTGGGAATTGGGCATGCCGGCGCTGTGCAACACAGGCAGCGCGGCGTCGCGCACGGCATCGCTTGCCCAGACAAGGTCGGTGGCGATCTTGGCGTCGTTGTCGTCATCGACGACGTTGGCGTCAAAGATCTGGTAGGCGTCGTAGCAGCGCGCCACGGTGCCTGTCACCGTGATGGATCCGGTCGCGCTCGGCGCGGCCTGCGCGGATGCGGGGAACACAACCGTGCAGGTGCCGATCAAGAGGGCGAGCAGCGCAAACAAGATCGGGAAGGAGCAAACTTTCTTATTCACGACGCTCGCCTCCCTTCGCATTCGCCTTGCGACGAATGTGCATCCAGGCCGCAGCAGCGCAAAGCGCCGCCGCGCCGGCAAGGTACGTCAGAGTGACGCCCGACATACCAGAAAGGGGCAATGAAGTGGAGTAGGTGTTGGTGAAGGTGGGGGTGGAGTCGGGTTTGGTGCCATCGATGGGATTACCGTCGGCGTCAACGATCTTGGTGCAGGCCACATTCGTGGGCTCGATTTTGCCGTTTGTATTGTCCGTCATCGTGACGTCAAATCGATAGACAGACTTGTCATATTTATAGTGCGAGAACAGCGAACCGTCAGTTTTCTCGCGCACATAGTACGTGAAGGTCTTGGAAGCGCCACGGCCCGTGGAGTCGGACGCGAGCTTGTCGAGTTGTTTGAGTTCGTACTCGATCGGCTTGAAGCTCCGGGTCTGGGACTTGCCACCGTCGGCAGTGGGGGTAATCTCGCCCTTGGGGTCAGTCGTAACCGTCTCGGCATTATCGAACTTATCGTTATCCGCAAGCTCGAGCGTGAACTCCTTCATCTCGCCACCCTTAACAACCTTAGTCACCTTGGGAGTCCAAGAGCCCTTGGAGGTGTACGGAGTGTATTTGTTAGTGAAAGTTGCACCACTGGTAAGCGCAACGATAACAGCGTTTTCGCCTTCAGCTGCTACGGTGGCTGCTGATTCTGCTTCTGGCGTTCTTGCGCCAGCGCCGTCATTTTTTACCTTTGTTACCGAAACGCTCCCGACTTTGTAATACGTGTATTTAATGTCAAGCACGTTGTGCGACTTTTTCTCATCCCTCACAACCTCAGGATCAATTTTGTAGATCGTTTTGTCGTAAGTCACGTTCTTGTCCGTGCCCGGAACCTCTACCAAGTAGTAAACAAGATCGTCGTCGGCATAAACTTCACCCAGATCAAAGGTGAGATTTCCATCCCCATCGTTTTTCACCGTATCAACCACCGAGCAGCCATTGAGCTGAAGTTTGCCATTGGAGTCAAAGCTCGGAACTGTATATGAGATCCCGCCTTGTTCGTTAATAATCTTGTTCTGTCTGAGTAGCTGGAAATCGAAGTCATTTCCTTTAAGCGTGCCGTCCTTAAGCACCTTGGAGCCATTGAGCTTCATCTTGGGGTAAACCTTGACTTCTTGAGTGGAGCCAGCGATTACGTCGCCGTTGGTCATGATGCCACCACCGTGGATGTTGGAACTGTTGCCCGTGATATATAACGTAGCCAGCCTTATAGCTTCATTTTGATCTTCAACGAACGGTTCGGACTTTAGGCCAATCATGTACTTGGCCTGGACTCCGTCATACTTACCGATGGTCGTAGGCTGACCGTCAATCGTGCCCGACCAATTTGCAGCACCACCGCCGAGCATCTGGCCCGTTACGGCTGCGATATAGTCAGCGTTATCCGACTTGCGGATAAGGAAGAGGTCCTCATGGCCACGCCTCTTGAAGTCATCGGTAATCTCACCGCCATCAACACTTGGAGGCTGGTCTTCATTCTTACCATTGGTGCCGCCTGATAGATTCTCACCGTTTGCATCGGTGTTTCCGAAAATCGCAATACCATTGGCATCGGTAATCGCCGTCTTGCCGCTCGGGCAGGCTGCGAAGCCACCACCATAGCCCTTAGCCGAGTTTTTGGTAATCAGGGCGTTATATATCTTGAGACGCGCCGAATTAACGCCCTCGTCACTGTTGCCTCCCTGGACAAAAACGCCACCGCCACCCCAGTCATTGGTGGTATTAGTCGTATTGTTAGTTATGTAGGCTTTCTTGCCACTCACACTCACATTAAATACGCCAATGGTAGGCGCAGCGATACGGACGCCGCCGCCCTCAGAGTTTTGCGCCACATTGCTGGCGATGCTTCCACCAGAGAACGAAAACAAGGAGAGAGCCCGATTCCAAGCGCCAGCATAAATACCGCCACCGGCCTCGGCAGAATAGTTACCGGTGATGAAGCCACCGTTAATTGTGAGACTGCCGCTATTGAAGGCAGCAATACCACCGCCGCCGTGACATCCGTTACCAATATGCTTCGTGGAGCCTTCATTTTCGCTGTAGAACTGATAGTTGTTGTTGGTGATGTAACCATCTGAAATGACTACAGTTGAACTAACAGCACAAACACCGGCGCCGTAGCCCGATCGGTCTTTGAGCGTACCGTTACCGGAAATCGTGCCGCCGGTCATATTAACTGTGGATCCGTTAGCGTACACGCCGCCACCATTGGGGGCATAGTTGCCAGCGATTACACCACCAGTCAGCTTAAGAGTCGAGGCGCCACCGTTCGCGTTGGATACCATAATGCCCGCGCCGGCACCCGAAGTTCCCGTAGAGGCACCACAAACGTATCCACCGCTCATGTTGACGGTAGAGCCGTTCTCGGCATAGATGAGGTTGCCGATACGGTCATCCTTCTTTTGTGTGAGTACGCCACTTTCAAAATTGAAGTTGCCGCCATTATAAAGGTTGACGAGCTTTAAACCAGTAGCGTCGGCGTTACCGCACGCCACGATGGCGCCCTTGATATCAGCCTTATACCCTTTAAGGGTCTCGGTTGTACCGGTTCCCTTTGCGACCGATTCGGTTACGTAGTAGGTAAGCTTGGTCGGGATGCTGGAACCGTCGTAATCCATTGAAGCGAGATTGCCGTTATTTACTCCATTAACCATGGTCTCTGTCGGGGCAGCTTGCTGGCCGTCCTTGACGGTCAACGTTGCTCCAGCGGTGATATTGAAGAGAGGCTGATTGGAACTCTCATGCTTAATCTTGCAGCCATTTAGATCCAACGTGATAATACTGCCGCTTTTATTGAGCTGAATTGTCTCGCTGGTAACAATATCTTTCGTAAGCTTAAAGTTGGCAGCGTCGCTCGCCTTCTCCAGCTCAGTTTTCAGCTTTTCCGCGCTATCTATCTCACCGGATGCCGCTTCGGCCTGCTCGCCTTCCGCGACCGCCATTGCAGCATTGTCATCCGACGACTTGCCGTCTTCACCCAGTAGCTCGTCCTCAGGCTGATCCTCAACCTGATTCTGCTCAAGGCCATTTGAAGGATCGGTCTCGCCATTCTCGGCATCATCACTATTCTGGTTCTCGGCATCCCCGTTAGTGGTGTTGTCTACAACAGTAGACTCACTTGAGGAACCCCCCCCCATCACAGTTTCCTCGGTAGAAACCGTCTGGGCATCGTTGGCAATGGCCTGCGAGATCGGGGGCATGACGAGCGACAGTACCAGGCTCAAAACGGAGGCTCCGCACAAAACGCCTGCCAGTACACGGCGCGTCGCTTTATTACTCTGCTTAGATTTGTCCGAATTCGCTTTCATCGATGTCTCCTCCCCAAGAGACCGCGATCTTGCTCTTTCCCTATCAAACGTATCTGCGCAATCTGTAATTGCGCTCGCTAAGTGATGCAATTATAACGGTTGTTTAAACATCTGAGCAGCAAAACCGACATTTTTGTGCAAGTTCTTAATTCTCTTGACAATTGTTTAGATTTGCCTTCGTTTATTCGCTATAAAATATCTGTTTCTACTGGTAATTAAGTTAGTTATCAGTTTTTTAATAGCATTTTATTTATTTGCACAACCTTTTGCTCAAGAGCAAACATCCTGTGAACGGTCGAAAATCGACCGTGAACGGTAGATTATTAACCGGAAGGAATATCCTACCAAACTGATGAGAATATCTTTAACCCACCGGTGGTTAGAGGCATGATGTTCAGACAACTATATTTGAATTATCGCGCAGATTTTAGGCATCAATTCGCCCAAATCGCCTGAGGCCACCACAAAGGCGCCTGTCCCCATTGCGGGGGTTCTCCCCCGGCGCTACAGCAGATGTTCCTCGACAAAGATCGCAATGCCGTCTTCGTCGTTGCTGACGGTTACAAAATCGGCGGCGGCGCGGGTGGCGGCGCTGCCGTTTGCCATGGCCACGCCAACGCCGGCGTCAGCCACCATGCAGGTGTCGTTGTCCGCATCGCCAAACACGCAGATGTCCTGGAGCTCCATATCGTTGAGCTCCGCCACGCGCCCAAGGCCGCGCGTCTTGGACACGCGCGGATCCATGAACTCGTAGAGCCGCTGCGTGGTCTGCAGGGCCGCCGCCTTAACAGTGTTATCTGCAAACGTCGACGCCCGTTCAATCACCCGCGGCATCACCTCGGGCGCCATGGTAAACATCACCTTGGGCTGCGGCTCGCGCAAGAACTCGGCAAAATCGACCACCTGGTAGGGCACGCCGTCGACGCGCGACAGGTGCTCGACGCACGCGTTGCTCTCGGGCACGTAGAACACGCCGTCTCGGGGGCAGACGGGTGTTGCCGGAAGGTCCGCCATGTGCTTGCAGATGCGCGCGATGGTCTCGCCCGGCAGCGGAAAGCTCAGCTCGTTGATGGCGTGCGCGCGATCGATGACCTCGGCGCCACCGCAGCCCACGAGCACGTCCACCAGGCCTTCGATGCCCCAGAACTCGTACATGGCCTCGGTCGCGTGGGCGTCGCGCCCGGTGCACAGGCCAAAGAGCACGCCGCGCTCGCGCAGGGCGCGAATCGCCGCCACGGTGCGCGGGGACACCGTGTGCTGGCTCGTGAGCAGCGTGCCGTCGATATCACAGAACACGGCTTTGATGCGGCTAAAGGTGGTGTCCATGGGGGCCTTTCTGGGTGGCGCGGCGGTGTGGGGTGTATTCGTGAACGGCGTACATCGTATACCAAGGCTCGGGCGCGGTCTGTCAAAGAAAATACCGCCACAAAGGTGCCTGGCCCCTTTGTGGTGGTTGCGACGTTTGCGGGCCAAACCATCACAACATTCGACGTTTTTCGGCAAAATCGCAATTTTCATCGAATGTTGTGATGGTTTCTTACCTGTTTCTTACCGCTTTACGGCACGATCCAGATGCCGGCGTCCAAACAGCAGCAGCGCCGCGGGAACCGCCGTCACGACCATGCCTGCCCCCACGAGTGTCCGTTGTACGCCAAATGTCGCCGCCAGCCACGGGGCAATCGCCAGCGGGGCCACGCCGGCGAACATATTGCCAAAGCCCATGACCGAGTTCACGCGACCGAGCTGCTCGAGCGGCGCCGTCGTTTGCACGATCGTGTTGTGGAGCGGGTTGACGATGCCCCAAGCTATGCCCAGGGCGACCTGACCGACGAGGGCCACACCCACGTACGGCGTCCCCACATAGAGCAGGCTTCCCAGGCCCACTGACATAAGTGCCACGAGCAGCGTTTTAAGGTTGACCAGGTGCGGCGGCAAGCGGAGCGCGAGCACGGCACCCAGCACCGCGCCGACACCGCAGGCAGACGAGAGCCAGCCCATCCACTCAACGCCGACGTGCAGGACATCGCGGTAGAAGAACGACTCCAGCGGATCGAAGGCTCCGTAGCCAAAGTTCGAAAGAAAAATGATGCAGAACAGCAGGGCGAGGACGCTGTTGGTGAAGACTGTCTTGATGCTGGCTGCGAAGGTGGCGCGGGCGGACGTGCTGGGGTTGGAGCTTTGTCCCGCACGCTCCCCTTCCTCTGCCGAATCGGCATCCGCATGCCCGGCGACATGGCTGGTCTGCGGCCTAAAACCCCAACCGACAACGAACGCCAGCACGGTAAAGAGCATCATGAGCACGAACACCGCGCGCGACGATGCAGCCGCCGCGACAAAGCCGCCCAGCGTGGGGCCAACGATGATACTCACGTTTGAAAACATGGCGATGGCGGAGTTGATGTCTTTGAGCTCGACAGGATCGTCGGTGAGGTAGGCCGGATAGGACGTGGCGATGGGCTGGGCAAATCCCATCACAAAACCCAGGAACACCGCGCCGAGTAGGACGACGCCGGTCGCGCTACCAAAGGCGATGATTGCCGTGCCAGTTGCGAGAGCGCCGACGATGCTCAGCAAGAAATGGCGGCGCGGACCCCATGCGTCGAGCGCAGCGCCACCCGCAAAGGAACCCAGGATCACGAAAACGTTCATGAACAGGACGGCCAGCGACGTCGCGACGACCGAGGCATCGTCCGCATAGGTAAGCGTTCCGATGACGCCGATAAAATAACTGGTCTGAAACCCGGTGTAGATGAGGAAGCGCATTGCCACCAGGCGTTTAGCCTGCACGGACAGCGATGATTGAGGCTTTGAGAAAAGAGATGCGAGCATGGAGACTCCTTGTTTCATACGAATACGGGCGGTGGGCATTCGCCACCGTCTGTCAAATCAATCTATCCGCATGAAACATTAAGGACACATCAGGACCCTTCTCTCCGTTTTTCGCCCGTCATGAACTACTTGGTAGATTGTAAGGCATGTCCCACACATCTACCAAAGCAAAAACCACCACAAAGGTGCCTGGCCCCTTTGTGGTGGTTGCGACGTTTACGCTGGTTGAGACTTGGCTAGGCCAGGTCGGCGCCGTTGGTGGCGATGACCTTCTTGTACCAGAAGAAGCTGTCCTTGCGGCTGCGGGCGAGCGTGCCGTTGCCGTCGTTGTCCTTGTCGACGTAGATGAAGCCGTAGCGCTTCTTCATCTCGCCGGTCGAGGCGCTCACCAAATCGATGCAGCCCCACATGGTGTAGCCCATCAGGTCCACGCCGTCCTCGATGGCAATCTCCATCTGCTTGATATGCTCGCGCAGGTAATCGATGCGGTAGCCGTCGTGAATCGCACCGTCCGCCTCGACCTCGTCCACCGCGCCCAGGCCGTTCTCGACGATCATCAGCGGCACCTGGTAGCGGTCGTAGACCTCCTCCAGGTAGTAACGCAGGCCCTCGGGGTCGATCGCCCAACCCCAATCGCTCTTCTTGAGGTACTCGTTGCCGGCGCCACCAAAGATGTTGCCCTGCTCCAGCAGCACCGGGTCAGCCGTGGCCGTGGCGCTCATGTAGTAGCTAAAGCTGTAGAAGTCGACCTTGCCGGCGGCCAGCGTGGCGGCGTCCTCGGGCGAAACCTCCACGTGCACGCCTTCGCGGCGCCACACGCTGGGCGCCCACGAGGGATACGCACCGCGCACCTGCACGTCGCCGCAGTAGAAGTTCATCTCGCGCTGCTGCTTTTGTGCGGCCAGAACGTCTGCCGGATTGCACGTGTGCGGGTAGCAGGCGTTGCCGGCGATCATGCAGCCGATCTTGTTCTGGGGATCGATCTGATGGCCCATGGTGACGCACTTGGCGCTCGCCAGGAACTGATGGTGCAGGGCATCGAAGCGCGCCTGCGGGTCGTCCCAGTCGCAGTCGCCAAAGGCCATGGGCGTGTCGGTTGCCTCGGGCACCATGCCGCCGCCCATCACGCCGCCAAAGCCGCCCATGAGCAGGCAATTGATTTCGTTAAAGGTGAGCCAGTAGCGCACCAGGCCCTTGTACTCGGTCATGACGGTGCGGGCGTAGTTGAGGTAGAAATCGATGAGCTTGGGGTTCTTCCAGCCTCCGTAGTTTTTGGACAGACCATAAGGCAGCTCATAGTGGCTAAGGGTGACCATGGGCTCGATGCCCTGCTCCTGACAGGCCTGGAACACACGGCGGTAGAACTCGATGCCGGCCTGGTTGGGCTCGGCCTCGTCGCCGTTGGGGAAGATACGGCTCCAGTTGATGGACATGCGGTAGCACTTAAAGCCCATCTCGCCAAAAAGCTTGATGTCGTCGAGATAGTGATGGTACATGTCCACGGCCTCGTGGCTGGGATAGTGGTACTGGGGCAGAATGCCGTCGGTAATGTGGCGCGGCTCGGAGACCGTGCCGCCGGTCATGATGTCGGGAACGCCGAGGCCCTTGCCGTCCTCGTTGTATCCGCCTTCGCACTGATTGGCGGCAGTGGCACCGCCCCACAGAAATCCATCGGGAAAAGCCATGTTGGCTCCTTTCGTACGTGTTGGGATGTTGCGTGGACGCCGAAGCGGCGTCCACGAGGGAATTTGCGTCCCGATCGGAGTTCGCGTTGAGTCGGCCGCCACGAAACCGGCCCATCTACTACGTTTAGTCGTGAACCCCCGACCACGCCGCAATTGTCAAAAATAAAACCGCAGGTAGACGGCTTGGCGGTTTTCGAAAAACCACCGTGTGGTTGGCCCCTACCACTTAAACGTAGTAGATAGGCCGGTTTCGTGGCGAGGCATGTTGCGGGACGCGCACGGACCGACCCATCGAAACTATGCCGGCTTAAGATATGCGGACGGAGCTGACGGAGACGACGTTTGCCCAGATAAAACCGACCAAAATAAACCTGTCCCTTATTGGCAGGTTCAAAACCATGCCGGTTTACGGGGCAGAACCAGTGCCCCTTGAGCATGCCAGAAACGGCAAGGACAAAACCGCAGGTAGGAGGCTTGTCAGTTTACGGAAAAACGGGGTATGGTCAGCACTCACCGTTTCAGCCCCGTAATCCGGCATGGTTTTGATTTTGGGCAGTCGCTCGGACGAGCGCATGGCATCTAGCCCCTTTGAAAAAAACCGGCGGGGCGCTCCCCCCCGCCGGCTTGGTACCGAGTCTTTGTCGTTTGGGCTACTTGGCAGCCTCGGGCTTGTAGGTGGCAAACTCGATCGCAAAGCCCACGGCGGCACCCACGAAAGAGGCAACGATAGCCCAGATCATGTGGCTGATGCCGTTAACACCGGAGGGGTCGATGAAGGACAGCCAGTTGAAGACGCCCAGACCACCGGACATGTACACCACGGCGCCGGAGAGACCAATGATGAGGCCGCCCACAGCAGAACCGATGCTGGCGTTGATGAAGGCCTTCTTATCGGGCAGGGCGACACCGTAGATAGCGGGCTCGGTGACACCAAAGAAGAAGGCGGAGATCATGGCCGGCAGCGCGATACCGCGGAACTTCTCGTCCTTGTTCTTGAGATACATGGCGAAGAGCACGGCGCCCAGCGAGAAGGAGTGGGCGATAACGGAGCCCAGGATGTAGTCGTGGCCCAGAGTGGACAGGTTGACCAGCGCGATGGGCACGAGCGACCAGTGGAAGCCAAAGATGACCAGGCACATCCAGAAGGCACCGACGAGGGTGCAGCCCAGGAGGGAGCCGATCATGGGCAGGCCAAACAGCAGCGCGAAGAACTCACCAAGCAGGTTGGTGATGAGCGTGGCGATGGGGCCAATGACCAGATAGCCAAGGGTGACGGTAACGGTGACGACGATCAGCGGGGTGAAGAACATCTTCATAGAAGCGGGCATCCACTTCTTAACCCAGTGCTCGAGGGTGGAGCCAAACCAGACCATGAGCAGGATGGGGATAACGGAGCTGGTGTAACCCGAGGCAGGCATGATGAGCGGCAGGCCCAGGAACGTGGTGTACCAAGAGAAGGTGCCAGCAAAGCCGAGCTCGACGGAGCCGACAACCTCGCCCGAGGTCAGGGCAACCATGGTGGGATACACCAGGGCAAAGGCGATGGCCATGCCGTTGAACTCGCTCATCTTGAACTTCTTGGCCGCGGTAAAGCCAAGCACCACGGGCAGGAAGTAGAACATGCCGTCAGCGACGGTGTAGAGCAGCGTGTAGGCGCCGTCGTTGGCAAAGCTCGGGACCAGGAAGGTAGCGAGCGCCAGCAGGCCCTTCATGATACCGGCAGCGGCGAAGGTGCCGAGCATGGGGGCGAAGATGCCCGAGATGAGGTCGATGATCACATCGGTAACGCCCTTGGGAGCGGCATCGTCGTCATCGGCGTCGACGGCGCCGCCGTCGCTAAAACCGCCGGCCTTGAGAACGGCGTCGTAGACGTCCTCGACGATGTTGCCCACAACAACCTGGTACTGGCCGTTGGCGTGCATGACCTTGATGACGTTGGGCAGCTCGGAGATTGCCTCGTCATTGGCCTTCGACTCGTCCTTGAGCTTAAAACGAACACGGGTAATGCAGTGTGCGACGCATTTGACGTTGGACTTGCCGCCAACCAGCTCTACGATCTGGGCAGCAAGATCGTCGTATTTACCTGCCATGATCTGTCCTCTCTTTTCCAAATTTCGACAAAAATATCCCCTACCGCGAGCCGGTACCTTGCCCGCAGTTAGAAACCAAAAAGAATTGTTGCGATTGCCGCCGGGCTGGCGGCTTTACTCACTCGGTCTGCGAAGCCGATCGCAGACGGTTGATATGCATCATCAGATACAAGAGCTCCTCGTCCGAGCAGCTCTGCTTGAACTCTTTCTCGAACACGCGGTTGATGGCGTACGCACACTGGTAGGCCTCGGGAAAATCGCGGGCGGCCTGCATAAACAGTGAGGAGTTCTCGGTCTGCGTGCAGCTGCCCTTAACAAGGCGGCGAACCAAAAAGCGCAGGTGCGCAAGAAAGCGAATGTAGCAGTACGACGCCGTGTCGAGCGAGCAGCCGAGCTGCTTTTCCACGGAATGGGTTACCTCGTCAAGCACGCGGGTGCTCTTCATGATGAAGTCCATGTCCTTGGCGCGGCCCATGCCGTCGACCTCGGCGTTAACGATGTGGAGCGCGATGCTCGTGGCCTCGTTCTGACCCAGCTTGGCGCCGGTGTGCTTTTGCACGATGGCGAGCGCGGACTGACCGATTTCGAGCTCACGCGGGTAGATGAAAGCCACCTCATGCTCGAGCGGGTTGGGAGCGCTGATCTGGTCGTCGTCGCGCTGAACGGCAAACTGCAGGTGATCTGCCAGGATAAAGGGCAGGCCACCGGACAGCTTGCAACCAAGCTGCTGGGATGCGAAGCAGGCAATGTCGCTTGCCGCGAGCAGAACGTCGTCGGGAAGTGTGCCGACCATATCCTGCAGGCTCTCGGGAACGTTATAGAATTTGCGCTGGATGAGCGACTCATCGACAAGCTCGTAGGGCATCTCGTGAAAACCGATGCCCTTGCCAAAGACAACAACCTCTCGGCCGTCATCGCTGGCGGCGAGAGCAACGTTATTGTTGATCTTCTTTAAAATGAGCATGAAAAAACTCCTCGGACATCGGCGCTAGACGACGGGGCGATATTCCTCGTCTTCTATTATGCGCAAGTGATGCCTCCCGAGGAGTAACAAACTTGTGAGCACGTGGGCGATTGTAGGATGAAACTTGCATGCAGCGTAAGCCCCATTGGTGCGAAAGTCCGCTGAACGGTAGGAAATCGCCTGTAAACGGCAAAACCACCACAAAGGTGCCTGGCCCCTTTGTGGTGGTTTTGGCTGATGCCCCGATGTTACTCGCGCGGGGTGCCGTAGGGGTTGTACAAATCTGCAAGAGCAAATGTGCCGGTAGTAGCATCAAAGTCGAGTTCGAGCACACAGCAGTTGCCAATGCGGTGCTTCATCTTGAGCGGCTCCACGCCCACGCCGCGCATGACCTGAGCCGCTGCGGCGCCATGGCTCACGCACAACACGCTCTCATGTCCAGGGCGCTGCATGAACTCGGTGATGGTCGCCATCATACGCTCGCGAAACTCGACTTCGCCCTCGCCGTCATACTGCTTGTAAAAATCGCCGTACGGCAGGCGCGGATTCAAATCCTCGCTCGCGCCCTCAAATTTGCCAAAGTTCCACTCCTTAAGGCCCTTGACGCGCTCGTAAGGCTGACCGGGGAACGCAAGCTCAAGCGTGTCGCACGCACGCTCGGACGTCGAACTGTACGCATGGTCAAACGTAAGGCCACGCCCTCGCAGGGTCGCACCGACAGTTTTAGCCTGCTCGATTCCCAGCTCGGTGAGCGGCGAGTCACACCAGCCCTGCTTGCGACGAAGCAAGTTAAAGAGCGTTTGACCGTGACGCATAAAGTACAGTTTTGACATGAGGCCTCCGTGATCGCAATCGTTTGTCAGCGATTATGACACCTTGAGCTAACTTTAAGTCAAAGCTTTTTTGCAAAAACCACCACAAAGATGCCTGTCCCTTTTTGGCATGTTATGGCAGCGCAGCGAGCCGGTTCCAAGTGCCCCAGGTCGCCCCGAAAGAGGAGCGACGCGTACTTTGGTACGCGAGCGACGGCTTGAGGGGCGAGATGGAGTGCTTGGGGCCGGCGCAGCGTCAAGCCTTAAAGGTGGTCTTGGATGAGATCGCAGATGGCTCGGGCGTCATTGATGTTGATGGTTCGGGTCGCGAAGCCGGCGTCGAAGGCCTGACGCGCCAGGGCTTCGTTGCAGGCAAGGGCCAGCGTGTGACCGTCGACCAGGTCGAGCGAGCTCTTGCCGCGCAGACGGTCGACGCCGGAGCGCGCGACCACGATGTTGTCGAAGCCCTCGGTCTTGTAGCCCTCGATGATCACCACATCGACATCGTTGTAGCGTGACAGCAGCTCGCGCGCGGGCATCTCGTCCTCCTCGCGCGTGTCGGCGTACTCCGCCCAGCGCGTGGCGCAGATGAGGCCCACGTGCTTGGATCCGGCCTGGTGATGGCGCCAGGTGTCCTTAGCGGGCACGTCGATATCAAAGCCGTGGTGCCCGTGATGCTTGAGCGAACCCACGCGCAGGCCGCGGCGGGTGAGCTCGGCAATGACCTTCTCGACGAGCGTGGTCTTGCCCGAGTTTTGGTAGCCGATAAACGCGATCGCGGGGACGGCCGGGGTCAGGGCCGCAGGCGCGACGGCGACGGGTGCGCTCGCGATCGCGGCACCGTCAGCGGCCACGGCCTCAGCAGCAGCGGCCTGACGCTCTGAACGATCCCACACGCCCGAGCGGCCACCTTCCTTGTGCAACAGGCGCACGTCGACAATCTCCATGCCGCGATCGACGGCCTTGCACATGTCATAGATGGTCAGGCACGCGGCGCTCGCGCCGGTCAGGGCCTCCATCTCAATACCGGTCTTGCCCGTCACGCCGGCTGTGACCAGCACATGAAAGCCGACCTGCCCGTCCGCGCGCGACGGCGCCCAGCCCTCGGGCACGTCCTCGACGGGCGTCCCCGCCGGCGCGATGGGCGCAATGTCGCACTTACTCTTGGTAATGAGCAACGGATGGCACATGGGGATGATGTCGCTCGTGCGCTTGATGGCCATGATGCCCGCCACGCGCGCGCAGGCAAGCACGTCGCCCTTTTTGGCGCGGTCCTGCAGCACCATGGCTTGCGTCTCGGGATGCATGAGGATGGTGCCCTCGGCGATGGCGATACGATGGGTCTCGGCCTTGTCGGACACGTCGACCATGCGTACCTCGCCCTTGGCGTCCACGTGCGTCAGCTCGTCGCGACGGGCGTCACGGACGAGCTCGGTGGCAGCACTGGCAGTCGGCTGCACGGACGCGTCGGCGCTGCCAGCATTCGTCGCAGCCGTGACTTTGTGGGCAGACATCGCGGCCCTGCGAGCGGCCTTGGTGGCATCGGCGTACCTGCTCTTGGCCATATGATCATCCTCCGATTTGGGACATAAATCGTTGCGTGCCCTCAATTATCGCGTGTTCCTGCGGCTTGTGGGCCACGGCATCGCGCCAAATCGAAAGTACCTGCATATCATCACCACGGCGAAGCGCCTCACGCACCGAATACTCGGCATCGCTGAACAGGCACGGACGCACGTTGCCATCGGCCGTCAGGCGCAGACGGTTGCAATTCGCGCAAAAATGGTTGGACATGGCGCTGATGAAGCCGACCGTTCCCGCCGCACCCGGAAAGTGCCAGTAGCGCGCAGGGCCCGCGCCGGCAGGAGCGTCGGTGATGTCGAGTGGCTCGAGCTCGCCCAGTCCCGCCGCGGCGGCCCCGGCATTGACGCGCGCCCGCAGCTCGTCACTCGGCACGGTATCGCTCGCGTCCCACAACTCGGGATTGAGCGCGGGCGCATGCGGATCCACGGCACAATGCGAACTCGTGCGCTCGTCGCCGATGGGCATGTATTCGATAAAGCGCAGGTGGATGGGACGGTCGAGCGTGAGCCGCGCGAGGGCCGCCACATCTTGGTTGAGCCGGCGCACCACAACGCAGTTGACCTTAACGGGCTCAAAGCCCCAAGCCAACGCCGCGTCGATGCCAGCCATGGTCTGCTCGAGCCGACCCAGGCGCGTGATCTTTCCAAACAGCGTAGGGTCGAGTGTGTCGAGCGAGATGTTGACGCGGTTAAGGCCGGCATCTTTGAGCTGCGGTGCCAGCTTGGGCAGCAGGGCGCCATTGGTGGTAAGCGAGATGTCCTCGATCTGCGGAATCGCGCGGATGTCGCGAATGAGCGGAATGATACGGCGGCTGACCAGCGGCTCGCCACCCGTCAGGCGCACGCGGCGAATGCCCTCCCCCGCCACCAGGCGCACAAAGTGGGCGATTTCCTCGGCGCTGAGCAGCTCGTCGTGCGCGCGGGGCGCCACGCCATCGGCCGGCATGCAGTAAATGCAGCGGAAATTGCACTTGTCGGTAACGGCAATACGCAGGTAGTTGATATCGCGGCCAAAACCGTCATGTTGCACGCGCCCGTCCACGCAGCTCTCTCCTCACGCGGCGTTTTATTCTTCGGAAAACATAATACCCCACGGGAGAATCACGCCGACACCCGTACGACAGGACAGGTCGCTTCGAGCAAAACGAACTTCCCAAGCCCATCCTCAACACACAGACCATCACAACATTCGATGCTTTTCCCGTTTTTGGCAAAAAACGTCGAATGTTGTGATGGTTTGAGGCGAGGTGAGAGGCACGGAGGGGTCAAAGCATCGTGCTCGAACGGGTTAATCCAACTCTTTTAAGCCATGCGCCAGCTGCCAGTACTCGCCGTGCTGAGCGAGCAGCTCTTCGTGCGTGCCGCGCTCGATGATGCGGCCGTGTTCGAGGACCATGATGGCATCGGCGTCGCGGACGGTGGACAGGCGGTGCGCGATCATAAACGTGGTGCGGCCACGCATGATGCGGTCCATGCCGCGCTCGATGAGCTTTTCGGTGCGCGTGTCGATAGAGCTCGTGGCCTCGTCCAGGATGAGCACCGGCGGGTCGGCGACGGCCACGCGCGCAATGGCGAGCAGCTGGCGCTGGCCCTGCGACAGGTTGGCGCCATCGGCCGTGACCGGCGTGTCGTACCCTCTAGGCAGGCGGCGAATAAACGAATCCGCGCAGGCGGCCTCGGCAGCGGCGCGCACTTCCTCGTCGGTCGCGTCGAGCTTGCCAAAGCGGATGTTCTGTGCAATGGTGCCGCTAAACAGGTGCGTGTCCTGCAGCACAATGCCGAGCGACCCGCGCAGGCTGGCCTTGGCAATGTGCTTGACGTCGATGCCGTCGTACGTGATCTCGCCGTCATCGACCTCGTAGAAGCGGTTGATGAGGTTGGTGATGGTCGTCTTACCTGCGCCTGTGGAGCCCACAAAGGCGATCTTTTGGCCCGGCTTGGCAAACAGGTTGAGGTCCGTGAGCACACGGGTGCCCGACACGTAGGAAAAGTCCACGGCATGGAAGCGCACGTCGCCAGCAAGCGGGACCAAGCCGCACGTGAGCTCGGTACCGTCGGTAGCCACCGCGCGGCCCGACTCATCAACGGCAGCCACATCATGCAGGTGCCCGTACGCGCCCACGCCCTGGCCCTCGGGAATCTTCCATGCCCACGCGGCGTCGCCCGTCTGCACCAGCTCCACGCAGCCCTCGTCCACCTCGGGCTCAAGATCCATGGCGGCAAACAGGCGCTCGGCACCGGCCAGCGCGTTGAGCAAAAAGTTGCCCAGCTGCGTGAACTGGTTGATGGGCATGGCGGCCTGACGCACAAAGACCAGGTAGCTTGCGAGCGCACCTACATCGGCGAGCCCCTTGATGCAGAGCATGCCGCCCGCCACGGCGACGATGGCGTAGTTGGCATAGCCAATCACCACGGTCATGGGAACCATGGAGTTGGCGTAAGCCTGCGCGGCGCCACCGGTGCGGCGCAGCTCTTGGTTACGCACGTCAAAACCAGCCACGTTGGCCTGCTCGTGATTAAAGACCTTGATGACCTTTTGGCCCGAGACCATCTCTTCGATATATCCGTCCAAATCGCCCAGCGACGCCTGTTGGGCGGCAAAAAAGCGCTTGGAACGCATGCCCGAGTAGCGCGCATACAGCACAATGGCCACATCGCACACGAGCGTGATAATCGTGAGCTGCCAGTTGAGGATGATGAGCATGGCCGTGGTGCCGACCACCTGGATGCTCGCCTGAATCACGTTGGCAAAGCTGTTGTTGAGCGCCTCGGAGACGGTGTCGACGTCGTTGGTAAAGAAGCTCATGATGTCACCCGAGCGCGTGCTGTCGAAGTAGCTCAGCGGCAGCATCTGGATGTGCGCAAACAGGTCGCGGCGGATATCGGAAACCACGCGCTGGGCCGCGCGCACCATAATCTGTGAGTAGCCCAGAGCCGAGAGCACGCCCGCGGCGTAGATGGCAGCGGTAAAGATAACCTGCCTGGTGAGCAATTCCTCGCCGCCCGTTGCCAAACCGTTAACGATAGGGCGCACCATGTAGGTGCCGGCGAGGCTCGCGATGGCGGCGACGGAGGCGAGCACGCCCACCGCGAGCAACGAGAACTTGGCGTGACCCATGTAGGAGAGCAAGCGGCGAAGCGTCTGCGTCAGATTGGTGGGACGGGCCTGAGCGGATGTCTTAGGCATGTTGCTCGCCTCCTTCCGTGGCTTGAATTGATCCGCTGGGGCCAGACGAAGACGGGGCATTTGCGCCGTCTGCGACGTCCGCATCCCCCGCAAACTCCATCTGCGAGGCATAAATCTCCTGGTAGATGTTGTCGCCCGCCAGCAGTTCCTCGTGCGTGCCCACGCCGTGGACACGACCGTCGTCCAACACCACAATGCGATCGGCATCCATGACGCTCGCGATGCGCTGGGCGATGATGAGCACGGTCGTATTGGGAATCCGAGCGATGTGCTCGCGAATCTTAGCGTCGGTCGCCATATCGACCGCGCTGGTTGAGTCATCAAAAATGAGCACGCGCGGATGCTTGAGCAGCGTGCGCGCAATGCACAGGCGTTGCTTCTGGCCGCCCGAAACACCGGCGCCGCCTTGGCCCAACTCGCCGTCCAGCCCGCCGATGCGATCCAGGAACTCGTCCACGCATGCCGCCCGGCAGGCCGCGAGGAGCTCATCGTCCGACGCCTGCGGATTGCCCCACTGCAGGTTCTCGCGCACGGTACCCGTAAACAGCACGTTCTTTTGCAGCACGATACCCACGGCGTCGCGCAAGGTAGCCAAGTCGTAGTCGCGCACGTCGTGTCCGCCCACAAGCACGGTGCCCTCGGTGGCGTCGTACAAGCGCGCAATCAGCTGCACAAGCGAACTCTTGCCCGAGCCCGTGCCGCCGAGCACGCCCACCGTGGAGCCTGCTTCAATGCAAAGGTCAATATGCTCGAGCACATCCTCGGCTGCATCCGCGCGGTATTTAAAGGAAACGTCGCGAAACTCGATGCTTCCGTCGGCCACCTCGTGCACGGCAGCGGCAGCGTCGGGCGCCTGGATAAGCGAACGCTCGTCGAGCACCCGCGAGATGCGTTCCACGCTGGCAAGTGCGCGCGTGAGCAGCAAAAACACGTTGGAAATCATCATGAGCGAGTTCATGATCAGCAGCACATAGCTCATAAAGCCCGTGAGCGAGCCCACGCCGAGCTCGCCGGCAAGAATCATGCGCCCGCCGATCCACAGAATGGAAAGCGCCGCCACGTACATCGACAGCTGAAACACCGGCAGGTTGAGCACGGCGTTGCCAAAGGTCTTCGTCGCGGTGCGCGCAAGCTCGGTATTGACGGCATCGAACTTGGCCTCCTCGTGCTCGGCACGCACGTACGCCTTGACGGCGCGCACGGCGGTGAGGTCCTCCTGCACCACACCGTTGAGATGGTCCATCGAGGTCTGCAGCTGGCGGTAGAGCGGACTGACGCGATAGGTGATAACGCCCAGCACGATCGCCAGCACCGGCAGGATGATCGCGAAAACGGTGGCGAGCGGACGCGACAGCACCAGCGCATAGACCAAGCCGACGATGAGCGTCACGGGACCGCGCACCATGGGGCGAAAGCCATTGCCGATGGCATTTTGGATGACGGTGATATCGGTAGTCATGCGGGTGACGAGCGAGCTGGCGTCGTAGTTATCCAGATTGCCAAAAGCGAGCGTCTGGATCTTGCGGTACTCCGCCTCGCGCAAGTTAGCGCCCAGCCCCGAGGCGACGCGAGCAGACGTGCGTGCATAGCCCAAGCCAAGTACCAGCGAACATGCGGCGCATACCAACATATACGTGCCCTGCAACAGCATGTAGTTGATGTCGCCCGCGGGCACGCCCACATCGATGATATTTGCCATGATGACCGGGATAAACAGCTCGAGCGCCGTCTCGGCCGTCACAAAGAGCACGCCGAGCATGGCATCGCGGCGGTATGCCCCCAGATAGGAAAACAAAATCTTGAGATTGCGCACGCAGGTTCATCCCCCATCAAACGTTGTTCGCAAACCCACGTATTATGGCGCGCCGTGCGGCGGTGTCAAGTGCTCCGAAATCGATTTCTGCAAGGCTAGTGCAGGCGCCATGCTCACAGGGCGCATGTCCGTATTCAATTGGAAATGAACGCGTGCGTGACTTTTTCGCCCCGCCGCCAACACAAACCTTGACTCTACAATCGTTGTAGGGTTTTCACTACACTGGTACGTAAACAGACCAAGCCAGAAAGCCCCGCCCATGGAACACGACCTCACACGCGGCAATGTCCTTAAGACCATCGCGGTCTTTGCCCTGCCTTATATGCTCTCGTACTTTTTGCAGATGCTCTACGGCATGGCCGACCTGTACATGATGGGGCAGTTTAGCGGCGCCGCCGGCATCACCGCCGTGGGCAACGGCGCGCAGACGCTCTATATCATTACCGTGACGCTCGTGGGCCTGGCCATGGGAACGACGGTTATCGTCGGCCACGCCGTGGGTTCGCGTCGGTTTGACCGCGCCGAGACCGCCATCGGCAACACCATCACGCTCTTTATGGGTGTCTCGGTGGTGCTGGCCGCTGTCCTGCTCGCACTGTGTCCGCAGATCGTGGCGCTCATTGGCACGCCGGCCGAAGCGGTCGAAGGAACCGCCGCCTACCTGCGTATCTGCTTTATCGGCATTCCCTTTATCGCCGCGTACAACATCCTCTCGGCCATCTTTCGCGGCCTAGGCGATTCGCGCTCGCCCATGTACGTGATTGGCGTGGCATGCATCATCAATATCGCGCTTGATTATCTGTTTATCGGCCACATGGGGCTCGGCCCCGTGGGCGCGGCGCTCGGCACGGTAATCGCCCAGACGGCCAGCGTTGCCCTCGCGCTCGTGTGGCTCAAGAGCCGCCGCACGAACATCCACGTTAAGCGCAGCGACCTGCGCCCTCAGCCCGAGGTGCTCGGCAGCATTCTTAAGATCGGCGTGCCCGTGGCCGTGCAGGACGGCTGCATCCAGGTGGCGTTTATGTTCATCACCGTCATCGCCAACCACCGCGGTCTAGTCGACGCCGCCGCCGTGGGCCTGGTCGAAAAGATGATCAGCTTTTTGTTCATTGTGCCGAGTTCCATGGGCGCTACCGTCAGCGCACTCACGGCGCAAAACGCCGGCGCGGGCAAGGGCGACCGCGCGCGTCAGGTACTCAAGGACGCCATGACGATCTCGGTGGTGTACGGCTGCCTGATCACGGTGCTGATGTGGCTGGTGGCACCGGCGTTTATCGGCTTTTTTGCCAAGGACCCCGCGGTGGTCGCCGCCGGTACTGGCTATATGCACAGTTATATTTTCGACGCGATTTTTGCCGGCATCCACATTTGCTTTAGCGGCTTTTTCGCTGCATACGGCAAGAGCTACATCGGCTTTGCGCACAACGTGCTGGCCGTGGCGCTCATTCGCGTGCCCGGCGCCTGGCTGCTGTCGAATGCCTATTCTGACACGCTGTTCCCCATGGGCATCGCCTCGCCGTGCGGATCGATTCTGTCGGCGGTCATCTGCGTGATTGCATTTACCGTGCTCAACCGCCGTGGGGCTTTTGACAAACTGGTAGCGTAGCGGGGCGACGCAAAATCGCCCTGATCGACGACATCATCAGCGACGACCCAGCAACCTACGTGACGCAGATCACGGTGCCGGTCTCTCTAGGCTAGACCGAGCCTCGCCTCTAACTCGGTCAACGCCTCAAAGGCATCGCGAGATGCACCCGCCGCGCGCTCGCGCTCGGCAACGCAAATTCGCATCATTAAGCGCTCTTTTGCCTGCACTTGGGAATGCCTCGCGCGCCCTTCCGCCTGCGAGCAATTGCGATTCTCGATATCCATTACGCCTCCGGCACCTCACCAGTCGCCAGGATCTGCTCGAGTGCGTCCTCATCCAGTACGGGTACACCCAGCTGCTCGGCCTTGGTAAGCTTGGAGCCCGCTTTGGGGCCGGCGACCAGATAGCTCGTCTTCTTTGACACGCTGCCCGAAACCTTGGCGCCGAGCACCTTGAGCGCCGCGCCCGCCTCGTCGCGCGTGCGGTTGACGAGCGTGCCGGTGAGCACGAAGGTCAGACCCGCAAGCGGCTGTGCGTCGGCGAGCTCGCCCGCCACGCCAGCTTCGGCCGCGGCTTGCGCATGAGCGGCGCCCAAGTCGACCTCGAGCGAAAGGCCCGCTTGGCGCAGACGTTCCAGCACGGCAAGGTTCTCGGGCACGGCCAGGAACTGCTTGACGCTCGCCGCAATCTTGGGACCGATACCCTCACACTCGGCGATGTCCCCTTCGCTCGCCAAGATGAGCTTGTCGATCGACAGGAATCGCTCGGCGATGACCTCGCCCACGCTCTTGCCCACATGGCGGATGCCCAGGGCAAACAGCACGCGACCGAGCGGCTGGCTCTTGGACTTATTGAGCTCGGCGATGATTTTCTCGGCCGTCTTGAGACCCACCGGGATGGGGTCGCCCTTCTTGACGCCCTTTTTGCTGTTGGAGCTGGCATAGGTGCGTCCCGTGTCCAGGCCTGCGATGTCGTCGACCGTGAGCTGGTAGAAGTCTGCGACATCGTGGATCAGGCCGGCGGCGATCATCTTGTCGACGATCTCGTCGCCCAGGCCGTCGACGTCCATGCAGCCGCGGCTCACCCAATGGAGCAGACGCTCCTTGAGCTGTGCGGGGCAGTCGATCGATACGCAGCGGTAGGCCACCTCGCCATCCTCGTGGACCACGGGGCTGCCGCACACGGGACAGACCTCGGGCATCTGCCAGTCAACGCTGTCGGCCGGGCGCTTGTCGAGCACGGGGCCCACGACCTCAGGGATTACGTCGCCCGCCTTGTGCACGATGATGGTGTCACCCTCGCGCACGTTTTTGCGGCGGATCTCGTCGATGTTGTGCAGCGTGGCGCGCGCGATAGTGGAGCCGGCGACCGTCACCGGGTCGAACTCGGCGACCGGCGTGAGCACACCGGTGCGGCCCACCTGGATGCGAATCTCGCGCAGGACGGTCTGCTTTTCCTCGGGCGGGAACTTAAAGGCGATGGCCCAGCGCGGTGCGCGAGCGGTAAAGCCCAGGTCGAGCTGCTGCTGGAAGCTGTCGACCTTTACGACCACGCCGTCGATGTCGTAGTCCAAGTCGCCGCGATGCTCGAGGGCCTGGGCGCAGAACTCGTGGACCTCGGCCGGCGTGGCGCAGCGGGCCACGTTGGGGTTGACGCTAAAACCGGCGCTGCGCAGCCAGTCGAGAAATTCGCGCTGGCTGTGGACGTGCAGCGGATCGGTATCGGCGATGGCGTAGATAAAGGTGGCCAAGTCGCGACGCACCGTGACCTTGGGGTCTTTTTGGCGCAGGGATCCTGCAGCGGCGTTGCGCGGGTTGGCAAAGGGGTCACGGCCCTCGGCATCGGCCTCTTCATTCAGACGAACAAAGCTGCCTTTGGGCATATAGACCTCGCCGCGTACTTCGATGGTACGCTCGCGGTCGGCGCCCATATGAGCAAGCGCCGGCTCGGACAGGTGCATGGGCACATCCTTGATGGTACGCACGTTGAGCGACACGTCCTCGCCCGTTGTGCCGTCACCGCGCGTGGCGGCGCGCACAAAGGTGCCGTTTTGGTAGGTAAGCGCCACGCCCAGACCGTCGATCTTAAGCTCGCAGGTATAGGTAACGCTACCGGCACCGAGCGCATCCTCGGTGCGCTGGAGCCACGCGTCGAGTTCGTCCAGATCCATGGCATCGTCCATGGAATACATGCGCGCCATATGCGTGACCGGCGTAAACTGCTCGCTCACGTAGCCGCCCACGCGCTGGGTATAACTGTCGGGCGTCACCAGGTCGGGGTAGGTGGCCTCGATTTCCTGCAGCTCAACGAGCATTTTGTCAAAGGCGGCGTCCGTGATCTCGGGCGCATCAAGCATGTAGTAACGGTAGGCGTGGTAATCGAGCTCGTGGCGCAGCTCGGCCGCGCGCGCTGCCGCCTGGGCACGGGCATCGGTCGGTGCGGTGGCTTCCGCGGTCGTGGGCGTTTCGGTATCGATGTCCACGCCGTCACCAAACAGGCTCGATTGCTCCATAGCGGCACTCCTTCGCTCGATTTCAAACGGATACTAGAGTACCACCGGTCGCAATGAGGCCGAATAGCGGTCTCGAACCGCACCGAATCGGCAGCCGCCAGACTGGGGTGGATCGCGCGATCAAACCATGCCCCTGTCAGTTCCAAATGATCCGTTTTCCTCCGTCCCCAACGGATCAATAAGAAAAAAGGGCTGTCCCACGTTGATGGGACAGCCCCCCCCTGGCCTCGATATGTGCGAAACGGCTCGCTAGTAACCCTGACCGTAGCCTTGACCCTGGCCCTGCTGGCCCAGCAGCTCCTCCAGGTACTGGCGCAGCTGTTCGTCGGTAATACCGCCGTTGCCGGTGTCGGTCGCGCTGTCGTCCTGCTGCTGGTTCTGCAGCTCCTCGTCGGAGCCCAGCTCGACGGTAACCTTCTTCTCTTCCTTGCCGCGCATGAGCGTGATCTCGACCTTCTCGCCCACCTCGTGGCTGCGCAGCGCGATGATCAGGCCATCGGCGCTCGAAATCTCATCGTCGCCCAGCTTGGTAATGACATCGCCCTCTTGGATGCCGGCCTTGGCGGCAGGACCGTCCTCGACGACGCTTGCCACGTACGCGCCGCTATCGGTGCTCAGCTTGTTAGTGCGAGCATTGAGCGCGTTGACGCTCGAAAGCGTGGCGCCCAGGTACGGATGAACCGGCGTCTTGCCGTCGATGATCTGGTCGGCAATGTTCTTGGCATAGTTAACGGGAATGGCAAAGCCCACGCCCGAGCTGGAGCCCGAGTAGCTCTCGATGAGCGAGTTGATACCCACCAGCTCACCGTTGTCGTTAACGAGCGCGCCGCCGGAGTTGCCCGGGTTGATGGCGGCATCGGTCTGGATCATGTTGGCATAGATGGTGTTACCGTTGGTAGAGCTCATGGCCGTGGAGCGATACAGCGCCGACACGATACCCGTGGAGACAGACTGCTCGTTGCCGAACGGCGAGCCGATCGCCATGACCCACTCGCCCACGTTGAGCTTGGAAGAGTCGCCGATCTCGATCGGCGTGAGCTTAGAGGCGTCAGCATCCTTGAGCTTGATGACGGCTAGGTCGCTCGAAGCATCGTTGCCCACGAACTCGGCCTCGTAGGTGGTGCCGTCGTCCATGGTCACCACGTACTGGTCATAGCCATCGACCACGTGGTTGTTGGTGAGGATGTGGCCCTCGGTATCGAGCACAACGCCCGAACCGACGCTGCCCGAGCCGTCCGACTCGTCGGCAGACTGCGAAAGCGAGCCATTCTGGCCGCCGCTCGAAGTGGCGGTAATGGAAACCACGGAGGGCAGCGCCTTGGCAGAGACGGCCTCGGCCAGCGTGGTGTCCTCGGAGTCGATCGTAATCTTTTGCGTCGATGAACCCGAAGCACCCGCCGTCACGGCATTCTTTCCGCTGCCAATGTTGAGCGTGCCACTCATAATGAGCGCAATGACCAGCAGGGCGCCGCATGCACAGCCGGCGAGCGCCGTAATAAAGATCGGCAGCTTTTTGGTCTTAGTCTTGACCACGGTGTGCTTGTTTACAACCTGCTGGCTGCCCAGCGGCTTTCCGGTCTGCGTGTCGTAGGCCTGCACGTAAGGAATGTTACTGCCATCGGCAGGCGTCGACTCCACCTGCACGCGCGGCTGCTGCTGGGTCTCGCCGGCGTTGCCCGCATCCTGGGGACGCTGGGAATCGTACTCGCTCATAGCTGCGATCCTTTCGTCAAATAACCAAAGGCCCGCCAAACATGTGGCGGGCCATCATTGTTCACGTTGAGTTGTACCCCAAGCTGGGCAGTCCCGAGCACTAGATGCCAAGATTTCAGCTTTGCTTAAGTAATGACATGCTTATAGGCCAATTCGTTTTATGCCGTCATGTCTATTCGATATAACAGTCGATAGCAAAGCTATATGTTGAATCGTTAATGAAGTCCGTAATCGTCGCGCCCATGCCTGATCCGCACGTCCACTTATCCTTCTCCGCGTCGTATGGCGTTGGCCCCCACCCCGTTTCATATGATGCTTCGCCTTCTGCGAAGTAGTTCATCACATATTTATCTTTCTGCATGAGCGCATACCAAGCGTTTGCATACATCACAAGCGGATCGATTTGGACTATCGAGTACTTTCCGGAACGAATCTCAATTTCTGTTTTATCGTTATAATAAGCGACTGTGAGCTCAATCTTGGCAAGCAGCGGCAACGTTTCATCTGATTCCCTCTGGATTGTTATGACATCACCGGCCATAGCGTCGGCAGACACAGTTTTGCTCTCTGGCGTGAAAATAGTCTCTCTGCTTCTTGTTCGCGTTTTTTCATTGCCATTTTCATCTCTGACCACCGTGTCGACCACGAGCGTCAATCGCTTCTGAGCGTCCGGCAACTCCACGGCTTCTGCCATCCCGGCTCGCATCAAAATAGGAGCCCCCGCCATCAGACCTAAGAACTGCTTTCTATCAATCATTCTTCATTCCCCTTGTCTACTTGATTTGACTTTCTCAGCTGAATGGGGATACAGAACAGTCCCGTCAAGTTCCTTATCTTCCACAAAAACTAGAATCCATTTATCACCTGCTTTCAACCCTGAGACATATCCGGAACTTGACTTACGGCGCATATCGATTCTCTTACGGCAACCACTTGGCATAAGCGCCTCAAATTGCCCGTTATGAACATCCGATAGAGCGCGCACCTCGACTGCAACAACCGTGTCGTTTTCTCCCCCATTAGTCGCCCTTAACAGAAAGAAGCTCGCTGCGGTGAGCAAAGCAAAGGAAAGCACCAATAGGAGCATTGCCCTTCGAATGAACTTGTCGCCGTTCACGAGTACAATCAACCCTTGCAATATGTGCCATCGTGAGACGTGTAAATTGATACGTCATATGGAAGAAACTGTAGCTGGTTTGTCCATCCATTCCAAACAACAAGCAGGTACTTCTTGGCATTCGAGTATGTGTTATGCATTGCCACGTAGCCCACAACTGCCATTGCGTGCCCGCTGCCATTTGACCGGAGCCTTCCAGAGAAAATACTCAGATTCCCCGAGTCGGTATTCACCCTAAAGGAATCCCATGACGGATACCAAACGAATGACGTCTCAAGCTCCTTGCCTCGTCTTGCACAAAACTCCTTTAAGGCCGGAGCGGGTTTATCAGGAGAAGTCTTGCCTTGAGTAAAGTACAGACCAGTCGCTTGATCATATTTCTTTTCTTCTTCTTCCCATGTCCCCGACAGCCTCCAAAGCTCCGAGTATAAATCGGACAATTTAAGGCGGTTCAAAGTCACATAGTGACTGCTAACTGCAAACATTGCCGAAACAGCGCAAGCATAAGTCCCCGTTTCTTTGATAACTTCTGTTTGCGTTGGCGTTATTATTCCCGAAACCGTTTTGCTCGCATCAACAACATATCCCTGTTTATACAAATCCTTGGCAGATACAAAAACGTCATCGAAATGTTCCGGCGATCCGCTGCGATTGCCTCCCGAGGACAATTTATTTGGTACTTTTTTTCCACTTGCGTCTAAAACAATGTTTTTATCTAAGTCGGCAACGCCAACAGTTAGCTCGTCAATCTTTAACGCAACGACGTTATCCGAGGATGCGAGGAGTGCAATTTCTTCGCTTGCACTCTCGATAGGTAAAAGAGCGTTCGGAGCCAAGCAGTATTCGCTGATCCACCAAGATCGCTCTGAATCAAATACGACGTAGCCATAGTTAACGTCATCCCGCTTCGCACGAACGATATACCCGATTGATTCCCCATCGGAATTCACCATTTTTACTGGGTCACAAGCGGTCACCGGCTCATCCGATACATCATCAAAGAAAGCCTGCGCTTGCTCCACAGCTATTTGCGGTGTGACACGGACCAAGTCGTCGTCTCCAAAAACCAACCTTGGAGACATCAGGGCGGCAAGCAACACTATGAATCCGACAATCACCTTTCTCGAATAACGCATTTCTTCCTCCATCCGTGTAGTAGGGAGATACGGTAACTAAATGATATTCTCTAGATAGTGTTATACGTTTGATATTGTTTTTACTGACACACTTTTAATCGGTGAAAGGTCTTCTTTTCGCCCTAAACGAGAAAAGGGTACTGGAGAAATCTCCGGTACCCTCACATTGCCCTCTATTTACTTGCTAGTCCTTAAACAGATAGCCCACGCCGCGGACGGTGGTGATGTGCGCCGCGATCTGCGGGCCCACCTTGGAGCGGATGCGTCGGATATGCACGTCGACGGTGCGCGTACCGCCGCAGTACTCAAAGCCCCACACGCGGTGCAGCAGTACCTCGCGGCTGTAGGCGCGGTTGGGATGCGTCGCCAAAAAACTCAGCAGCGAGTACTCCATCAGCGTCAGGTCAATGGGCTCGCTATCGAGTGTCACCTGGTAGGTGGCCAGGTTGATCTCAAGGTTATCGATGTTGAGCACATCATCGGAGGCGACGGGCTCCTCCTCGCCCATCAGACGCTGTGCACGAGCCTTGAGCTCGTTGGGCGTCGCCGTGGGACATACAAAGTCGGCATGCGCATGATTCGGCAGGCGCAGGGTGCCGAGCGCCTCGTCGTCGACGATCACCAGCATGGGAACACCGCCGCGATCGTCGAGCCACTTGGCAATCTGATCGATGCGGTCGCTGCGGATGCCATCGGAATCGAGGATCAGCAGGTCAAAGTCGTGCGCCGCAGTTGGCGAATCGGGGGTGGCCAGACTCACCTCGACACCCAGGGTGGTCGTCAAGCTGCGGGCAAACTCGTGGAAGCGCGTCGTGCGCGCCATGAACAGGGCACTCTTTTCGGACATATCGGCCTCCAAAGAAATGAGCTCAATCGTACTGGGACAAGCCAGCGCGATTAGGAGTTCGCCAGGTAGTGCTTGATCTCCCATTCGGTGATCGTGGACTCAAACTTATGCCACTCGTCGCGCTTCTTTTTGAGGAAGAAGCTATGGATGTGCTCGCCGAGGGCATCCTTCATAAACTGCGAGTCCTCAAACACGTCGAGCGCCTCTTTGAGCGAGCGCGGCAGCGGCGCGTAACCGGCCTCGAGCATCTGACGGCCGGTGAGCTTGAGCGTCTCGGCCGTTGCCTCGGGCGGGAGCTCCAGCTTGCGCTCGATGCCGTCGAGACCAGCCGCCAGCGTGACGGCGTTGACCAGATACGGGTTAGCCATGGGATCGGGGCTGCGAAGCTCAATGCGTGTGGAAAGCTGCTTGCCGGGCTTGTAGACCGGGATGCGGATCATGCTTGCGCGGTTGCGCAGGCCCCACGTGGCGTACTGCGGCACGGAGTCGCCGCCCGTGGTGATGCGCTTGTACGAATTGACCGTGGGGTTGGTGATGGCGCTAATCTCGCGCGCGTGCGCCAAGATACCGGCCATATAGTGCTTGGCGACGTCGGAGAGATGGTACTTCTCGTCGCCCTCGCCCCAAAAGACGTTGTTGCCGTCATGGTCGAACAGCGACTGATGCAAAAACATGGCGCTGCCGTCCTCGCCCGCCAGCGGCTTGGGCATAAAGGAGGCGTGGCAGCCGCTCTCGTAAGCCTGCTGCTTAATGATGAGCTTGGCCGTGGTAATGGCGTCGGACATGCTCAGGGCCTCGGCGTGGCGCAGGCTCATGCCGTGCTGTGAGCGACCGGCGGCGTGGAAGGTGTACTCCACGGGCACGGACATCTTCTCGAGCGTGAGGACCGTGTTACGACGCAGGTCGCGAGCGGCATCGCTCACCGAAAGATCGAAGTAGCCCACGTTGTCGAGCGGCTCGGGCGTGTGCTCGTCGGGGAAGTAGTAATACTCCAGCTCAGCGCCCACGTTGAGCAGATAGCCAGCCTTCTCGGCCTTGCGGAACATGCGGCGCAGGGCATCGCGCGGGTCGCCGGCAAACGGCTTGCGATCGGGAGTGCACACGTCGCAGAACACGCGGGCGACGCCGTTGTGGCTCGGGCGCCACGGCAGAATCTGGAAGGTCGAGGCATCGGGGAACGCCAGCATATCGGCTTCCTCGGGCGTGGCAAAGCCCTCGATGGCCGAGCCGTCAAAGCCAATGCCCTCCTCAAATGCGACCTCGAGGTCCTCGGGGCTAATAGCAAAGTTTTTGAGGCGGCCGAGAATGTCGACAAACCACAGACGCACAAAGCGGATATCACGCTGCTCTACGGAGCGGAGTACGTAATCGATGTTCTGCTGGTTCATGTCGCTCCCCTTTCTTTCGGGCGGGTTTCGACTGGTCTATATCGCAGATACTATCGCAGAAAAATGTTTCCGCAGGGTTAAAGCGTATCAAGCGCTCAAAAAACGTGTGTGAACAGGCTGGTATGACAAGTGATTATCGCTCGGATTCGGAAACAATTTGCCTACACGCTCGTTCCAGCGCCGGAAACTCCATCGTCACCGCATCCCAAACAACCGATCGGTCGACATTGCCGTAATCATGCGCGAGGTAATTTCTCATGCCGATAATTCCACGCCACTCAATTTCGGGATGAAGCCGCTGCGAGCGTTCCGACAACTTGCCCGCTTCTTCCGTCACCCTAAGCGCGCACATCAAAAGGGAGTCCGCCAACGCCCTCGTCCGCACGTCATTCGCATGCAGAAACTGGTCCTCGGTGATATCAAAAGCCTTGATGCGCTCGTTCGTTTCAGCGATGGCCTCCAAGACCTCTTGGGCGCGGAGGCCGTCTGACTTACGCGCGATCATAAAGGATCACTCCTTCGCGCTCGATTACCGCGGCAAGATCGTCATCAAGATAATCGCTCGAGACAAGGTCCACCTGCCTTCCGGTTTCCTTGCGCACTGCCTCGCCAAACGCCGACAACGCAAAAAGACCAAAGCCCTGCTCGCGATCGACTTCGAGGCGCAAGTCGATATCACTATCTGCACGCGCCTCGCCACGGGCATACGATCCAAATAGGATCACGGTTTTGATGGCGGGAATCGGGCTGGCTGCCTCGCGGACGGCGGACTCAATCTGAGCGGTATCCAAAATGCCCGCTGCGGCGCTTTCGCTCGCAGAGCTTTTACCGAGTGAAGGCACAAACGGCAGCGAGCGCTCGCGCAACATCTGCCTCATGAACATATTGACCGCAACGGACGAAGTCATGCCGAGTTCTTCGCACAGCTCGGCAAATGAATCTTTAATTGACGAGTCCACTCGAACACTCAGCACAGACGCAGCCATGGATACCTCCTGTATGACATTGTCTATATAATATCACACAGACTAGCGCGAGGTCGAAGCGCGGTGTTCGATGTGACCGGGGATCTCGATGCGCTTGGGGGCGAGCTTTGCGGCGTCGCCCACCGTAGTGGTAACGACGTCGATGCGCTCGGACAGACGCTCGATTACGCGCTCGGCGATGGTGTGGGTGTCTTGCGCGGCCGTGGTCACACCGCCAAAGAGCACGTGGTTCCAGGGGTAATCGTCAAACGTTGCGATCTTAAGGCCCGCCGGCAGCGAGGGACCCAGCTGCGCCAGTGCCTCGGTCAGGCGCAGGAAGACCAGGCCGTTGACGGCAATGAGGCCGAGCTTTTTACCCGCATAGCCGCGGATGGTCTCGTCCAGGCGACTGACACCCTCGGCACCACCGTCCGCCAAGGTGACGACCTCGCCGGCCAGGCCGCGGCGCGAGAGCTCGTCGGCAAACGCCTCAGCGCGCTCACGACGCACGGGGCTGTCATCGCTTGCCTCGGTAAGCAGGCACAGACGCTCGCTGCCCGCAGCAGCCAAGGCGTCTACCAGGCCGGCGACCAGCTCACGGTTGTTAGATGTCACCAGATCGATGCCGCCATCGGCAACATCGCGGTCGAGCAGCACAACGGGTAGGCGTCCCGCTGCCGCGGCGATCGCCTCGTCATTGCCTCCGCAGGTGTTGACGACCAGGCCGTCCACGCCGGCATCGATAAGTCTGGTGAGCGACTCCGCTTCCTTGGCGGGGTCGTTGCCGCTAATGGCCGTCATGAGCGAGCAGCCGCGCGCGGCGGCGCTGGCGGAAAGCCCTTCGAGCATGGCGCTGGAGAACGGGTTGGCGATGTCGGCCAAGATTACGCCGATGAGGTTGGCGCGCGAGCTGCGCAGATTGCGTGCGGCGGCACGTGGGCGATAGCCGGTGCGCTCGATAACCGCCGCGATGCGGGCGCGGGTCTCCTCGGTCATCTGCCCGGGGCGGTTATTGAGATAGCGCGAGACCGTGGCCGGGCTCACGCCCGCCTCGGCGGCAATGTCCTTAATCCTCATCTGCGCCATAGCGCACCCCGTTTCCCAATTGTCAGCAATCTGAGCCATTTTAGGCATTTTTTAAAAATCTCGGTTGCAAAACGCTGTAGGTGAGCAGCATCGTTTTTGTGTCTCGAGCAGATGCGGCGATGGGCTAGATTGACGAGTCTTTCGACAGCTCAAAGTAGTCGGGATGCAAGGCGATAACCGGGCCCTGTTCCTCGGGCATCAGATGCAGGTGCGTCTCTGCCAGGTAGCTCGCCGCGTCGGTATCGCCCTTCTTAATGGCCTCGAGAATTCGGCGATGCTGCCGACGAATCGGCTCCCAATCCAGATCCTGCGACACCATACGCAACCAGTTGTATCGCTCAAAATGTGTGTTGACGCTCTTCATCCAATCCCACAACATGTGGCGGCCGGCAATCTCAAAACACGTCTCATGGAACAGGTTGTCCAGATCGAAAAAGCGACGCGTTTCGCTATGGTCGAGCGACTCGGACTCGGCAAGAATCCGCTCGAGCCGCTGCTTTTGCTCGGGCGTGACGGCAGAGCAGCATTTAATGAGCACGCTTCTCTCGAGTTTCTCGCGCAAGAAACAGGCGTTCTCGGCGCGCTCCATGCTGATTTTTGAGACATAGGTGCCGCTTTTGGGACGCGTTTCCACCAGCTCCTGCTCACGCAAGCGCACAAAAGACTCGCGAATGGGCGTGCGCCCGATTCCCGTCTCCTTTTCCAGACCAATCGCCGAAAGGCGCGTGCCGGGCTTGAGCTCGGCATAGATGATCTTGGAGCGCAATGCGTTGTATGCCTGATCTTGCAGGCTCTGATTATGCTGGTGTTGTTCCATAAAGCCCTCGGATGAAGCTCACGGTTTGTCGAATTTCACCACGTAATACTATCGCATCGACACGCCCCAGCTCCCAATCAGTCTTTTTGGGACGGGGCTCTTTTAGCTACCCTGGCCCGCAGATCGGCCCCCCTTGCCACAAAAGTGGCCCATCTATTACGTTAACACGGATAGCCTCGGCCATACCGAAAACCGTGAAAACAAAACCGCAGGTAGACAGCTTGTCGATTTTCGAAAAAACCGACTATGGTTGACCCCTGCGGCTTAAACGTAGTAGATAGGCCCTTTTCGTGGCGCAGCACTACTGCACCCCAAATTGGCACCCCGAGCCTGTTATAAGTTGCTGTGAAATACGGACGGTTGATAATCAAGGGTTGAAAATCAAGGCGCGCTATACGGCTTGCTATATCTCACTATACTTTGCTGTACGTCGCTGTACTTTGCTATAACTTGACAATAATCGGCCCATTACCATCCGGGATATAACGGACCCCAAGCCAACGCTGGCTTGGGGTCCGTCTTGTACCATGGCTCTTTTGGACTATGAGCGCTCGTATTTCGTGGCCCGCCCGGTTCCCTGCCTTACGATTGCATTCCGTTCAAGCAGAGATTCGAGTGCCGCCAACGTCCGCATGCGGCTCAGCCCCGTCTGTTTTTCAATCTCGCTTCGCGACATAATTCGCCCGCCCGACAAGGCCTTGAGAACCTGGACCTCTTCCTCGGACCCTTCAAAGGCATCGGTAACGGGCAATGTGACGGCCACCATGCCGCCGCGAACATCAAAAATTGGTTGATTGATCGAATCGCGATAGGCACGTCTAATGCGCGCAATTCCCGTACCAAATTTCTCGATGTAATCCAGCTTTAAGAAGGCCTCTGCAACGATGGGGTTTCTGAGCACGGATATCTGCCCATACAGGTATTGTTCCGTCGTCAAACCGGCGGGCAGCGATCCGGGGGAGGTCACAACGACGCGATCATCGTACAGGGCAATTTGAACGTTCGCTCGAACGTCCCACGTCCGATGCACTAAAGCGTTTGCAACAGCTTCGCGGAATGCCTCAAGAGGAATTCGATCGGTTTGGACGCGCTCCATCCCTTCGATACGCTCATAACGGTAGTAGCGTGCAAACATAGCCACCGCCCTGTCCGCCTGCTCAATTGCGGATACATTTGTCGCCGCCTCGCGATCCAAGATCACATCCTCGGTATCGCCAAAACGGACGCAGTCGATGCCTGGAAAATCATTCTTATCCGCTAAAATCGCCGCGGCATTGGTATAGCCATCCTTGCCGAGCAAGCGGAGCGTACGCAAGATATCCGACGTTAGCTCGGAAATGCCGAGGTGTTCAACACACTTATGCTCGAGCGTATGAAAGCTCAAGTCCTGGCGAGCCGACGTGAGCGCGTCGAACGTTACGTTGCTGCCTTCGAGCGTCAGCCTGCCATACTCAAACCGGTCGACCTCCACCGTTGCCGAATCGTTTCGCCTGTAGGCCTTTCCCTTGCTTCGATAGGGTTTGTCCTGTCCCTCATAAACCGTAAGGATTACGGTCCCGTGTTTCTCATCGGGCTCGAGCGTGTAACGGGGAGCGGGGTCCAAGCTGTCATTAATCATGTTCTCGATGCGGAGACACTCTGCGACCGGATCTGCAAGGCCGACAACCACGCCCTCGTCATCAACGCCAAACTCAATCTTGCCCGTCCCATAGTTTGCATAGGCGCTCACCGTTTTAAGAAACGTCGGCGTAACGCTTTCCTTGTATTCGACTGTAGGGCTCTCTCTAACAACCATATGCACAACCCCCTCGTTTCGTACCATTCATAACCGTATTATAAGACGAAAACCGTTTGCGTACTGATTTATATAAGACGCAAACTGTTTTCGTCTTGATTTGCGTACGGAATTAAGACGCATAATTTCGCTTTCGTATGGCTCAATACCGGACGCAGACTGTTTTCGTCTGTCAATACGTCTGAAATCCAAACGAAAAGAGCCCCGAGCTCGTATGAACTCGGGGCTCTTTGTGCCGCACATCTATGAGAGGAAAAATTCGATGCGTACGGGCGCTACCCCATGAAGCCGCCCTGGGATGGCGGCAACCTCGCCGTTACCCGTCTGATGGGTGTGCTCAAGGCATCCGTTCCCCTCTTTATCGACGTAACGGGCAAAAAAGTTCGTCGAGGAGACCATCCGCACGCACCACGGTGTGGCCGACGCCATTGAGACGCGCAACCCCACCGCCGCTCACGATGCGATGTATCTGCACCTGGTCTACAACCGCAATATGATTGCGGAAGGCACACAAACAAAAGGCATTTAAGGCTCGACAATAATCTTTCTTTGATAAAACGCAGGCAGCGAGCGCTTGCGTTTTATCAAATGGTGCAATGGGGTCAGGTTTACATGCATCAACTTAGCGCAAAGTAACCTGGCCCCCACGCAACAAAGGGTTAACTAGAGCTCACAGGCAACCTTGTAGCCATCGCCGATGGCGTCGCGAATGTTACCGCACTTGTTGGCATCGCCCAGCACGTGGGTGGCAACACCGGCTGCAGCCAGGTCGTCTGCCAGCTTGGTATTGGGACGATAGCCCATGGCAAGCACCAGCGTATCGGCACCGGTGATGGTGTGGACCTCGCCGTCCTTCTCGTAGCTGATAGCATCCTCGGTAATCTCGGTCACCTTGGCCTCAGTCAGCACGTGGACACCCTTGGAGAGCATGCGCGTGATGAGCACCGCGCGGCCGGCACCGCCCTCGTTGGCGGCGAGCGTCTTGGTCATCTCGATGACGGTGACATCGCGATTGGCCGGCGACAGGTCGTTGACCAACGGGGCCAGGTAATCGGCCGTCTCGCAGCCGACGGTGCCGCCGCCCACGATGACGATCTTCTTGCCCGGAAAAGCCTTGCCGCCCAACAGGTCGTCAGCCGTCATAACCTGCTTAAAGCCCTGCATGAAGGCCGGAGCGATGGGCTCGGCGCCATAAGCTAGGACGACCTCGTAGCCGGCGTAGTCACGCTGAATGTCCTCGGCAGTAAGCTCAGTGCCAAATACGCACGTGACGCCGGCCTCGGCCAGGCGACGGTACTGGTACTTGATCACACGAGTGAGCTCCTGCTTTGCCGGCGGAACGGCCGCGATGCGCATCTCGCCGCCCGGTTCGTCCTGCTTATCCACGAGCACCACGTTATGGCCGCGCTTGGCGGCAATGTAGGCCGCCTCCATGCCAGCGGGACCGGCGCCCACGACGAGCACGTTCTTGGCCTCGGCGGCAGGCTCGTAGCCGGCCTCGTCGCGCTCGACGTCCGGGTTGACGGTGCAGGAGATGCGCTTGCCAAACATGATGCCGTTCAGGCAGCGCAGGCAGCCGATGCAGGGACGGATCTCGTCGGCGTTGCCGGCAGCCGCCTTATTGCAGAACTCGGCATCGCACAGATTGGCGCGGCCCATCATGCAGATGTCGGCGGCGCCGTCCTCGATCAGCTCCTCGGCGATCCAGGCCTCGTTGATGCGGCCGACCGTGGCAACGGGAATGTTGACGTGCTTCTTAATCTCGCGCGAGCAGGCGGCATGCGAGGCCTGCTGCGTACCGGCGGCGGGAATTGCGGAGCCACGCTTGATGGTGGTGCCGCCCGACACATGAATCATGTCGACGCCGGCCTTCTCCAGGCGACGCGAGACGTAGATCATGTCGTTGAGGGTCAGGCCGCCATCGGTGTACTCGTCGCCCGAGATACGGACGTCGATAATGAAGTCCTTGCCGCAGCGCTCGCGAATCTCGGCGATGACCTCGAGCAGGAAGCGCATGCGGGCGTCGAGCGAGCCGCCGTACTCGTCGGTACGCTTGTTGTAGAGCGGAGTCAAAAAGCCGCCGAGCATACCGTGGGCGTGCGCCGCATGGACCTCGACGCCATCGACGCCGGCCTTCTGCATACGCACGGCAGCGTCGCCGAACTGATGCGTGAGCTCGTGGATCTCGTCAACCGTGATGGGACGCGGTGCCTCGCGGGCATAGGACGGGCCCACAAAGGACGGGGCGATCAGGCGCGGCGTGCCTGGAATGTTAAAGGCCATGTAGGCGGGGTGGAAGAGCTGCGGCATGATCTTGCAGCCGTACTCGTGGACGGCCGCGGCGAGCTTTTCCCAGCCGGGGATAAACGTGTCGTCGTAGCAGCACATGTCACCCGGCAGATAGGTATAGGTGGGCTCGACCGTCACGACCTCGGTGATGATGAGGCCCACGCCGCCCTTGGCGCGGGCGCGGTAATGATCGACCAAGTCGTCGGTCACATAGCCATGATCGGCCAGGTTGGTTGACACTGGCGGCATAAAGACGCGGTTCTTGACCTCGGTCGTACCGACCTTGATCGGGCTAAAGAGCATTGGATAGGCAGAAGACTCCATGCAGGCTTCCTTTCGTTTGAGCCGCTCGGCGGCAGTTACTAACGTACTTATCGTATCAGTATCCGCCGCATTCGCACTCGCTCGCACTCCCCACCTTCAATCCCGACCCTCACAAAAAAGTTGCGGTGGAATACGGAGTAGATGAGACTTTTGACAGCCAAAACAGTCCGTATTTCACCGCAACCGATGGGCGGGGTGGAATTGAGGGCTCAGATAGTCAGTCATGCCCTCATCCGCCACTCCCTCACTTACAGCGCGCCGTCCAGCATAAGGTTCACCTTGAGCACGTTAACCGTGGGCTCGCCGAACACGCCGAGGAAACGGCCCTTGGTGCACTGGGCGATGATCTCGCGCACCTCGTCTTCGCTCTTGCCCGTGGCCTTGGCAAGGCGCGGGACCTGGTACTCGGCGGCATCCGGAGAGATCTCCGGGTCGAGGCCGGACCCCGAACACGTCACCAGGTCGACGGGCACAGCGTCCATATCGGCATCGGAGTTGGCGGCGCGAATCTTCTTCACGCGCGCATCCACAAGCTGCCGATACTTCTCACTCGCCGGGGACAGGTTGGACGGGGCACCATACGCCATGAGCTCGCCGTCTTCGCCTTCGACAATTGACACGTTCTGGATACGACCCCACATGTGGGCTTCGTCATCGAAGTTCTGGCCGATGAGCTCGGAACCCACAACCTTGCCGTCGACCGTAATAAGCGATCCGTTCGCCTGGTACGGAAACGCAAGCTGCACGACGCCGGTCACCACGAGCGTGTATCCCAGGCCGCAGACGATGGTAAACAGCGCGAACACGCCAAGTGCGCGCGATGCGATACCTTTGAACATACAAACCTCCGTCTACATCATGCCAATGCCGAACAAGGCCAGCAGCATGTCGATAATCTTGATGAATACGAACGGCGCCACGATGCCGCCCAGACCCCACACCAGCAGGTTATGGGTCAACAGCTGGCCGGATGGAACCTCGCGGTACTTGACGCCCTTGAGAGCCGCCGGAATTAGCGCGACGATGACCAGCGCGTTGTAGATGATGGCGGACAGCACGGCCGTCAACGGGTTGGTGAGGCTCAGGATGTTGAGGGCGCCCAGTCCCGAATAGATCGGCGAGAACAGGGCCGGGATGATAGCGAAGTACTTCGCCACGTCGTTGGCCACCGAGAAGGTCGTGAGCGAGCCGCGGGTCATGAGCAGCTGCTTGCCAATACGCACGACCTCGATGAGCTTGGTGGGGCTGGAGTCGAGGTCGACCATGTTGCCGGCCTCCTTGGCAGCCTGGGTGCCCGTGTTCATGGCCACGGCGACGTCGGCCTGGGCCAGAGCGGGCGCGTCGTTGGTGCCGTCGCCGGTCATGGCGACCAGGTGACCCTCACGCTGGAACTCGCGGATCTTCTCGAGTTTGCCTTCAGGGGTGGCCTCGGCCAGGAAGTCGTCAACGCCGGCCTCGGCGGCGATTGCCGCGGCGGTGAGCGGATTGTCGCCCGTCACCATGATGGTCTTGATGCCCATCTTGCGCAGGTCGGCGAACTTCTCCTTAACGCCGGACTTGATGATGTCCTTGAGGTACACAACGCCCAGCACGCGGCAGTTCTTGGTCACGACCAGCGGGGTGCCGCCGGCCTTGGCGATGCGTTCGACGGCCTCTTCGCACTCCTGGGAGAACACGCCGCCGGCTGCCTCCAGATAGGTGCGCACGGAATCGGCAGCGCCCTTGCGGATCTCATTGCCCTCGTAGTTCACGCCGGACATACGCGTTGCCGCGGTGAACGGGATGAACTCCATGCCCTTATCCTCGAGCGTGCGGCCGCGCAGACCGAACTGCTCCTTGGCGAGCACGACGATGGAACGGCCCTCGGGGGTCTCGTCGGCCAGCGAGGAAAGCTGGGCGGCATCGGCCAGCTCCGCGGGATCGACGCCGTCGACCGGGATGAACTCGGCGGCTTGGCGGTTACCCAGGGTGATGGTGCCGGTCTTGTCGAGCATGAGGATGTCGACGTCGCCGGCGGCCTCGATGGCGCGGCCGGACATGGCCAGCACGTTGGCCTCGTTCAGACGGCTCATGCCGGCGATGCCGATGGCGGACAGAAGGGCGCCGATGGTAGTGGGAGCCAGGCACACGAGCAGCGCCACGAGCGTGGTCACGGCCGTGGGGTTGACCATGTCGTTAAGACCGACCGAGAAGCAGGAGTAACAATACAGGGCCAGCGTGACCAGAATAAAGACGATGGAAAGGGCCACCAGGAAGATCTCCAGAGCGATCTCGTTAGGGGTCTTCTTGCGCGCGGCACCCTCGACCATCGCGATCATCTTGTCCAGGAAGCTCTGGCCGGGCTCACTGGAGATCTTGACGATGATCCAGTCGGACAGCACCGTGGTACCGCCGGTAACGGCAGAGCGGTCGCCGCCGGCCTCGCGGACCACGGGGGCGGACTCGCCGGTGATGGCGGACTCGTCAACGGAGGCAGCGCCCTCGATGACGTCGCCGTCGCCGGGAATCTGCTCGCCGGCGCGTACGATCACCAGGTCGCCGCGCGTGAGCTCGGTGCCGGGAACGACGGTGAAGTGCTCCTTGTCCTCAACGGACTCGATGCGATGGGCCTCGACATCCTTCTTGGCCGCACGCAGAGAATCAGCCTGAGCCTTACCGCGGCCCTCGGCAAGCGCCTCGGCGAAGTTCGAGAACAGGTCGGTGAGCCACAGGATGACCGCGATGGCGACCACATAGTAGGTGGGCACACCCGCGTCCCGCACACCGAAGATGGAAGCGACGACCAGGACGGAGGTCATGACGGCTGAAAGCCACACCAGGAACATGACCGGGTTTTGAATCTGGACGCGAGGGTCCAGCTTGGCAAACGAGTCGCGGACCGCGCGGCCCATCATGTCTTTTTGCATAGTCATAAATCTGCGCCCTCCTTTACGCAATCATCTGGAAGAACTCGGCAACGGGGCCAAGCGCCAGGGCCGGGAAGAAGCTCAGGGCACCGATCAGCAGAACGATGAACACGAGCAGGAATACGAACATGCCGTTGGTGGTAGACAGGGTACCGGCGCTCTCGGCGACCTTACCCTTCTTGGCCAGCGAGCCGGCGATAGCCAGCGTACCGATGATGGGCATGAAGCGGGCGAACAGCATCTCGAGGCCGAGCATGACGTTGATCCAGGGAATGTTGCAGTTCATACCTGCAAACGCCGAGCCGTTGTTGCCGCCGCATGAGGTGAAGGCATACAGCACCTCGGAGAAGCCGTGCGCGCCACCATTGTTGAGCTGGTCGGCAAGACCGGGCACCATGCAGGCGATGGCCGAGCACACCAGAATGGCAAACGGAGTTGCCAGGCACAGGACAACTGCCCAGCGCATCTCGCCCGGCTCGATCTTCTTGCCCAGGAACTCGGGCGTGCGGCCGACCATAAGGCCGGCGATGAACACTGTGAGGATGGCGAAGCCGATCATGCCGTACAGGCCGCAGCCCACGCCGCCGAAGACAACCTCGCCCAGAGCCATCTGGAGCATCTGGACAAAACCGCCCAGCGGGGTGTAGGAGTCGTGCATGGAGTTAACCGAGCCGTTGGAAGCGGCGGTGGTGTAAGCCGACCACGTGGAGGAGGTGACGATACCGAAGCGGCTCTCCTTGCCCTCCATGTTGCCGCCGGCTTGGCCGTCGGTCATCTCGATATTGACCGCTCCGCCATCGGCCAGCTGCGGGGTGCCCGCATGCTCGTTGACGGCGATGATGCCGGTGAAGATCACCAGCAGGATGAACATGGCGGCAAAGATGGCCTTGCCCTGCTTGGTGTTCTTGACGCCGATACCGAAGGTGAAGCAGCAGGCAGCCGGGATCAGCAGCAGGCTGGTCATCTCGATGATGTTGGTGAAGGCACTGGGGTTCTCATACGGATGGGCGGAGTTCACGCCGAAGAAGCCGCCGCCGTTGGTTCCGGACTGCTTGATGGCGACCTGAGGAGCCGCAGGACCCTGGGGCAGGAACTGCTCGGTGACCACGCGCGCGCCCTCGACAACCTTGCCGTCGACCTTGACCGTGTCGCCCTCGATCTGGGCGCCGTCGAGGACGCTCCAGCCGCCGTCTGCATTAGGCTGGACGGCGACGGGCTCTACGAGCTCAGCCTTCTGAGCCGGCTGGAAGTTGGAGATGACGCCACCGGCAGCCAGGCAGATGCCGAACACGAGGTTCAGCGGGATGAGCACATACAGGACGGTGCGGGTGAGGTCGACCCAGAAGGAACCCAAGCTCTGCTCCTTGACCTGACGGAAGCCACGAATCAGCGCGAACATGACCGCGATACCGGTGCCAGCGGAAACGAAGTTCTGCACGGTGAGACCCATGAACTGCACAAGGTAGGACAGGGTGGTCTCGCCGGAGTAGGACTGCCAGTTGGTGTTGGTTATGAAGGAAGCAGCCGTATTGAACGACAGGTCCCATGGCACACCCGGCAGGTGCTGGGGATTGCCTGGCAAGAAGGACTGAAGCGCTTGAAGTGCCACAAGGACCACGAGGCCGATCCCCGAAAAGACCAGCACGCTCGCCAGGTAGCGCCTACACCCCATCTGCTCTGCCGCGTCGATGCGAAGCAGACGATAGACGCCACGCTCCACAGGAGCAATCACAGGCGACAGGAACGTATGCTCACCATCCATGATATGGGCCATGAACCGACCGAGCGGAACGGCCAGGACGACGAGCACGGCAAAGTACAAGATGTACTGAATCGCAGCGTCCATAGTTTACGAATCACTCCTCATCAGAATGTAGATGTAATAGATAAGGAGTCCAATGCAGACGACTCCGATGATGGGAATGAGGATGTTCATTTACCGCCCCTTTCACGCGCGGTCCGATGTCTCGGACGCCTGCTCTCGCAAGCGCCTGGGGACAGTAAACGCTTCTAGAGATTAAAGAGGCGTGAGGGCCGGGGCTCACGACCTTAAGATGCCGTAAAGATGCAGGTAGAAAGCACTATTGCGGCTGCAGTGCGCCTATACTCGACCTCGCGAGCATACAGTGGCGTCCTCACCGCGTATGCACGCATGGGCAACGTTTCAGAAAGGCTACGCTATGCAGCGCGACGCATCGGACACTCGCGTCAATCCAGACCTCATCCTCAAGGCAATTGAGAAAGACGAGGCCGCCGATGACGCTCGAACCAGCCGGGGACACCTCAAGATTTTCTTTGGCTACGCTGCTGGTGCAGGCAAAACCTATGCGATGCTTCAAGCCGCCCACGCCGCCAAGCGGCGAGGTGTCGACGTCGTCGCGGGATACATCGAGCCGCACGAACGTCCGGCAACTGCCCATCTTGCACAAGGGCTTGAGAACGTGCCCTGTAAACTCGCTGAGCACAACGGCATTGCGCTCAGCGAGTTCGATCTAGATGCGGCTATCGAACGCGCCCCTCAGCTCATCCTTGTCGACGAGCTCGCCCATACGAATGCGCCGGGGTCTCGCCACGACAAACGTTATCAAGACGTCGAGGAACTTCTACATGCAGGCATCGACGTCTATACGACTGTGAACGTTCAGCATATCGAGAGCCTAAACGACATGGTTGCATCCATCACCGGCGTTGTCGTGAGCGAACGAATCCCCGACCGCATCTTCGATGATGCCGACCAGGTCGAGCTCGTTGACATAGAGCCCGAAGACCTACTTGAGCGCCTTCGCGCCGGCCTCGTCTACCGTCCCGCACAAGCCGAGCGAGCGCAACAGCATTTTTTTACCGTCGAGAACCTCACCGCACTCCGAGAAATCGCGCTGCGCCGCTGCGCCGATCGCACCGGCCACCTCACAGACGCCGCACGCGTGCTGGGAAACCGTGACTACTACACCAGGGAGCGTATCTTAGTCTGTGTCTCCCCGGCGCCGACCAATCCCCGCATCGTCCGTGCCGCCGCACGCATGGCGAAAGCGTTTCGCAGCGAGCTCGTCGCCCTGTTCGTAGAGAGCCCGCGCACGCAAGCCATGAGCGATGATGAGCGCGCCAAGCTTGCAGACAATATCGCCCTAGCCGAGCAGCTCGGAGCACATATGGAAACCGTCTATGGCGACGACGTCGCGTTTCAGATCTCCGAGTTCGCACGCCTGTCGGGTATTTCGAAGATCGTCATGGGGCGCACGGGCGAGCACAGCAGCGTCCGTCAGGCCCTCTTTGGCCGCAAATCTCTCGTAGAACAGCTCATAACATTCGCCCCGAACCTCGACATTTACATCATTCCAGACCAGTCGACTCCGCCCTCCCGACCCAAAGGACGCCGCCATGCGCTCGCCCTGCAGCCGCCCAGCAGCCGAAACGTGCTTCGCACGCTGGCCCTCTCTCTTGTCGCCACAGCGATCGGCACGGCTTTCCGCCATCTGGGATTTGCCGATTCCAGCATCATATCCCTCTATATCCTCACGGCCCTGCTGACCGCCGTCACCACGACGGGGCGTATCTGCACGATCGTATCGAGCGTGCTCTCTGTAGTGCTTTACAACTTCTGCTTCGTAACGCCTCTGTTTTCGCTCGCCAGCTACGACCGAAGCTATCTGGTCACGTTCGGCATCATGTTCGCTACCGCTATGGTCGCCGGCGAGTTAACTGCGCGCATCGCCGACAACGCCCGTACCTCCGCCGAGAACGCATTCAAAACGCGCGTACTCCTCGAAACGAACCAGCTCTTGCAGCAAGCCCATAGCGCGGAGGAGTGTGCCCGCGTCGCCATGAACCAACTCATCAAACTGCTAAAACTCGACGTGGTCTTCTACACCGCCGAACACGGCACGCTCGGCAAGACGCTCTATGAGTCCGCTGGCACCGAAAACCGATCCGCGTCGCTGCTCACCGACTACGAGCGCGCTGTTGCAACCTGGACCTACACCAACAACAAACGCGCGGGCGCAAGCACGCGGACCCTGCCCGAGGCGCGCTGCCTCTACCTCGCGGTTCGCACCGGCGACAAGGTATTCGGTGTCATCGGCATCGACCTGGAGGGGCGCGAGATCGAAGCCTTCGAGCATTCGATCGTCCTATCTATCGTAGGCGAATGCGCCTTGGCGCTCGAAAGCGACCGGGCGGCGCAAGAGCGCGAAGAGGCTGCGGTCTTGGCGAAAAACGAGCAGCTGCGCGCCAACCTTTTGCGCTCCATCGGCCACGATTTGAGGACACCACTCACGGCTATATCCGGATCTGCGGCAATCCTTCGGAAGAGCGACGAGAAGCTCAGCCTCGAACAACGCTGCGATCTTGCCGATGCCATCTACGACGACTCCCTCTGGCTTATCGATACCGTGGAGAACCTCCTCGCCATCACACGCGTCGAGGATGGCACCATTTGCCTCAACTTCACATCCGAGCTCATCGACGAGGTCATCGAGGCCGCCCTCAGCCATGTCGCCCAAGCATCGCATGGACGTACCGTCACCATCGAGCACACTGACGACATCCTGCTGGTACGCATCGACGTCCATCTCATCATGCAGGTGCTTACGAATCTCATCATGAACGCCTTCAAATACACGCCCGAGGACTCGACTGTCACCATCAGCGCACGTCGCGAGGGTGCGTTCGTCGTGGTGGACGTCGCAGACGATGGGCCGGGTGTGGCAGACTGCGACAAGCCTCATATCTTTGAGCGCTTCTTCACCTCACGCAATACGCGGCCCGTGGATTCGCGTCGAAGCATCGGCCTTGGGCTGTCGCTCTGCCGCTCCATCGTGGAGGCGCATGGCGGCGTCATCGAAGCTCGCGACAACCACCCCCATGGGGCCGTCTTCCGTTTTACCCTGCCCGCCGAGGAGATCGAGATTCATGAATAATGCCGCTAAGCCACGCATCCTCCTGGTCGAAGATGACCTGACCGTTCAAAACCTCGTTTCGACCGCGCTTGACCTCCACGGCTATGTCGTGAGCAAGGTTTGCAACGGCCAGGCCGCCATCATGGATGCGGTGTCGCACGGCCCCAGCCTCATCATGCTCGACCTCGGCCTTCCCGACATTGACGGTATCGAGGTCATCACGAAGATCCGAAGCTGGTCGGCAGTCCCCATTATCGTCATTTCGGCGCGCACCGAAGATTCCGACAAGATTGCAGCACTTGACGCAGGGGCAGACGACTACCTCACCAAGCCCTTTTCTGTGGATGAGTTGCTCGCGCGCGTCCGTGCGAATTTGAGGCGCTCCTCGATGGCGTCAAGCGAATCGACAGAAGCGAGCACGTTCGACAACGGTCCGCTGCATATCGACTACGCCGCGGGATACGCGACGAAAGACGGACGCGAGCTCTCGCTCACCCCAACCGAGTACAAATTGCTCGTCCTTCTGGCGAAAAACGTCGACAAGGTGCTCACCCACACCTTCATCACCCGCGAGATATGGGGCACGAGCTGGGACAGCGATCTGGCGAGCCTGCGCGTGTTCATGCGCACCCTGCGCAAGAAGATCGAGGCAGACCCCTCTCACCCCAAGATGATTCAGACGCACATGGGTGTCGGGTACCGCATGCAGCGTCTCTAGCCCACCCCACAAAAAAGTTGCGGTGGAATACGGAGTAGATAAGGCCTTTGACGGCCAAAACAGTCTGTATTTCACCGCAACTGATGGGCGGGATGGAGTTAGAGGCCCAGGTAGTTGGTCATGCCTTCGACGGCGAGATTGGCGCTCGCTACGGCATGGACCACGGTGAGCGGGCCGTTGACCACATAGTTAGCGATACCCAAAAATACTCTTCAACTCGCCACACTCTCCCCCAAATGTGCAAAGCGCCCCGCGAACGGATGCTCGCGAGGCGCTTGGGTGCCTGGACCTTTATTTGATACCGCGGCCCAAGTCTTCGGCGATTTTGTCTACGCCCTTAAGTGCGGCGCAGGTCTTTTTGTTGGAGCAATGCCCCGTACAAACGCCACCCTGGGCGCAGTCGGCGCAGGTGCCCTTTCGGTAGATACGCACGCACACGGCGACAAACGCAATGCCGATAACAGCCAACACAACAATATCGATAGGTGCCATAGTAAGCCTCCTCTAGTTAACCACCACTTACTTTACCCCATCTTCCACCTGCCAAAAAGGGACAGGTTTGTTTTGGTCGGTTTTATCTGCGGAAACGCCACATCTTACTTCTGGAGCAAAGCAATCTGTCCCCCATTGCACCAAAAAGCCCGAGTGTCGCTGGGACACCCGGGCTCATGGAAAGGGGCTAATCCTTATTCGGACTTAAGCGGAAACTGCGGCGGAAGCAGTGTTGGTCTCGTCCTCGTCGGTCCAAGCATGTTTAGGCATGGGACGGAAGATCTGGAAGAGCATCGCAACCAGCAGCACGATGGCCACAACCGTCCAGATACCAAACTGTCCAAGAACGAACAGGTTGTAGAACTGGTTGATGAACAGACCAATGACCCAAGCAAAGGCGCACTCGTAACCGATCGCGATGGCGGTCCACTTGCCGGAATCCATCTGGTTGCGGATAGTGCCCATGGCGGCAAAGCACGGAGCGCACAGCAGGTTGAACGCACCAAAGGCAACGCAAGCGCCCATAGTCGGGAACATGCCGGCGAACGCGGTCCACAGGCTCGGGTCGGTCTCGCCGGCGTCGGCGACGGACAGCAGCGAACCGGCGGTGGCGACGACGTTCTCCTTAGCGACAAGGCCCGAGACGGTCAGCGCAGTTGCCTGCCAGGTGCTAAAGCCGAGCGGGGCGAAGATCCAGGCGACCAGGTTGCCCAGCATGGCAAGCACGGAGTAGTCCATGAACTCCTCGGGGATGCCCTCCATAGCAGGCAGGAAGCCAAACGTGCCGTTGTAGCTACCAAAGTTGGACAGGAACCAAACAACGACGGTGGACGCGAAGATGACCGTGCCGGCCTTCTTGATAAAGGCCCAGCAGCGCTCCCACACGTGCAGCGCCCAAGAGCGGATCGCCGGGAAGTGGTAGGCGGGAAGCTCCATAACGAACGGCGTCGGGCGGCCGGCGAAGAGCTTGGTCTTCTTGAGCATGAGGCCCGAAGCGATGACGGCAAAGACGCCCAGGAAGTAGAAGAGCGGGCTGATCCACGCGGCGGTGGTGGAAGAATCGCCGATGATGGAACCCATGAGCAGGGCGATGATCGGCAGCTTAGCGCCACAGGGAATAAACGTGGTGGTCATGACCGTCATGCGGCGGTCCTTCTCGTTCTCGATGGTCTTGGTGGCCATGACGCCGGGGACGCCGCAGCCCGAGGATACGAGCATGGGGATGAACGACTTACCGGACAGGCCAAAGCGACGGAACACGCGGTCCATGATGAAGGCGACGCGGGCCATATAGCCGCAGTCCTCCAGGAAGGACAGCATGACGAACAGCAGGAACATCTGCGGGACAAAGCCGAAGATGGCGCCCAGGCCGCCGACGATGCCGTCGCAGACCAGCGAATCGACCAGGCCACCGTCCTCGGTGCCGCCCGCCACAAGGGCGTCGTGGACCATGGTGGTAATACCAGGAACATAGGGGCCGTACTGTGCCGGGTCGACCGAGTCGGCATTGTCGCCCGCAGCCTCGACGGCCGCGTCGTAGGCGTCGCGGCCCTGACCGAGCACGTACCAACCGTCGGTACCGAAGAGCTGGTCGTTGGTGAAGTCGGTCACCGTGCCGCCCAAGGTAGAAACGGCGATGTAGTACACGCAGAACATGATGACCACAAAGATCGGCAGGCCCAGGATACGGTTGGTAACCACGCGGTCGATCTTCTCGGAGGTGCTCATCTTTGCCGGAGCCTTGGTGAGGCACTCGTCAATGATGTGGGCAATCACGCCGTAACGCTCGCCGGTGATGATGGACTCGGCGTCATCGTCGCAGTCCTGCTCGCACTGAGCGACCAGACCTTCGACGCGAGCGGCCTTCTCCTTGGTGAGGTTGATGAGCTTGCAGGCGTCCGCATCGCGCTCGAACAGCTTGACAGCGTAGTAGCGGCGCTTGTTGGCGGGAACGCTCGCCGGCAGATTGTTCTCGATGTGGTCCAGAACGTCCTCGATGGAGGAATCGAACTTGTGCTCCGGCACCTGGCCCTTGGAAGCAGCGGACTTCTTGACCTGCTCGAACAGCTCCTTGATGCCCTTGTTCTTAAGGGCCGAGATCATCATGACCGGACAACCGAGCTTCTTGGAGAGCTTGTCCGTGTCGATCTTATCGCCGTTCTTCTCGACCAGGTCGGCCATGTTGAGGGCAACGACCACGGGCAGGCCGGTCTCGATAACCTGAAGCGCCAGGTACAGGTTACGCTCGAGGTTGGTGGCGTCGACCACCTGGACGACGACATCGGGCTCGCCGCTCATGAGGTAATCGCGCGAGCACTGCTCCTCAGGGCTGTAGGGGGAAAGCGAGTAGATGCCAGGGAGGTCCGTGATGGTAACGTTCTTGTCGCTTAGGAGCTTGGCCTCCTTTTTCTCAACCGTGACGCCGGGCCAGTTGCCAACGTAGCCGTTGGCGCCGGTGATCAGGTTGAAAAGCGTGGTCTTGCCGCAGTTGGGGTTACCCGCCAGCGCGACATGGATCTGAGAATCCGCCATTCAATCCTTCTTCCTTGTGTGCCTGCGCTGCTTTCTCCGCGCAGGCTGGATAATGTGCTTCAAAGATGCTGCATTAAGTTAGAAAAACCTAACTTTATCTGCAGATATATGCGCCGCGAGCCCTTACTGGACCTCGACGACGGCAGCCTCCTCCTTGCGGATGGAAAGCTCGTAGCCGCGCACGTTGATCTCGACCGGATCACCGAGCGGTGCAACCTTCACGACCTTGAACGAAGTGCCCTTGATGAGCCCCAGGTCCATAAGGTGACGGCGAAGCGCACCCTCACCGTGAAGCTTGACGATGGTAGAGCTCTCGCCCACCTTAACGTCACCCAACGTCTTCATCCTCTTGTCCCCCTTTCAGTTTTTATGAAATGCTGCGGACTAACCGACGGTCATGATGTGCATGGCAACCTTGGAATCGATGCCAAAGCGTGCGCCCAGCACCGTGACGATGATATTGGCGCCACTCGAGCTCACCACGTGGATTTCGTTGCCCTCGACAAAGCCGAGGTCCTTGAGGTGGTGCTTCATGTCCTCATTGCCCTTTACACGAGACACGCGCACGGTTTCGCCCGCTTTTACCATCGAAAGCGGCATGGCCGGCATCTGCGGTCCGCAAGACATGAGTGGCTCCTAACGTCAGTTCGTCCTCAACATCGACGCGATAAAAGTTAACCACGTCTATGTTCGCTTTAGTAAACTAGCACGTGGTTAACTTTTTGGAAAGGGTCCCTATTCAGATTTCGAAAAAGTTTCCTATATGAAACAAAAAGGCGCGGCAAAGAGCTGTCCTTTGCCGCGCCCTGTCATGCTTAGAGCGAGAGGTTTCTGATCGACGTAACGCAGGAAGCCTCGTCTACGCCCGAAACGCGAAAGATGATGTCCTCGCCGCACTCGCCGTAGAGAGCCATGAGGCCCATGACATCGCGACCGTCGGTATGGCGGTCGCCGATGCTGACCGACACGTCGCTACGGTGCTTGGCAATGATGTCATAGAGCAGCGCAACCGGGCGGGCGTGTAGTCCCAACGGATCTTTAATCGTCTTTGTAAACTCGACCATGTCCCCTCCCACGACATCACACATTCGGCCGGCAAACCCAGCCACGTGGTAGTTATTGTAGCGTTAGATGCTTATCGAGGGCCCCTCCGGATACCCCGTGGTCAAAAAGTGGCAAATATGAGTACTGTCACAAATTTAGTAGCAGCAAAATCGAGAGCAAATTGCCTAGCTTGAGCGATTCGAAGAGGTTGAAAGCCGTCAAACGCCCTTTAAAGGGAGTTAGATAAATCGATTTTGAGCCCATTTTCGCTCAGAGCAGGCCGAAAAATATGGCACTTCTTTTGCAACAGTACTCATATTTGGCATTTTTTGACCACGGGGGCCAAAACCATGCCCCAAAACACAAAAGGAGGGGCCTCGTAAGGCCCCTCCTTAGGAAAGGGAATCGATTTATTCCACAGCCGTAGATTAATCCTAGCCGCTACTCCATCATATCGAGGACGGAAGGGCGAAGCTCGTTCTCGGCGGCCTCGGGATCGGTCTCGCGCAGGCGGTTGATGTAGCGGTTGTACCACATCACGGCAAGGCCCAAGAAGACAACCACGCCGCCAACGTTGTAGACCAGCGTCAGCCACAGCGGCTGATCGAGCGGAATGGTGCCGCAGATAAGCACGAAGCAGAAGACCACAAGCAGGAATGCGGCAACGACCAGGCCAAAGCGGCGCGAACCCATGCGGAAGCCACGGGGAGCGGCGTCAAAGTTCTTGCGCAGCATAAAGTAGGCAAGCAAAATCAGCAGCGGTGGGAGCAGAGCGGTGGCAGCAGTCATGTTGGTAACGATCATGAGCAGGTCGTCGAGGTTACCGGAGCCCAGGGCCGGAATGATCAGGATGGGGACGACGATGGCGAACTGCAGCCAAGCAGCGCGGGCAGGAATGCCATGCTCGTTGAGCTCGACGATCTTGCTACCAAAGACGCCCTTGGGGATCTCGGTGAAGAAAACCTTGATGGGAGCAGAGGTCCACATCATGAGGGAGCCCAGCGTGGCGGCGAGAAGGATCAAGCCGATGGCGCGCGTAGACACTTCCATGGGAATGCCAAAGTGGGCAAAGACAGCGCCGAATACGTCGAAGATACCGGTGGAGATGGCAACGCCGCCCTCGGGGATGAACAGGTTAACCAGCAGCGAAGCGCCTGCATACAGAAGGCCGATGGTCAGGCCGGCGATAACGACGGTGCGCACGAAGGCCTTGACGCCACCCTTAAGGTCGTTAAGGAACACGCCGACAGACTCAGCGCCGCCAACGCCCTGGATGATCCAGGCAAGCGTACCGAAGAAGCCCCACGCAGTTGCGAAGTTGCTCATGTCGGGAGCCATGTTAGCGGGAGTAGGAGCCGTAGCGAACTCAACGCCGCCAAAGGCAGCAGCCAGGGACAGCAGGATGAACACGGCGGTCAGGCCGAGAGCCGCGGTCGAACCGAAGGAGGAAATGGAGCCGATCCACTTAGCGCCCTTGGTCGAAACCCACGTGGCGATAGCAAAGACGACGATCTCGATAATGGTGATCCACAGCTGCGAAAGCTCGGCGTTGGCACCAAAGAACACGTAGCTCGCGTAGATGATGACGTTGGGCAGGACGGACGCAAAGAAGAACAGGTTAACGAACCAGTAGCTAAATGCCGTCAGGAACGCCCAGCGACCACCCATCGAGGTCTTAACCCATGCGTACACGCCAGACTCGGAGTCCTTGTTGAGGCCGACGAACTCGGCGGTAACCAGGGTATAGGGGACAAAGTACAAAAGCGTGGCGAAGAAGAACGACGGCGCAGCTGCCAAGCCGATGGCCGCGTTGTTGTTGATGATGTTCTTGATACCGAACACGGCGGCGACCGTCATGCCCAGCAGAGCGAACGAACCAATCGTTCCTCGTTTTTCAGAGCTCATAAGCCCTCCCAATCATCTGTTAAATGTCATCTAAAACCGTCCGAGCTGCAAGTGCAAACACGGACGGCGCACCTGCTAAGGGGAATGGGGAAAAGGGAGTCAACAAAGCCATCCCCCTTAACGGCGCGAAGCAAACGTCCAGGCGGACGAATACTACTTGTTGGGGAAGGAATAACCTTCGACTGTCACGTGCAGCACCACGACGCGGGGATCCGCGGCATCGGCCACGACACGGTAGGCCTCGTCAATTTCGACGACGGCAACGCCGCCGGTGGGAATCGTCACGGTCTCCCCCGTACCCTCAAAGCGCTCGCGATCATCGATATCGCTGTAGGCGCGCGTACAGGTAAGATCGGCCTTGGAAGCCACCTCAACGGTCAGATTGCCGTCGAGCGGGGCGAGCACGGCATGGTAGCGACGGTGACCGACCAGATCGGCAGTAGCCGCCTCGTGGGCGTTCACCCACCAATACACCAGCGAGTCGCCGATAGAGTACGCCACATCGTGCTGCAGTTCAGAAACGCCGTCGAGTGCCTGACCGGTACGCATCCACTTCTTGACGGACTTCATCTGGGCGTCGAAATCGGCACGCGAGTTAAAGATATGCATGACTTATGCCTCCTTAATGGGTGCCAGCGCCTGAGCCAGATCGGCAGACGTCAGCGGTCGCAGGGACACCTCAAAGCTGAAGCTCTCAAAACGGGTGCGATAGGAATCGAGCACCTCGGAACCCCAAGAGTTCGAGCCAAGGCCGAGCAGCTGGTCGTTGATGTTGACCGTAACCGTGTCGCCCGGGACAAGATCGTAGACATGCTTGGCATTATCGATAGCCTCGCAGCTATAGGGCCATGCGGAGAACGAGAACGGATTGGAAGCGGCGTCGCTCGGACGCGTCACGACCAGACCGTCACCGTGGCTGGAGCGCAGGGCGACCCAGCGGGTACCCTCGCGGTTGGCGCAGTCCTGGGGCATAACGTAGGGCGTGAACATGTCGTCGACCGTAGTGCGGTAATGACCGACCGGGTTGGCGCGCAGCGAGTCCGGATAGTTCTCGCCCGGGCCGTGGCCATACCACTCGACGGCACGATCACAACCGGGGACCTCGAAGGAGATGCCGATGCGCGGGATAATGTCCGAATAGTCGCCGTAGGGCTCGCCGGAAACCTTGAGGTCGACGCGGCCACTCGGAAGCACGGTATAGACGAGCTCGACGCGCATGCCGAACGCGCGGACGGGAGGAGCGATACGCTGGCTCACGGTAACGACAACCGCATTGTCGTCCTGCTTCCAAGAAACATTGCGGGTAGACGTCTGCATCACATCGATGAAGTTATCCTTCCACAGGGAGTCGTACTCCTGGGCGTGGTTATCGACGAGCGGATGCCAAAAACCAACCTGGGGACCGGAGGTCATGACGTCGCGACCGGATGCCTTCCACTCGCTCACGGTACCGTTGACCTTGCTGAAGGTCAGCTCGCCGTTGAGGGAGCGAATACGAATCTCCTGCTCGGTCTCCTCGACCGTAAGCTCAGGACGAGTGGGGGCGGCAATTGCCGGCGCCGGATGGTTTGCGATGGCAAACTGGCTTGCACCCAGTTGGAACATCGGCTCGCACCAGGCGTGAGCCGCCATGGTGTAGGCGTGCACGGTCAGCAGGGTCTCGCCCACTGCGGCCTCGCGAATCACCAGCGGAAGCTGGACGGACTCGCCGGGGGCAACCGCACCGGGCATGAGCGTCTTGCGGCAGACCACGTCGCCGTCCACCAGGGTCTCCGCCGACAGGCAGACATCCTCGAGGGTGGTAAACCAACGCTTGTTGGTGACGGTCAGCTCGCCCGCCTCGGCATCGTAGGCCATGCGAACCGGGCAGATGACCTGGCCGTACTCGGTAAGGCCCGGGCTCGGCTGCTGCCAGGGGAACACCATGCCGTCGATGCAGAAGTTGCTGTTGTTGGGGTAATCGCCGTTGTCGCCGCCATACATGTCGTAGGCAACGCCGTCCTCGGTCACAGCAGCCAAACCGTGGTCGCACCATTCCCAAATAAACTGGCCTTGGATGCAATCCCAGCGATCGAAGACCTCCTGGTACTCGGACAGGCCTCCGGGACCATTACCCATGGAGTGGCCGTACTCGCAGTTGATGCGCGGCTTGGGGAACGGATGCTCGCCAAAGTCGTTCATCTGCGACACGCGGGAGTACATGGTGGAAATGACGTCGACGGTATCGGCGTTGCGATCCTCCTCGTAGTGGACCGGACGACCGTCGAGCTCGTGAGCTTTGGCGTACATCGCGCGGATGTTGCAGCCATAGCCGCTCTCGTTGCCCATCGACCACATGATGATGCACGCGTGGTTGCGTTCCTGCATCACCAGGCGCTCAACACGGTCAACGTAAGCCGGCTCCCAGGCAGGGTCGTCGGTGACCAGGGCGATATTGCCGATATTCTCGAAGCCGTGGCTCTCCATATCGGTCTCGGCGACCAGCATGATGCCGTACTCGTCGCACAGCTCGTAGAAGCGCGGATCGTTGGCGTAGTGGGACGTGCGCACCGCGTTGATGTTGTGCTGCTTCATGAGCTCCAGGTCGCGGCGCATGCGCTCGAGACCCACGGCGCGGCCCTTGTGATCGTCGTGGTCGTGGCGGTTGACGCCATGCATCTTAAAGTAGGTGCCGTTGAGGTAGATATGATTGCCCTCGACCGTCACCTCGGCAAGGCCTTGGCGATGCGGAACGTACTCGCTGACCTCGTCGCCGTCGTAGACCTCAAGCGTAAGGTCATAGAGGAAGGGGTCCTCGGGGTTCCAGAAGTGGGCATCGGCAACGCTGCACTCGGCATGGCCGTCGACGCACTCGCCCGTAGCGACCACATTCTGGCCATCGCTGAGCGTATACACGACGCGACTTGCGCCCTCGGCAACCGTATCGAGCGTGATCAGAGCGGCATCGCCCTCGCGGTGCGTGCGGAACCTAAAGTCGACCAGATGCGCGGCGGGACGCTGCATGAGGTACACATCGCGGAAGATGCCCGATGCCCACCACATGTCCTGGTCCTCGATGTAGCTACCATCGCTGTACTGCAGAACCTTGACCGCAAACAGGTTGTCGCCCTCGACGAGCGCGTCGGTCACGTCAAACTCGGCGGACAGGCGCGAACCCTTGGTCATGCCGATAAACTTGCCGTTGACATACAGCTCGCCGTAGCTCTCGATACCGTCGAAGCGAATAATCTCGCGAGCGCCGGCAGGCACGGCGGGAAGTTTGACGATGCGCTGGTAGACGCCCGTAGGGTCGTCGGAGGGAACGAACGGCTGATCCACCGGGAACGGAAAACCCTCGTCGGTGTAGGCAAGGTTGCCATAGCCGTCTACCTGCCACAGGTGCGGAACCTCCACGTGATCCCACTCGGGCTTGTACGTGCAAAGTGCTTCGTTGGAGACGGCCGCGGGGCCCTCAAAAAGGCGGAACTGCCACGAGCCGGACAGCTGGACAAATCCGCGCGACAGCTCGCGGCTGTACGTAGCGGCGAGATCGGCGGCCTCATAACCCATAAAGTACGCATGGGGTGCCAGGCGGTTCCTGTGGGTGAGCGCTTGGTTTTCCCAATCGTTAATGGCGTCCATGGTGATGCTCCTTCGTCATCGTAGTGCTTCTTTGTGCAACCGGTTGTCCTTATCTTACGGGCGGTACAAAAATCTGTGCAACCGGTTGTCCGCCGAACGGTCGATTTTGTCGGATTAACGGTGCAACCGGTTGTACAACCACGACACTTATGTCACCCTGAGTATCGAAACTCAGCGCAAAACAGCATTCCCAGGCGGCTGACAACGGCCGCGCCCATCTATGCCCCACCCGTGCAAGCCATGTTCAACAGCAGCTTGAACGTGAAATGCCACCAGTGGCCGGATATCATGAACGCTGTTCAGGCGCACTATAGTAAGCTGTATCCGCACCAGCCCGTATCAATGACAACATCGACCGCATTTTCCAGGAGACGCCATGACCCAACCAGTTCGCACCGCACCTACGCTTGCCGAGGTTGCCGCAGCTGCCGGCGTGTCGCGCTCCACGGCATCGCGCGCCCTCAACGATTCGCCCCGCATTAGCGAGGAAACCAAAAAGCGCGTCCGCGCAGCGGCCAAGGAAGTCAATTTTGTCCCCAACGCTCGTGGCCGAGCGCTCGCTGTCGGACGCACGGAAATCATCGCCGTGCTCGTGACCGAGCCCCTGAGTGAACTCTTCAGCGACCCCACCTATAGCGAGTTTTTGAGCGGCATTACCGAAGAACTGTCGGAGTCATCCTATCTGCCCGTTATCTTGCAGGCGTCTTCTACGCATGAGCGCAACCGCGCACGCGAGCACTTTGAGCGCCGCTCGTTCGACGCCGTAATCAACGTCTCCCCCTACAAGGGCAGCGAACTGCTCGAGGTACTGCGCGAGCTGGGCGTGCCCACCGTGTTGTGCGGCCAGCTCGAGGGTCACCCCTATCGCGATGTGTTCTCGACGGTCTACTCTGACGACGAAGAGGGCGGACGCTTTGCGGCACTCGCCATGAAGGAGCGCGGGCGCAAAGATATCGTCGCCGTGTTGGGACCGCAAGACAACCCCGCTGTTGTCGACCGCCTGCGCGGCTACCGCGCCGTCTTGGGCGAAGACCTCCCAGACGCAAACGTTATCTATACCGGCTGGAACAGCGGAGACGGCTATCAGGCCATGCACCAGATCCTCGCGCGCGAGATTGCTTTCGATGGCGTGCTCTGCGGATCGGACCGTATCGCGGCTGGCGTCATCACCGCACTCAACGAGGCAGGCCTATCCGTTCCGGCGGACGTTTCTGTCGTCGGCTTCGACGATCACGAGATTGCGGCGCGCTGCGTCCCCGCACTCACGACCGTCCGCCAGCCCCTGCGCGAAGAAGGCCACATGGCCGCCAACATTGCGCTCGACATGATCAAGGGCGCCGAGCCCACCACCTCCGTGATGCACATGCAGCTCGTTCAGAGAGACTCGCTGTAGGAAACTGGGCCGGGCTTTTCGCCAGACAGTTGTTGCGGAAAGCCTGCCCCGTTTTGAGCGCTCATTCTGGGGCACAGTTTCCGTTAGACCGCTCAAGCGGAAACTGTGCCCCATTATTTTGCCGAATTCTGGGTCGCGCTTTCCCAGAGGACCCCCTTTGGGAAAGCGCGACCCGTTCTGGACGCAGATTCCGGGACGCACTTTCCGCAACGCCCGGTCATCCCATGCCCTCACAATCTCGACGTATAAAAAACGAGGGAAGGCACACGTCCTTCCCTCGTTACAGGCAATAGGTAGCCGCTTGCCTACATCAAGCGCAGGCTGACGTCCTTGAGCTGGGCGCCGGAAACGGCACTCGGGGCGCCCGACATGAGGTCGGAGCCGCTGGCCGTCTTGGGGAACGCCATGACGTCGCGGATGGAGTCGGAGCCGGTGAGCAGCATGCACACGCGGTCCAGGCCCAGGGCGAAGCCGCCCATCGGGGGCGCACCAAACTTGAGAGCCTCCATGAGGAAGCCGAACTGCGACTCGGCGCGCTCCTCGGTAAAGCCCAGGAGCTTGAGCATGGACATCTGCATCTCGGCGTTGTGGATACGCATACCGCCGCCGCCGGCCTCAAAGCCGTCCATGACAAAGTCGTAGGTGCAAGAACCGGCTGCCAACGGATCGGCCTCGATCATGGCGATGTCGGTCTCGGTCGGCAGGGTGAAGGGCTGGTGCTCGGCAGCGTAGGCCTTGCGGTCCTCGTCCCAGTGGAACAGCGGGAAGTTGACGACCCACAGGAAGTCGTGGCCCTCGCGCTTGATCTCGAGCGCATTGGCCATGTGGGAACGCATGCCGCCCAGGATCTCGTCGGAGAGCAGGCGCGGGCCGGCGGCGAACATCACAAGGTCGCCGGGCTCGACGTCCATGCGCTCGCGCAGAGCAGCCATCTCCTCGTCCGAGAAGAACTTGACGATGGGGCTGTTGATGGAGCCGTCCTCGCGGAAGGCGATCCAGGCCAGGCCCTTGGCGCCAAACGTGGAGGCCACGCCGGCAAGCTTATCGATCTTGGCGCGAGCCCAGGCACCGGCGCCCTTGGCGTTGATGGCCTTGACGACAGAGCCCTCCTCGTTCGCGGCAGTCGCAAAGACCTTGAACTTGGAGTTGGCGAAGATGTCGGTCAGGTCGACCAAGTGCATGCCATAGCGGGTATCGGGCTTGTCGGAGCCATAGGTGTCCATGGCCTCCCAGTAGTTCATGCGACGCAGCGGCGTGGGCATCTCGACACCCATGCGGCCGAAGGCATCGGCAAGAACCTCTTCGAGCGCGCTCATAACGTCGTTCTGGTCCACGAAGGACATCTCGATATCGACCTGGGTGAACTCGGGCTGACGGTCGGCACGCAAGTCCTCGTCGCGGAAGCACTTGGCAACCTGATAGTAGCGCTCGACGCCACCGACCATAAGCAGCTGCTTCAGGAGCTGCGGGGACTGCGGCAGGGCGTAGAAGTTGCCCGGCTGGATGCGGCTGGGGACGATGAAGTCGCGGGCGCCCTCGGGCGTGGACTTGAACAGGGAGGGCGTCTCGACCTCCATGAACTCACGGTTGTGCAGCGCCTCGCGAATGGCAAAGGTAAAGTCGGAGCGCAGCTTGAGGTTGGCCATCATCTCGGGACGACGAAGGTCCAGATAGCGATAGCGCAGGCGGGTGTCCTCGCTGGTCTCGATGCCGTCCTCGATCTGGAACGGCGGGGTGACGGACGTGTTGAGCACCTCGGCGTGGTCGGTCAGGACCTCGATCTCGCCAGTCGCGAGCTTGGTGTTGGTGGTCTCCTCGCCACGGGCGCGCACGACGCCGTGAATCTTGATGGGCCACTCGGGACGCATGGTCTCGGCGATCTTAAAGGCGTCGCCGTCGGAGTGCTCGGGGTCGAAGGTGAGCTGCGTGATGCCCTCACGGTCGCGAAGGTCGCAGAAGATAAGGCCGCCGTGGTCGCGGCGACGGCTCACCCAACCGGTGAGGGTGACCTCTTCGCCCACGTTCTCGAAGCGAAGCTCGCCGCAGGTACGGGTGTGCATGGAATGCTCATCGATGGGACGGGTCTGGCTCATACCAGTGATCCTCCTTTATGGATCTGTGCCGCCCCGTGTCGTTCCGGGCGGCGTCGTACAGATTTGCCCAGCCTGCGTAAACCGCGCAGCCAGACATGGCGTTCTATCTTATCGCACTCGCGTCGATGTGCCGCGAAAAAGTGGCTCCTGCCCAAAGACTTGACGGAGACGAAACAATTGACGCGCCGTGACACCCGCCCGCGCTCGTCACGTGCGACAATGTGCCCCAATACAACTGCACTTGGAAAGGCCCGCCATGACTGCACGCCTCATCGTTATGGATATCGACTCCACGCTCATCAACCAGGAGGTCATCGACCTGTTGGGCGAGGAAGCCGGCGTGGGCAAGCAAGTGGCGCAGATCACCGAGCGCGCCATGCGCGGCGAGCTTGACTTTAAGCAAGCGCTCGAGGAGCGCGTGGGGCTGCTTGCCGGCTTGGACGAGAGCGTGTTCGAGCGCACCTTTGAGCGCGTGACGTTTACCCCCGGCGCGCTGGAGCTTGTGCGCTCGGCGCACAGCAAGGGCTGGAAGGTCGGCGTCGTAAGTGGCGGCTTCCACGAGGTTGCCGACAAGATCGTGGCCGCCGCGGGAATCGACTTTTGCCTGGCCAACCGTCTGGAGGTCGTAGGCGGCAAGCTCACCGGTAAGTTGGCTGCCGACATTGTGACCAAGGAGTCCAAGCTCATCCAGCTGCTGGACTGGGCAGTTGAGTGCGGCGTCGACATGGCCCACACCGTCGCGATCGGCGACGGTGCCAACGACATCCCCATGATTCAGGCCGCGGGCACGGGCATCGCGTTTTGTGCCAAGCCCAAGACGCGCGAGGCCGCCCCGTTTGCCATCGACGAGCGCAATCTGATGCTCGCCATGGACATCATCCTGCGTGACTAGTCGATCCGTCTAACAATTGAATCAGTCTGTCCTATAGTTTCCGAACAATTTTGTCTTAATGTTCGGAAACATACCCTTTGAGTGCTAGACTTTGCGCCGTCGAAGGGAACATATATGGATAAGCGAGATCTTGAGCAGTTACTGAGCGATGTTGCCGGCGGGGCAGTCACCCCGGCCGTCGCCCTCACGCGCATCCAGACGGCTCCGACCGCCGATTTGGGCTTTGCGCAGCTCGATCTTTCGCGCGGGGTGCGCCAGGGAGCCGGCGAGGTTGTCTACGGTGCCGGTAAAACCGCCGATCAGATTGCCGCCATTATCAAAGCGCTGCGCGATGCCGGCCAGGAGCGCATCCTGGTCACGCGCCTGGACGCCAAAAAGGCCGCCCGCACCTCGGAGCTTCTCGGCAACGGCATCGACCTGGGATATGTCCCGGACGCGCAGCTCGCCCTCGTGGGCGGCAAGCCCTCCCCTACCGGCAACGGACGCATCGTTGTCGCCTGCGCCGGCACGAGCGACCTGCCCGTCGCCGAGGAAGCCGCGTTGACGGCCGAGTTCTATGGCAACGAAGTCGATCGCCTTTACGACGTGGGCGTCGCCGGGCTGCACCGCCTGCTTGCGCATGCCGAGGAACTTGCCCAGGCGCAGGTGGTCATCGCCATCGCCGGCATGGAAGGCGCCCTGGCGAGCGTCATCGGCGGCCTGGTGAGTTGCCCGGTCATCGCCGTTCCCACCAGCGTGGGCTACGGCGCGAACTTTGGTGGCGTGGCCGCGCTGCTCGCCATGCTCAACTCCTGCGCCAGCGGCGTCTCGGTCGTCAATATCGACAACGGCTTTGGTGCCGCCTACCAGGCAAGTCTTATCAATCATCTGAGCGCCGGCACGCCCTGCGCCCGCTAAGGAGCATCCCATGTCCAACCATCAGCACACGCTTATCATCGACGGCACCTCGGGCATCAGCGGCGATATGACCGTTGCGGCCCTGCTCGACCTGGATGCCAGTGAGGAGCAGCTGCGCGAACAGCTCGCCACGCTGCCGGTCGATGGCTTTTCGATCGCCGTCACGCGCGTAAACAAGCACGGCATCGACGCCTGCGACTTTGACGTTCAGCTGGCAGAGGAGCTCGAGAACCACGACCACGATATGGCCTGGCTCTACGGCAACGAAGCAGCTGTCGAGCATATGCATGAGCATGAGCACCACCATCATCATGACCATGACGAGCATGAGCACGAGCACACACACGACCATGACCATGAGATCCACGGCCATGGCCACGAGGGGCATCATCACGCCCACCACCATCACCACCGGTCTTTGGCGGACGTCACCGCCATTATCGATGGCTCGCAGCTAAGCGATGGCGCCAAGCGTCGCGCCCTCGCCATCTTTACCGCACTCGCCGCTGCCGAGGCCAAGGCTCACGGCAAAACGCCCGAGACCGTCATGTTCCACGAGGTGGGCGCCATCGACTCCATCGTCGACGTCTGCTCTGTCGCCATCTGCCTCGATGACCTGGGCATTGAGGACATCGTGGTCGAGTCGCTCTCCGAGGGCCACGGAACCATCCGCTGTGCACACGGCCTCATGCCCATTCCCGTCCCCGCTGTCGTCAACCTGTGCCAGGCGGGCAATATCGCTCTCACGCCTGCACCGGTCGCTGGCGAGCTCGTAACGCCCACAGGCGCCGCCATCGTCACCGCCCTGCGTACGTCCGACCAACTGCCCTCACGCTACCGCATCGAAGCTGTCGGCTACGGCGCCGGCAAACGCCCCTACGAGGGTTGCTCCGGCACGCTCCGCTGCCTGCTCGTTCACGCGGACGCATAGCCATGGATGCCCGCAAGGCAAAAAGCCGCGCCGCCATCGTTGCGGCGTTCTCCGAGCTCCTGCGCGAGGAAGATTACGGCAAGATCACCGTCGGCGACATCATCGCTCGCGCTCACGTAGGCCGCGCGACATTCTACGGTCTCTTTAAGAGCAAAGACGACCTACTGTCCGAACTCGTGAGCGACATCTGCACCCACGCTCTTGACGACGATGGCACACCGCTCGACGACCCACTCGTGCAGGTCGAGCATATCCTCAACAATCTCTGGGAACGCCGCCAGGGCGTTCGAGCCCTCGTAGCCGGCGCCGGCTCACGCGTCTTCGCCGACTGTCTCCGCAAGACCATCATGTCGCGCGCAGCCGAAACCGTCCCCGTCGACCCCGCAGGCCCCGCCGGCACCATGGACCGCAGTTTCCTACTACACCACATAGCCTCAAGCTTCGTAGGAATGGTCCAATGGTGGGCCTGGCACAACTTCCAAGCAGACAAAGCCGACGTAGCCAAAGACTACCTATCAGCCATACAGCCCCTCTTCACCTAAGTTAGCCTCTCATTCCAAAGTCTCGCCCCCATCTCAGGGCACTAAAAAGCAAAGTGCCCATCCCATCCCCAAGTCACGCTTTCTTGTAAGGGCACCCAAAAACAAAGCGCCCCTCACATCCAAATTCAGATATATATGTTGGGTTGCTTGTTCGAACACAGCCAAGAATGCCCAGGGCTCGGCAAGGGTTTACTTTCCAACGCATTCCGCAGGACGCAAAAAGGCTCGCCGCACAAAGTGCGCAGCGAGCCTTTTTGCATGTCCGAGGACGCGTTGGAAAGTAAACCCTTGCCGAGCCCGAACCTTATAGAGCCGTCCTTCGACTAGAACATGCCCAAGAAACCGTGCACAAACAGCGCGGCGACAATAGCACCGACAAACGGCGCGATGCCAGGAACAAGCAGACCATACTTCCAGTTGTTGTCAGCCTTGTTCTTAATCGGCAGCACCTGATAAGCAAGGCGGGGACCAAGGTCACGTGCCTGGTTCATAGCGAAGCCGGTGATGCCGCCCATGCCCATGCCAACGGCCCAGACAATCAGGCCGACGCAGATGGCGAGCATCAAAACGTCCTCACCAGCACGGCTAGCAGCAGCAAGGATGGCGCTAATGAACACAAAGGTGCAGATTGCCTCGCAGAAGAAGTTGCGGGCATAGTTCGTACCCTCGGTGGTGGGGTTGGTCGAGAAGATGTTGCGCTGGGCAATGGGATCGACGACACCCTCGGAAGCCTTGAACTCATCGGCATACATAAACCAAGCGATCACGGCACCCACAAAGCCGCCGAGCATATCGGCAAGCATGAAGGGGATGCAGTTGCCCCACGGCACCAGACCGACGATGCACTGGGCAAGCACCATAGCGGGGTTCATGCACACGGCGCCGCCAAAGACAAACAGGCAGACCGAGATGCCAAAAGACCAGGTGGTGATGGCAAACATATGGCCGGAGCCCTGATACTTGGTGCCTTTGAGCACGGTATCGCAGTGCACGCCCACGCCAAAGACGATCATGAGGGCCGTCGCGCCGAATTCGCAGAGGAGTTTGGTAAGCATAAAACCTTATCTTTCTTGTCGGTTATAAACGATTCGTTTAAGCCGCGCACTAGTGCTGCGCGACGACAACACCCAGGCCATCGGGGATGACGGCGACCTTGGCGTCGGCACCCTTCATCTCAAAGGCGAGCTTGAGCGCCTCCTCGAGGGTGTTGACCGGCGTCATGTGCATATCCTTGAGCATCTGGTGATCGCACAGGTCGGTGACCATGATCACGGGGTGATGCGCCAGGATGCGGGCAAAGATCTGGCTCGTCCACTGATCGGGCAGGGTCTCGTCCTTAGGACGATCGATACAGGCGCGCTCAAACTCTGCCGGATCGTTGTCGGCGATGTTGTGATAGAAGCCCTCGCCGCCGTGACCGTCGGCACAACCGGCGACGTCGATGATCACGCCGCCCTCGGGAAGCGTGGCCTCGGCAGCGCACATGCCCTTCACAGCCTGATAGATGTTCTGATCGAGGGGGTAGCCGCCGTTAGTGGTAATGGCGATCTCGCACTCGACGGGCTCAACGCCGGCAAGGCTCTTCACGAACTCGCAGCCAGCCTCGTGCGCCTTGTGGATGTCGCCGGCAAAGGAGCCAATGACCTCGTGCTTGCCGTTGAGCACCACGTTGAGCACAAAGGCAAGGTGAGCCATCTCGGCGGCGGCAAACATGTCCTCGCTCACGTGGTTGTGGCACAGGTTGCCGGCACGCGAGTGGGAATCGTTCACAAACTGACCGTTGTGGTTGTACATGATGGTCTTGTAGCTGGCGATGCCAGGCAGGACGGACTTGCGGCTACCAGAGAAACCGGCAAAGAAGTGCGGCTCAATAAAGCCCTCGGCAAGCAGCAGATCGCAATCGGCCGCAATCTTGTTGATGATGCACTCGCCACCAGAAGGCAGGGTGCCGATCTTTTTCATCATGCTGTCGTCGGTCGCGACATGCATAACGATTTCCTCGTTGGCAACGATGTCCTCGCCATACTTATTGACGAGCTCCTCGTGCGTCGACGGACGGTGCATACCCGTAGCAACCAAAATACGCACACGGGCCTCGGGCGCAGCGGCATGAATGTGATGCAGCAGAATAGGCATCGTCACACGCGAAGGAACGGGACGCGTATGGTCAGAGCTGATAATTACGATATCCTTTTTGCCAGCACAAAGCTCCTCGAGCGAAGGCGAGCCATAAGGGTTGGCAAGCGACTCCTCTACCAGCTCTTCCTGCGATTTTGTAGTCTTAAACTCGTTTTGATGACCTTCCATCACACCCGCGAAGTTCTTGTCCTCGAGCTCCAGATGCAACGTCTTGTGGTCAAACGGTAGTTCACATTCAAACATTGACGAGCGCCCTCTTCCTTTCAACTGACACACTAGTCAAACCGTTGGAAGGATACGCCGCTCACCGAAAAACACCACCGTCCACCGACTCATTAACACAACGTTCATATTTGACCCATAACAAAACGGCCGTGGTCCCAATGAGGACCGCGGGCGCTACAGTCGCAAGGCGAGAAGCGCCAAACGCGCCGCCGAGACAGACCCCATCCAAAACGCGCGAAGCGCGCTATCTTTTCCCCAGCAGTAATCCGCCGAAGACCGGACATCGTAGGGCCCCATCAGTTTACTTTTAGGCACACTCCGCAGGACGCAAGAAGCCCTCGCCGCACGAAGTGCGCAGCGAGGGCTTCTTGCATGTCCGAGGACGTGCCTAAAAGTAAACTGATGGCGGACCCGGACGACTACAGGGTTATCGATTACCCCGTGTTCTGCAATCCTGCCGAGACGCCGGTCACAGTCGAAAGAATCAGGCTCATGTACTCGGCCTTCTTCTCCTCGGCCATCTCGTCCTGGTTCATACGCACCTCGCGAAGGGCGCGGACCTGAGCGATGGACAGGGCGTCGACATAGGGGTTACGCACGCGAACGGCGCAGCCAAGCACGCGACGGCGCTGTAGCGGCCACTCGTCACCGACGATGGCAAGGACCCACTTACGCGTGAGCTGCATCTCGGTGAAGACCTTCTTGGACAGATCCTGGCGATCGCCCAGGTGCAGATACATCTTGGCGATGCGCTGGTCGGTCTTAGCGATCGACATCTCGATGTTGTCGATGAACGTGCGGAAGAACGGCCACTCCTGGTAGGCAGCCTTGAGCTGGTCAAGATCGCCCAGCTGCTCGCAGGCGGTACCCAGACCGTACCAAGCGGCCAGGTTAATGCGAGCCTGGCTCCAGCTGAAAATCCACGGAATGGTACGCAGGTCGTCGAGCGACTTGGCACCCAGACCGCGCTTGGCCGGGCGCGAGCCGATCGGCAGCAGACCGACCTCGGTCAGCGGCGTCACGGTCGAGAACCACGGTGTAAAGTCCTCGGTGTTCAGCAGATCCAGATAGCGCTCGTGGCTTGCAGCGTTGAGCTTCTCGGCCATATCCCAGAACTTCTGCGTGGTCTCGGTGTTGGTCTTCTCGACGCTCGGGGCCGACTGCAAAAGCGTTGCAGCGGCAACGGACTCAACATGGCGCTGAGCCAGCGTGCGGTTACCGTAACGGGCAAAGATGACCTCGCCCTGCTCGGTGAGCTTAAAGAAGCAGTTGACCGAACCCTTGGGCTGCGCCAGCACGGCCTTGTTGGCCGGGCCGCCACCACGGCCCACGGCACCGCCGCGACCGTGCATGAGCACCAGATCGATATCGTTCTTCTCGGCCCACTTGGCAATACGCTCCTGTGCGGAGTGCAGCGCGAGCATAGCCGTGGTAGGACCGGCATCCTTGGAGGAGTCGGAATAGCCCAGCATGACCTCCATGCGACGGTTGGTCTGGGCAAGGCGCTTTTGCACCACGGGCAGCGTAAGCATCTGGTCGAGCACGTCGACGCAGCCCTCGAGGTCCTCGAGCTGCTCGAACAGCGGGATCACGTCGAGCTCGGGGACATCCTCCTCATGCGCAAAGGACAGGTGGGCAAGCTCAAAGACGTCGGCCACATGCTGGGCGCTCTTGGTGAACGAGATGATGTAGCGGTGCGCCATCTTCTTGCCGTAACGCTTTTGGATGGAGCCGATAGCGCGGAAGGTATCGATGACCTCGCGCGTCATGGGCTGCAGATCACCATGGATACCGTTCTCGTGGATATCCTTGAGGGCGCGGGCGTGCACCACGGAGTGCTGACGGAACTCCATCTCGACCATGTGGAAGCCGAAGGACTCGACCTGCCAGATGATGGTCTGGACCGGGCCGTAGGCAGCACGGACGGCACCGCAGGCGGCCAGCGAGCGCTGGACGACGCGCAGGTCCTCCAGGAACTCATCGGCGCTGTGGTACATGGTGTCGGTGATGCGACGCACGGTGGCGTTGAGTCGGTCGGCCATGACGAGCATGACGGCGCGATGCGGCTCGTGCTCGGAGATTAGTTCAGCACGTGCGGTGTACTGAGTGCTCATCTCGACCTGATGGTTCCACAGGTTGATGAGCTCGGCAGACGGCTTGCTGTAGGTGGCCTCGAGCGTGAGGTTGCGGCCGATGCGGCGGCACTTGTCCTCGAGCTTGAGCACCATATGGGTGAAATACTTGGCAGCGACCTCGCGGCTCACCTTGGCGGTGACGTTGGGGTTACCGTCGCGGTCGGAACCGATCCAGCTGCCGGGGTGGAAGAACGCCGGGCACAGCGGCGGCACGGTGCCGGCCTTATCGCCCAGCACCCAGTCATCAAAACGACGATAGATGACGGGAATAACGTCGAACAGCGTGTTATCGAAGATGTCGATGATGGTATCGGCTTCCTCGACCGGCGTGGGTTTCTTGAGCGCGATGGGGCTCGTACGCACCAGGGCGTCGATCTCCTGCAGCATATGGCGCTCGTTCTCCACCAGGTCGGAACCGCCCAGACGCGGACGCTCCTCCAGCAGGTTGGAGATACGGCGAATCTTGCCCTCGACGGCCTTACGACGGGCCTCGGTGGGATGTGCGGTAAAGACAGGGTGGAACTCGAGCTTGCCGAGCAGCTCGTTGGCGCCCTCGACACCCATCTCGTTTACCAACTGGTGATAGGCGACGGTGAGTTCGTTGGCAGGATCGACCTCGGTATCGGTCGATGCGCCGGCCTCGCGCTCGCGCAGCTGCGCCACACGGTAATTCTCCTCCGACAGGTTTGCCAGATGGAAGAAGCTCGTAAAGGCGCGGACGATAACCTGCTGTTTATCGAGCGGCAGGCTGTCGATCATATCGACAACCTCGCGAAACGCCACGGCGGTGGGCTCGTCGGCAGTGGGCACGCCCTGCTCGTCGACGGACTCGTCGGCAGCACGGCTACCGGGGTTGCCGGCATTGGCCACAATCTCGGCTGTCAAAATCTTGTCGAACAGGTCCGCGATCTCGGGATCATACTCGCTAAGCACACGGCGCTCCAGGCGCAAGAACAGCGCCAGATTGTCGCGCAGCTCCTCGGGGATCTCGATCTCGGCGAGACGCTCCTTGGATTCGGCATTCGAGCCGATTCGGTTAACGAGGCGGTTGACCACGGCAGCGACGCGCGCCGCGGCTTCGGGTACAGACTGGTTGCTTAGGTTCTCAGCCACGTTTCCTCCCATTCCTCCTTCTATGCACGTAACATGCGGTATTTATTATAGGCACTCGGCAAAAACTTTCGACGCTGATTGCGCTTTACCACACAAAAGTATTTTCTGCATTGCAAGGCTTTTTGCCCCAAATGGTCGTATTTCTCGGTGGACGGCATATGCAAACGGGGGCATTCCGCATAAATGCGAAACACCCCCGTAACAATCGCTCTCCATGAGCAGGGCACGTTAGCAGGCCCGCAGCTCAAAAAGATGCGCTACAGGCGCTCGCGAACCGCCTCGACCACGTTGGTCAAATCGACGAGAACCTCGTCATGGCTCTCCATGTCGCGCACCTTGACCTTGCCGGCGGCAAGCTCGTCGCCGCCCAAGACCAAAATGAGCTTGGCGCCCACCTTGTCGGCCTGCTTAAACTGGGCCTTGAGCGAACGACCCTGGTAGTCGGCCTCGGTCACGATGCCTGCGGCGCGAAGCTCCTGCGTGATGGCAAAGACGTTCTGACGCAGCTCCTTGCCGGCATTGGCGACGTAGACGCACGGGGCCTCCTCGGCACCCAAGTCGTTACCAAATGCCTGAAGGGCCAGCAGGGCGCGCTCAAAACCGACGGCGAAGCCGACGCCGGCCGTGGGCTTACCACCCTCGAGCTCGACCAAGCCGTCATAGCGACCGCCGCCACCGATGGAGCCGACACCGGCACCGGGAGCCTCGACCTCAAAGACAGTACGGGTGTAGTAGTCCAGGCCGCGCACCAGGGTGGGATCCTCGACATACTCGATACCGGCGGCATCCAGATAGCGCTTGACCTGCTCGTAGTGCTCGCGGCACTCGTCACACAGGTTGTCGCCCATCAGCGGGGCGTCGGCCATGATCTCGCAGCAATGGTCGTTCTTGCAGTCGAAGGCGCGCAGCGGATTGAGCTCGGCGCGCTCGCGGCACTCGTCGCACATCTCGTCGGCGTGATCGAGGATAAACTGCTTGACCTGCTCGCGGTATGCCGGACGGCACTGCGCATCGCCCATCGAGTTAATAAGCAGACGGAGCTTGGAAAGGTCGAAGCCCAGGCGCTTGTAGAACTCCATGAGCATGATGATGCACTCGGCGTCTGCCGCCGGATCGGGAGCGCCGAGCCACTCGATGCCCACCTGGTGGAACTGGCGCAGGCGACCCTTCTGGGGACGCTCGCCACGGAACATGGCCTCGGCGTAATAAGCCTTAAACGGCGTGGAGCCCTGGGGCACCAGGTTGTTCTCCACGACGGCGCGCACCACACCGGCCGTGCCCTCGGGACGAAGGGCCAGGCGCTGCTTGGGCTTAAGCTTGGTGTCGGTGCCTTCGGTAAAGACGCGCTCCAGGTTGGCGCCGCTAAACACGCGGAACATCTCCTTGCGCACGACGTCGGTCGACTGGCCGATACCGTGGACAAACACGTCCACCTGCTCGATGGCGGGCGTCTCGATGGGCTTAAAACCAAACGGCTCGAACACGCCGGCCGCAATCTGCTGCATCTTTTGCCAGGCGCGCATCTCGGCGCCGATAAGGTCGCGGGTTCCCTCCGCCTTCTGTGCCTGCATGGGCAAACACCTTTCTTTTGTATCGCGTCATAGGTAACGGTCATTATACGGCACAAACACATACAGCGGCGGCGCATCTGACCGAACGAGGGTATGGGGGCTCGTTCGGCCAGATGCGCCGCCGCGGTAGCCACGGACGAAGCGGACAAGCGGCAATGCGCTTTGGCCTATCTACTCCCCCGCCACGCTCGCGCGCAACTTGGCGGCGATAGGCTCGGATGCTAGCAGGAACACAAGCATGACCACGGAGCACGCCAGGCACACAATCCAGGTGCTCGCAAAGGAGCCCGTGACATCGAACAGCACGCCCGAGACAATGGCGCCCACGGTGCCGCCGACCATCTCGAGCGAGGTAATAGTGCCGTGACCTTGCCGAGGTCGGCCATGCCAAACTGCTTGGACGCGGCGATGGTAGGCGTGATGGTGCCCATGCACGTTCCGATACCAAAGCTCACCGCGGCCACGATGGTACCGAGGTCCGTCGTCGGGAAGCACAACGCCACGCAGGCGATAATGCACGCAACGGAGCCAAGGATATTGCCAAAGCGCAGGCCAAAACGGTCATAGATCGCGCCGAGCGAAATCTTGGCGATAACGACCGTGGCCATGATGACAAAGCCGGAGGCCACGACGAGCCAACCGGAGAAGAATTTATGCTGCTGGGCTATGGATTACTCCTTGTGGTCAGCGATATAGCCCAAAGCGACGGCGGCATAAACCGCGGCGCCAAGGGGAAGCTCGGCATCGCTAAAACGTGCCTTGGGATGATGCTGAGCAAAATGCTCGTCCGTATCAGTCACGGCAGCGCCCACGGTAAAGTACGCACTCGGGATCTCGCTCGAGATCAACGCGAAGTCCTCGCTCGCCATGGCGTGGAACAGCGGCAGGAAGGCGGACTTGGGCAGCACCGCGCCCACGTAGCCAAGCGACGCCTGCGTCATATCGTCATCGAGTACGAGCGGGGGAACATCCGAGAGCGTCTCGATAGTCGCCGGCGTACGATAGGTCGTGGCAACGCCTTTGACGACCTCCACGATGCGGGCCTTGAGGTGCTCCATGAGCTCGACATCGAAGCCACGCAGCGTTCCCTCGAGCACACAAGTATCAGGGATGACATTTGCGGCCTGACCGCCGGCGAACTTGCCAACGGTAAGCGCGACCTCCTTGGCCGCCGGCACTTCGCGAGCGATAAGCTCCTGAAGTGCCAGATGCACGTGCACACCCGCCGTAATGGGGTCGATGCAGATCTCGGGGCTCGAGCCATGACCGCCCTTGCCCTGCAGCGTGATGCGGAAACCGTACACGCCCGAGAGCGCCGGACTGCCGTAAAGCACCAGGCCAAGCGGCGACTGGCTATTGACATGCATGGCAAAGGCGACCTGAGGGCGCGGGTTCTGCAGCAGACCGTCGGCGATGGCGGCGCGGGCACCCTCAAAGGTTTCCTCGCCCGGCTGAAACAGCAGCTTAACCGTGGCGTTGGCATCAACAAGCTCAGTCTCGCGCGCTTTGAGCAAACGAGCCGCACCAAGCAGCGCCGTCGCGTGCATATCGTGACCGCAAGCGTGCATGCAGCCGTTGGTGGATGCAAAGGGCTCGCCGGATTCCTCGGCAACGGGCAGGGCGTCCATGTCGCCACGAAGCATGATGACCGTACCGGCCTGCTCATTCGTGCAGACGCCATTGTCTTGGGCCGCGGCGGCACCGGCGCCGACAAGGCCCACAACGCAGGAACCATCAACGAGCGTGGCAAATGGGATGTCCATCTCGGTCAGGCGCGCTTGGATATACGCAGAGGTCTGTGGGAGGCTATTACCCAGCTCGGGCATCTGGTGGAGATCGTGTCGCCACGCAGCGAGCTCGTCTGCAAAAGCCTGAGCTTCTGCAACAAGACCGTCACCGATAGCGGCCTGCGCCGCTGCGGTGGCCTTGGGCGCTGATTGCGGTTGAAGATCGGACAAAGCTGGTGCCATAGATGCCCTCCAGTATCGTTTTTGCAGCAAGCACTTTGATATCGTAAAGTGCAAGGTACTACTTTAAGGGCGAGGCATAAAAAATGCCGCCCCGGGAGGGCGGCGCAACAAGTTGTTTACAATTGCGGGCGCGGCTTTCGACGCAAAAAATCGAAGTGAGTCTCGCTCAAGATAATCGACAGGAAGATGAGCGCGAAGCCGGCGAGCAGGCGCGAGGTGAGCGCCTCCCCCATCAGCAGCACCGAGAACAGCACACCCGAAGGCGACTCCATCGAAAGGAGCAGCGAGCCCGTCGAGGCCGGGACATGCGCCAGGCCGACGTTTTGGATGAGCAGAGCCGCGCATGTGCAGCCCACCGAGAGAAACGCCATCGAACTGATAAAGCTCGGCGTCCACACGGACAGAGGCGCTTGGGTCTCGAATAGCAGCGACGTTGCCAGGCTCAGCACGCCGTTGCCCACAAACATCCAAAACGTGATGACGTTGATGTCCATTTTGCGACCGTACTTGGCAGTCACCGCCATCTGGATGGCGAAAAAGGCCGCACCCGCCAGCGTAATGACGTCACCAATGTTGAATTCAACGCTATCGAGTGCGACGAGGCCAATGCCCGCTAGGCACAGCAGCGCGGCACCCAAGTTGTAGCGCGTGAGCTTTTCGCCGCTCAGGAAATAGCTCGCGAACGGCACAAGGATGCAATACGTGCCCGTCAAAAAAGCATTCTTGCCCGCCGTAGTATGTGCCAGACCGACCGTCTGCAACGCATAGGCCGCCCACATGAGCACGCCCATACTCAGGCCAACGATCAGGTTGCGAGCGTTGAGGTGCGCGATGATGCGCTTGTGGAAGACGGCAAACATGACCAACGCTGCGGGCAGAAAACGTACATAGAGCAGCGCGAACACCGGAATGGTGCCGAGTGCGTCCTTCATAGTGGTAAAGGAGTAGCCCCAGATGACCGCCACCGAAAGGAGCAGAACCTTCCAGAACAGCGGAGAGCGTGCGCCGGCGCCCCGGGGAATACCGCCCGCGCCCAAATCCTCACGGGCTACTGGGCTATCGGGCAAGTTTTCGATTTCGTTGGCAGCGTATTGGGCCATGGAACATCCTCACACTCAATCTGGGCGTGGTGTCCGCACGCGTATGGCTGCGTGCCGCCTCATGGTCAAATAAAAACGGGACGCGCCGGACCCCCGGCACGCCCCGCTACTGTAGCAACAATCAAGCAGCCCATGCAATTCACTACGCTAAAGCATCGGGTTGGAAGACCTCGATGTTCCGGCGGCGTTTACGTAGCTGTATTAAATCAATTTGGTCGACTCCAGCTTTTCGATGATCCAGTCGTTGGCTTTGATGACCGGGCGGCGGAAGACGACGCCCAGGGCCAGCGACGGAATCAGATAGCTCGCCAAGATACCCAGCTCAATCCAGTACTCCATATGGTAGGCACCGGCCATGGCAGCGTGCATGGCGTTGATGCCGTGGGTGAACGGCAGGAACGGATAGATCGCCTGGAACACAGGGCCGGTCATCTCGATGGGGAACGTGCCGCCCGAACCGCCGACCTGCATGACCAACAGCACGACAGCGAGCGCCTTGCCGATATCGCCAAACGACACCGTAAGCGTGTAGACGATATTGGAGAACACGAGACTCGTAACCCAGCCCGCCAGCACAAACTGCAGTGGGTTGTCGCACTGAATGCCAAAGAACAGGATGTCGCCCGCGCACACGAGCGTCGCCTGCAGCAGGGCCAAACCGCCAAAGAACAGGTAGCGACCCAGGTAGATCTCGTGCAGGCGCACGGGGATGAGCTCGTTGATGAGCTCATCGTCAACCGAGACCTTCATCATGGCCGCCAGTACGATCGAGCCGACCCACAGCGACAGAATCGTGTAGAACGGCGCCATGGCCGAACCGTAGTTGCGGATCGGATAGACCGGCTTGCGGTCGAGCGCGACGGGGCCGGAAAGCGACACGGCCAAACCCTCGGGATCATTACCGATCATCGTCTTGATCGTGGCCAGATCGTCCGACATAAGGGCACCGTCGAGCTCGTCCTTGAAAGCGCTAATCTTGTCCGACGCCTCACCCAGCTGATCGGAAGCTTTGTTGACCAGCTTTGCAGCCTTGGAGAGGCCCTTTGCCAGCGAACCGGATGCGTCGGTCAGACCGTCTACGGCACTATCCAGATCGCCCGAGATACCGTTGAGCGAATCCAAAACGCCCGAAATAGTCTTCTTGAGTTCTTTGGCCTTGACCGAAAACGTAGAGTCGTAGTCAGTCTTGGCGCCCGAGATACCAGCCTTGGCATCCGCGATTGCCTGATCGACCTCGGCACGCGACTTGTTAACCTCTGCCATGCTGTCCGAGAGGGACTTTGCGGTTGCCTTCAGGTCCTTGGCGTTGTTGCGATACTCCGTCGCGATCCTGCCCAGCGATGTCGCCACAGACTTAAGACTGTCCTGGAGCTTTTCGTCACTCACCTGCTCGGCAAAACTGCGAAGCTGGTTAGCCACGTCATCGATATCGTTGGCACGCGATTCGAGTGCCGACGCGGCTTTGTTGAGCTGGGTCACCGTAACGTCGACATGCTGGTTCGCGGCGTCAAACGCCTTCGCAAGCTCGGTAGACACGTTGTCGAATGAGCCCGCGCTTCCGTCGATCGCGGTGTTGATGGCGTCGTTGGCTGCCTTGAGCGCTTCCTCGGAATCGCTCACACCGTTCTTTGCGTGCTCCATCAGCTGCTTCGTCGACTCATCAACAGTGCCCGTCTGCTTGAGCATACCGCCCGCCGACGTCAGCGAATCGGACGTGGAGCTCAAAACGCCCGCCAGCGACGTTGCGCTGGTCTGAATGTCCTGCAGGTCCTGGACCGAATCGCCCAGCGTAGAGGACAGATTGGCGATAAAGTTGCTCACCTGGTCGGTGCTCATATAGTCGAGCAGGCTGGACACGGTTTTAAGACCGATGCTCGTAATGGTTTCGGTAAAGGTCTCGTTGACCTGACTCTGGACGGCGCTCGAGCCTTTCTCGGTCACGATCTGCGCGATGGCGTTGGCCTTCTGGTTCTCGTAGAACTCGATATCGGCGTGCTTCACGTCGGTCGAAAAGAGCGTCATCATGTCGGCGCTAAACGTCTTAGGGATAACGACGGCAGCGTAGTACGCGCCCGACTTAACGCCCTCAATCGCCTTATCGCGGTCGTTGAGAACGACCCAGTCAAAGTTCTCGTTGCCGCGCAGAGTGGCGGTTACGTTTTCGCCCACGTTGACCTCGACGGGAATCAGATCGCTCTCGTAACCCTCGTCGGTGTTGACCACTGCAATCTTAAGGTTGCCGGTATTGCCGTAGGGATCCCAGCTGCCGGCGATGTTAAACCATGCATAGAGACACGGAACGATGATCAGGCCCATCACGACGACCATGCCGATCACGGAGCGAGACACGTTTTGGACATCACGCTTAAACAGGTGCAGGATGTTCTTCATTTATGCCTCACCTCCTTTGGAGTGCTTGCCGAGCGGGGTGGTATCCCCGTCGTTTCCGTTTACGTTGTCAACGCCGTCGGCATCTTGAGCCTTACGATGCGCACCGATATGCGGCAGACGGCTCGTGGGCTGTTCGCTGTCCTTGGTGCCCCGCTCGCTGGCGTTGAGACCAAACATGCGACGGGCAGCAGGGATGGCAGCCGTGTGCTCGCGCATCTCGCGGCGAAGATCCTCGTCCGAAAGCGCCGAGATACGCATCTGGGTATTAAGGCTCGCACGGATGTACTCGATGTTGATGAGCCAGCCGCAGATGGCGATAACCGAAATGATCCAGATAACGAGTAGGATGATCTTTCCGTTATTGTCGATATCGAGCACCGTCGAAAGCACAAAGAGCAGGACCTGGACGCCTACCACGGCGGCAAAACCGCCCTTGATGTAGTACGGGTAGCGATGCTCAAACGCCACGGCATGATCGAGCAGCTCGCGACGGTACGAATCCGAATCGAGCATGACGCGCATGGCCGTGCGCAGCGAATAGCGCTGGCGCGGCAGGTCGTTGGACTCGCAGATCATAAGGCCCGTCGTGGAAAGCTGCTTATCAAAGAGCAGGTTGAGGTTGAGCAGCAACGGGCGCAGCTGCAGACCGATAAAGAGCGCGATGATAAGGAACACGCCCAGGATGCACAGGTTGAACAGGTAGTTGAACGAATACATGCCACCGACGGTCTCGCGCAGCAGGTTGATGCCATAGGTGAAGGGCAGCAGCGGATGCAGCCATTGGAAGAAACCTGGCATCATCTCGATGGGATACATGCCCGACGAGCCGGGGATCTGCACAATGACGAGGATGACGCCAATGGCTTTACCGATATGCTTAAAGGTGGTGGACAGCGCATAGATGATGTTGACGTAGGTGAACGAGATAGCGATGCCGCCCAGCACAAAGAGCAGCGGATTGACGCACTGAACGCCAATGACCAGGTCGCCTACCGTAACGATAATGGCCTGGAACGCGCCCAGGATCACCAGCAGCAGCCAGCGGCCGAAGTAGCCCTGACGCGCCGTAAAGCTACCGATGCCCTCGCGGTCGACCTCGAGTTTGTAGATAGCGATGAGCACATAGCCGCCTACCCACAGCGCCAGATTGGTGTAGAAGGGCGCGATGCCCGAGCCAAAGCTCTTGACCGGATAGATTGACTTGGATGTCAGCTCAACCGGAGATGCCATGAAATCTGCCACGTCATTGACGTCGACGTCCATGAGGTCGGCTAACTCGCCCATAGACTCAGAGGTCTGCAGCGCCGCGATGTCATTGGCGGCGGTCGCGAGCTTGTCCTGAACCTTGGCAAGGGAGGCGTCGGTTTGGGACAGCGTGGTCTTTGCCTGCTTGAGCGTGGCGTCGAGCTGCGCCAGCGTGCCGCGCGCGCTCGCTATCGTGGGGGTCATACCCGACACAATGCCGGTCAAATCGCCCGAAACGGCGGCAAAGGAGTCAAGCGCGCTCGAAGCCTTCGGCAGCGCGTTTTGACCCAGATCTGCCTGGGCCTGGCCAAGGTTGGTCGCCCCGGTCTGAATTGCGTTATTGATAGCGTCGCTGGCACCCGAGACAGCCGCGGCATCATTTGCCATGGCGCTCGACTGCGCGGACAGACTGTTCTTGATACTCTGCAGCTGGTCGTTCTGCTTCTTGAGCGTATCGATCGTCGAGGCGATCAGTGCGTCGATCTGATCCGATCCCGTCGAGGTATCGCCGGCAAGAATCTGCAGGTGGCCGATAACTGCGGTGTTGTGATCGATCGTTGCCTGGAGAGACTCGAGCGAGTTGTCGATGCGGGTGGTCGTAGATGTGACCGTGCCCGTCAACTTGCCGATGGCAGCATTCGCGGAAGCCGACGTCTTGGTTAGCGCAAGGCTGCCCTCCGAAAGTGCCTTGGAGAGCGAGGTGATGGACTTGCCAGCCGTGGTGCGAGCTTCGCCCAGCAGATCATTACCCTGAGCGATTGCCTGCGTTAGCGAAGGCGCCTGCCCCTGCAGGCCCGCCAGCGCAGCATCGGCCGAAGCAATCGAGCTGCTCGTCTTGTCGATGGCGGTGTTCATGTCGCCGATGGAATCACGTACCTCGCCCAAGGTATCGGATGCCTCGGACACCGAGCTTGCCAGCGAATCCTGCGTCTGGGTTGCCTTGTCCTTTAGATCGACTCCGGCATCCTTGGCAATGCCGGCAACGGTCTCGCCCACCGTAGAGACAAATTCCGAGTTTATCTGCTCCTCGATGGTGTTGGCACCGGTATCGGTAACCTTGGGCGCAATGGCGCTCTTTTTCTCGTTGACGTAATAGGTGAGCTTCGGCTGATGGTAATTGCCGTCGAGCATCGAGACGAGATTGTCAGAGAAGTTCTTGGGAATCACGATGGCAGCATAGTATTCGCCGCTTTCGACGCCCTCTTTGGCATCTGCCGCCGAGTCGACGAAGGTCCAGCCAAGCTGGTCGTTCTTCTTGAGCTGGTCGACCACCTTATCGCCTGCGTTGAGCTCGCCCACTAGGTCGTTCTGGGTGCCCTGATCGTTGTTTGCGATGGCGATTTTAATGCCTTGGGTATTTCCGTACGGATCCCAGTTGGCAACGATGTTGTACCAGGCATACAGCGAGGGAATGACGCACACGCCCAGGGTAACCACCAGGGCGACGGGGTTCACGATCAATCGCTTGATGTCGCGTTTAAAGATTGCAAAGGAAACCTTTGCATCGGATAGTTTGCTGCCGAGACTCACGCTTGGACCATCCATCCTGTCGTTTAGCCGAATCATGCTATTAACAACCATTGTACGGGGGCACTTTAGCGTGTCACGGCGCAATGGTGCTGAGTTTTGCGGGTAGCAATATACTACGAAGATGAGTTAACGTACAGTTGTACAGTATCTTAAATTCCCGCAGCTCCCAAAACCACAACCCGCACAAACTAGCAAGCAACCAAGTGCCAAATGCGTACCTACACATCGAGAGAGGAAAATCTCCCACTTTTTGCCCAAATACAGGCTCAATGTGGGAGATTTTCCTCTCTCGTTCTACTAACTAGCTACGGCGTTCGTTAGAACGGCGGAACCAAGTTACATAAGATTACAAATGGCCGCGGCGAAGGCTACGGGGTCCTCGGGGAGGATGCCCTCGACGAGCAGGGCCTGGTCGTAGAGCAAGCCGGAGTACTGCTTGATCTTGTCGGCGTCGCCCGCCTTCTGGGCAGCGACGAGCTTGGCGAAGACCGGGTGCTTGGCGTTGAGCTCGAGCACGCGCTGGCTCTTAGGCATGCCGTCGGGCGCGCCCTCGGGGCCCTTCTGAAGCACTTTCTCCATCTCGAGCGAAAGCGGGCCCTCGGTGGTGATGCAGGCGGGGGCGTCAGTCAGACGCGCAGAGACGGCAACCTTCTCGACCTTGTCGCCGAGCGCCTCCTTCATGGCGTTAAAGAGGTCCTCGTTCTCCTTGGTGGCGTCCTCGGCCTCCTTCTTCTCGTCATCGGTCGCCAAGTCAAGATCGCCGGTCGCGACGTTCTTAAGCTCCAGGTGACGATCCTCGACCTCAGGCTCAGCGCCATCGGCAACTGCCTTCTCAGCAGCCTCGCGAGCAGCGTCATCCTCGTAGACCTTGGGCATATCGGCAGCCACGTACTCACGCATGGCCTGGAAGGTGAACTCATCCACGTCCTGCGTCAGCAGCAGTACATCGTAACCGCGGTCGAGCACGCCCTTCACGACGGGCATCTTGGCCAGACGCTCGCGCGAATCGCCGGCGGCATAGTAGATTGCCTTCTGGCCCTCGGGCATGCCCTTGGCATACTCGGCAAGGGTGATCATCTTCTGCTCCTTGGCAGACCAGAACAGCAGCAGGTCGGCGAGCTCGTCGGCCTTCATGCCGTAGCTCGAGTAGATGCCGTACTTAAGACCGCGACCAAAGTTTTCAAAGAACTTCTCGTATGCCTCGCGGTCGTTGTCGCGCATGTCCTCGAGATCGGCGGTGATCTTCTTCTCGACACGCTTGGCAATGGCCTTGAGCTGACGATTCTGCTGCAGCGTCTCACGCGAAATATTGAGCGTCACGTCGGCAGAGTCCACGACACCGCGCACAAAGTTGTAGTAGTCGGGCAGCAGGTCGTCGCACTTCTCCATAATCAGCACGTTAGAGCTGTAGAGCGCCAGGCCCTTCTCGTAGTCCTTGCTGTACAGATCGAACGGGGCGCGACCCGGCACAAACAGCAGTGCATCGTACTCAAGCGTACCCTCGGCATGGAAACTGATAGTGCGCGCGGGATCGTCAAAGTCGTGGAACGTGGACTTGTAGAACTCGTTGTAATCCTTCTGCTCAACGTCGGAGCTGCGCTTTTTCCAGATCGGCGTCATGGAGTTGATGGTCTCGAGCTCCTGGTAGTCCTCGTACTCGGGCTTGTAGTCGTCGCCGGCGTCCTCGGGCTTGGGCTTCTGGCGGCTCTTGCTCACCATCATCTGAATCGGGTAGCGCACATAGTTGCTGTACTGCTGAATCAGGCTCTTGAGGCCCCACTCGGTCAGGAAGCGATCGTAGGTCTCGGCCTCGCCGTCGGCGTCGAGTTTCTCGTTCTCACGCAGTGTCAGAATGACATCGGTACCGTGCTCAGCACGCTCGCCATCCTCGATGGTGTAGCCCTCAAGACCGTCGGACTCCCAAACGTGGGCGGTATCCTCGCCATAAGCGCGGCTGACGACCTTCACGTGGCTGGCGACCATAAAGGCCGAGTAGAAGCCCACGCCAAACTGGCCGATGATGTCGACATCGGAGCCCTGCTGCTCGGCGTTCTCGGTCTTAAACTCCTCGGAGCCGGAATGGGCGATGGTGCCCAGGTTGCGCTCGAGCTCCTCGGCGGTCATGCCGATACCGTTATCCGAAATTGTGATGGTACGGGCATCCTTATCAAAGGAGACACGAATGGCCAGGTCGCCCTGGTCGAGCTTGACACTCGGATCCTGAAGGCTCTTAAAGTTGAGCTTGTCGACGGCATCGCTCGCGTTGGAGATAAGCTCGCGCAGGAAGATTTCCTTATTGGTGTAAATGGAGTTGATCATGAGGTCGAGCAGTTTTTTGCTCTCGGTCTTAAATTGACGCATGTGCAGTCCTTTCGCGCTACCCCCGTCCGCAAAAACGGCCCGGTTGCCCGAGCCGCATCGCAGACCTGCTATGTTCAGACTTAGATTTTATAACCCATTAGCGCGCATATATACATACGGAATCGAAAAACTGTATGTCCAAACGCTCTGATGCGCCAATTGCCAAGGAGTATCCCCAACTGCCGGCAGAAAAGGAACGTCCCTATCTGTCACCCTCGACCCGTTTGGCCATCCAGGCATGGGGCTGGCCTTCATCCTCATAGTCCACTGGGGCAATCTGCGTGTAACCCGCCTTGGCATAGAGCGGCAGCACGTATTCCTGCGCGTGCAGCTTAATGAGCTTGGCGCCGGCATCACGCGCGGCGGTATCACTGGCCTCGACAATCTTGCTCGCCAAACCACGACGACGCATAGCCGGCAGCACGGCGACGCGCCCCATAATGTAGGTCTCCCCCGCTGCGACGCCTTCGTCCAAGTCGCACGCCGGCGACACCGGAGCCTCTGCGTCAGCCGCGCGCTCAAGCTCTTCGGGAAACACGCGCGAGCAACCGGCAAGCTCGCCGTCTACATAGAGCGTCACATGAATGCAGTTCGGGTCCTCGTCGATAGCGTCGAACTCATTCTCGTAGCCCTGCTCGTCCATAAAAACGACGCGGCGCACCAACGCCGCGTCATCAAAGCATCCCGTCTTAAGTTGGATATCCATGGCTGCCCTTTCATTCAATGAGAACGTTAGGGACAGATTTTAGCGAAAATGAGCTCCGCGCACGCTAAACTTCGCGCGAGCCTTCGCCAGGCAGTCGTAATGACCCACGTTATGGGCATCGCTCGCGATGAAGCTGTACAGGTTCTGATCGAACAGGCGCTGGGCCGGCTTTTTTTCGCGACCAAAGCGACCACCGGCAATAAAGTCCGCCGAAGCCTGCAGCTTGCAGCCCATATCGACCAGGCGTTCCGCCACGCTTACATCCTTTTGAACCGCACGATAGCGCTCAGGATGAGCGATGATCACCTGGTAGCCACGGCACTGCAAATCGTAAATCGTGTTCTCGTATTCTCTAAACGCATACGCATCGGCATGCGTCGAAAGCTCGAGCAGAAACTCGTTGGTCCCATCGAAATGCAAGTGCTCCGCGGCATCGATACCAAGTTCAACGAGCTTTCGATGGTTGACCTCGAAGCCCATCTGGAGCGGAAAACCGTCAGCGTTATCGCGCAGCAGCTCAAAGGCATCCCACATCTTGTCGTAATCAAAATAGGGATCACGGCAGTGAGGAGTGCAAACGATTCTGGTTACACCGGCCCGCTTGGCAGCCTCGAGCATCGCCAAGCTCTCATCGAGATCGGCGGCGCCGTCGTCTACACCCGGCAAGATATGGCAATGAATGTCACGCATAGGTCGGCCCTAATCAACTAAACGTTTGCTCGGTTGGTGAAGATGCCCTTTTTGGAAGTGCCCTGACCGTCGGAGCCCTTCTTAACCTTCTTACCGTCCTTGGTGTAGTAAGAATAGTAGTACTCGCTGGTCTCGGTCTCACAGTAATTCATGACGGTACCGATGAGCTTGACCTTCTCGGACTTCTTAAGCTGACCGATGGCGTTGAGCGCCTCTTCGCGCTTGGTAAAGTCCTCACGCACCACGAACAGCGCGCCGTCGGTCAGGCTGGCAATCTCGGCAGCATCGATGAAGGTGCCGACCGGAGGAGCATCGAAGATGACGTACTGGAACTTAGCAGACAGTGCCTTGACCAGCTTGGCAAAGCGATGGGAGACGATGATGTCGGCAGGATTGGGAATATGCGGCTCGGCATCGAGGAAGTAGAAATTCTTCTGACCTGTCTCGACAATCGCCTGGTCGATAGAAACCTGCTCGGACAGGACTGCATAGAGTCCGCCGCGGGAGCGGACGCCGAGCATATCGGCAAGGGACCTGCGACGCATATCAGCCTCGACCAGCAGGACACTCTTGCCGCTCGTGGCGATTGCCTGAGCAAGATTAATGGAAACCGTAGACTTGCCCTCGTTGGGAATCGAGGAGGTAACGGTGATGGTGCGAATGGGGTCGTCCACGCTCGCAAAGCGGATGTTGGCCAGAAGGGTCTTGGCGGCATTCTGCACAACGAGCTTATCGGTGTTCTTTGCCTTAGCCATGCCTATTTACCACCTTTCATAGCCGGAATTCGGCCAACAACAGGAATACCCAGGAGCTCTTCTGCCTCTTCGGCACCGCGGATGCGGGTATTGAGCATGTCTGCCAAAACGACATAGGCAACTGCGATAAAGATACCGGCGAGGAACGCGACGGCAATATACAGCGTGCGCTTGGGGCCGCTGGGGGCTTCGGGGGTCTTAGCCTCGTCGATAACGTTGATGCTCTGGGCAGCGCCGACGTTCTGAGCGACCGTACTCACCGAGCTGGCAATGGCCTTTGCGACCTCAGCCGTCTCCTTGGCATCGGTGCCGGTAACCGAAAGCGTAATGACACGCGTGGTGGTCTCGGAGGAAACAGACACCTTGTAGTCATCCAGATCGGTGAGGCCCAGTTCTTTGGCGGCGCCGCTCTTAACGCTATCGCTATCCAGCAGCGTGGCGATATCGTTGGAAAGCATCTGGCTCGCCGAGAGATCGTTGTAGCTCATCTGACCGCTATCGTCGGTCTTGGCGAGAATGTACATGCTCGTCGTCGCGGTATAGGTGTTGTCCATCGCAACGAAGGACACGATGCCCATGGCGATCGCGCAGACCACCGGAAGGGTGATGACCAGCTTGAGGTGCTTCTTCAGCAGCTGGAACAGTTCGAGAAGGGTCATGCAGCTTGCCTTTCATTTCCCCAGTTCGGATTGACAAAACTGTCCGTATGTTATCGCATCTTTTTACCGAGACCAAACTCTATACATAAGAAACAGGCTCTCCTGTAAAAATGTCGGAAGCAATCGTAAAATTGCACAACAACGCCGCACCCGAAAGTCAAATGCGGCGTCTACATCAATATCTATGTTGTATCGCTATGCGAATGGCTCCTCCTGCTGTATGGGAAACGTCACCGTAATGGTGGTTCCCACGCCCAACTCGCTCGACAGATCGAGCGTGGCGTGATGATACAGGGCCGCATGCTTGACAATGGCAAGCCCCAGGCCGGTTCCGCCGCGTGCCTTGGACCTACTCTTGTCCACGCGATAGAACCGCTCAAATACCTTGCCCTGTTCTTCAGGCGCGATACCGATTCCCGTGTCGGCGACAGCGAGGAACGGATGGCCTTCGTCGTTGGTGCCGCACTGCAACGTAACCGTACCGCCGGGTCGATTGTAGCGGATGGCGTTGCTTGCCAGATTATAGATGAGCTCGTCGATCAAGCGCGACACGCCTTCGATGACCACAGGCTTGGTCTCATGACTTATCGTCACATTCGCTTGACGGGCGACCTGTTCAAGACGCTGCTCAACCGCGTAGATCGCACGCGAGAGCTCAATAGGCTCCGTGGAACCAATGGGCACTGCCTCGCCTTCAGTCGCACGTTCGGCCTCGTCCAAGTTAGACAGCGTAAGGATGTCGTTGACAAGCGCTGCCAAGCGGCCCGCCTCACGATAGATGCGACCGCCAAAGTTGCGCAGGTCGTCCTCGCCCTCGACCATGCCATTTGCGATGAGCTCGGCATAGCCCGAAATCGCCGTAAGCGGCGTCTTGAGCTCATGGGTGATATTCGCCGTGAACTCGCGGCGCATACGGTCGTTGTCCGCTAGCACCGCCATTTGGCGCTTGAGTTCCTGGCGCTGCGACTCGATGCGCTCAAGCATGGGAACCATCTCGGCATAGGCGTGCTCATAGCTACGGCGTGGGTGATCCAAATCCACCTCTTGTAACGGCGCGATGATGGCACGGGACTCACGGCGCGCCATAAAAAACGAGAGTACTGCACCCGCTGCTGCGATAAGCAGCATCGGCGCCAGCATCGACAGCAAAATCGCCGCAACGCCAGGCTGGGCCTGCGCCAAGCGAACGACCTGGCCGTTATCAAGGACGACGGCGCGATACAGCATAATCTCGTCGAGCGTAGAGCTTGCACGCTCCGCGGAACCCGAACCATTCTCAAAGGCCTCGATGACCTCGGGGCGATCGCCGTGGTTGGGCAGTGTGGAAGGCGACGCCTCGTTGTCGTAGGCAACCGATCCATCCTTGTTAATCAGCGTGATGCGCAAGTCCTCGCGATCGAGGCTTCGCAAGAACGGGATGGGCTCCCGCTGCTCGTCGAGGGCGGCAGCAATGAGCTCGGTTTCCTGCGCCAGATTGGCACTCGTGGCATCCGCCAAAGTGTTTTGCACAAAGAACGCGCCCAGCACCGTAAACGCCACGATAACCGCCATGGCGCAGACAAAGATCGTCACAAAAACGCGGTGCGACAGCGTATGTTTTCCCTGGGGGGCGAAGACCACGGGTTACTCCTCCGATGCGGTGGCCGCGGTGTCGTCGCCTTCGGCACCATCACCGGCAGAAGGCTCGGCCAGGCGATAGCCCACGCCGCGCACGGTCTCGATGGCGCTGGCATGCTCGCCCAGTTTTTGGCGAAGCGTCTGCACGTGCACGTCAACGGTGCGCGAACCGCCGTCGAAGTCCCAGCCCCACACGCTCTGCAGCAACGACTCGCGGGTAAAGACCACGCCGGGCTTGCGCATGAGGTACTCGAGCAGGTCGAACTCGCGCAGGGTGAGCTTAAGCGGCTCGCCGGCAACGGTCACCTCGCGATGGCTGGGCGAGAGCACGATGCCGCCCACGCTGAGCACATCGCTCGCCTGCTTGACCATGCCGCCGCGACGCAGCAGTGCGCGGCAGCGGCTCGCAAGCTCCATGAGCGAAAACGGCTTAGTCAGGTAATCGTCGGCACCGCCATCGAGCGCCATCACCTTGTCGAGCTCGGTGTCCTTGGCGGTAAGCATCATGATGGGCACCGTCGCCGTCAGGCGATCGGCACGCAGGCGACGCATAATCGCTAGGCCATCGGTGTCGGGCAGCATGATATCGAGCAGCACAGCATCGGGCACCCGTCGCGCCACGGCAGCCTTAAACTCGCCATCGCACGAAAAGCCCTCGGCCTCGATTCCCTGCTTGCGCAGCGCGTAGACCGTCAAATCCCTGATGTTGTCATCGTCCTCGACGTAATAGATCATGTTGAACCCCTTTGCGGCCGATATGACCGCATCTTAACCCTAAAAGCACCTGTAAAAGACAGCGTCAGCCAAAACGCCCCGTCAAATAATCCGCCGTGCGCGGATCGGACGGATTTTTGAAGAGTTGTGCGGTAGGCGCGTGCTCCACCAGCTCACCCAGCAAAAAGAACGCAACCGAATCGGAAATACGCGCGGCCTGCTGCATGTTGTGCGTCACGACCACCAGCGTGCAGGTTTCCTTGAGCTCGCAGGCAAGCTGCTCCACCACGAGCGTCGACACGGGGTCGAGCGCCGAGGTCGGCTCGTCCATCAGCAGAATGTCGGGCTGCACGGCAAGTGCGCGGGCGATGCACAGGCGCTGCTGCTGTCCACCCGAAAGACCCAGGCCCGACTCCTTGAGCTTGTCCTTGACCTCGTCCCACAGGGTAGCGCGACGCAGGGAGTCCTCGACCAGCTCATCGAGCACGGCGCGCTCGCGCACACCCATACCGCGAGGACCGTAGGCGACGTTGTCGTAGATGCTCATGGGAAACGGGTTGGGGCGCTGGAACACCATGCCCACGCGCTGGCGCAAACGGCAGATGTCGTAATCGCCCAGGATATCTTGACCATCGAGCGCGATCTTGCCCTCGATGCGGCAATCCTTGATGCCGTCGTTCATGCGGTTAAAGCAGCGCAGCAACGTGGACTTTCCGCAGCCCGAAGGCCCGATGAACGAGGTGATCTGCTTGTCGCGGATCTTGATATTCACGTCCTTGAGCGCATGGTGGTCGCCATAGAACAGGTCGAGGCCCTCGACATCGATGCGCGTCGGCGAGGCGGCAAGATCCTCTGCCGTGGGGCGAGTCGCATCCCCAACCTCGCGCTCATGCGCGGCCTCGGCCTGCGCTTCCATGAGTTCTTCAAGCTCCGTGGGCTCCACAGCCGCAGCAGCCGTCATACCGCATACCTCCATATCGATATCAATTCAGCAGTATCGATAGTAGGAATCGCGGCTCATACGCACGTGAGCACATTGTCAAGTGTTTGTAAGGGCACGCTGGCTATGCGGCGGGCAGCTCGATGGTGAATATCGTGTGTTCGGGCGTCGATTCACATGCAACGGTACCGCCGTGTGCCGCGATGATCTCCTTGGCAATAGCAAGGCCCAGACCGGCGCCACCGCGATTGGTTGCACGCGCCGCATCCAGGCGATAGAACTTCTCAAAGATCACCTTGAGCTTTGCCGCAGGGATCGGATCGCCCTGGTTTATAAATCGTACGCGCACGCCGCCATCGTCTTGGCGCCTGGCCTCAATCGTGATCATCGAGCCTTCATAGCTATAGGCAACGGCGTTTTTCATGATGTTGTTGAATACGCGAGCCATCTTGTCGCCGTCCACGAGCACCGTCAGATCCTCGCAGATATCAACCTGGGCTTCTTTATGCTGTTCGTTGAGAATGGGATAGAACTCGTCGGCCACCTGTGCCAGTAAGAGCCCTAAATCGACGTAGCTGCGGGTGAGCACGATATCGTGGAAATCAAAGCGCGTGATGTCGAAGAACTCCTCGATGAGCGCATCGAGCCGGTGGGCCTTGTCGAGTGCCACGCCCGTAAAACGTGCGCGCTGCTCAAGCGGCAAATCGGGGGCCTCCTGCAAGAGCGAAAGGTAGCCCACCACGCTGGCGAGCGGCGTGCGCAGGTCGTGCGCCAGGTACGTCACCAGGTCATCTTTGCGGTGGGATTCGTCACGCAGGGCTTGTTGAACCCTACGCTCGCAATCGCGCACCCGGTTGAGCGCGCCCTCGACCTCGAGGAAGTCGCCGTCAATGTTGTCCCATGTGTCGGGGTTATCGATCAGACGGTCCTGAATGCGGGCGGCGATCACGCGGTCGGCATGCTGCTCGCCCTGCTCATAACCCTGGTAGTACAGGGCACGCCCGCAAAAGAACAGGACGCACACGGCAAGTGCCAGCACAAAGCCAAGCATGTTGAACACAAAGCCGGCATCAAAGAACACGGGCTCGCGAATACCGCCAAGCGCCAGGGCCCCGATCGCCAGCGTAAGGGTCCACGCGGCACCGCCGATTACCACGCAGCGGCGAACGATTTCGAATCGATCGATCAGCAAAAAGCCAATGAGCAGCACCGCCAGGATGCCAACGATATTGTCGATGCCGATGAGCAGCAGACTCAGCATAAAGAGCAGTACCGTCGCCAACGCACGGTTGTCAACGACCGCCCTTACGTATTCAAAGAGTCGATCGGGCACCTCGAATACCCGCCTATCGTCTTTTGTCATATCCACTTCCCCACCATCAAAGGCGTTATTCGATTATGTAGCCGACGCCCCAGACGTTTTTGATAAAGCGCGGCTTTTGAGCGTCGTCGCCGATCTTTTCGCGCAGGTGGCGAATGTGCACCATCACCGTATTGTTGGAGCCGGGCATAAAATCCTCGTTCCACACCGCGCGGAACAGGTCCTCCACGGCCACCACGCTGCCGCGATGCTCGACCAGATACAGCAAGATGGAATACTCGATGGGCGTGAGGCGAACCGGTGAACCGTCCACTGTCACGGAACGAGCATCGCGGTTGATCTCAAGGCCGTCGAGCTGGATGGTCGGCGACTCGGCCGCCTGCGCGCGGCTACCGTAGCTGGTGTAGCGACGAAGCTGAGCGTGCACGCGTGCGATGAGCTCAAGCGGACGGAACGGCTTGACCACATAATCGTCCGCGCCAAGCGAAAGGCCCTCGATCTTGTCTTGCTGGGCATCGCGCGCCGTCAGCATGATCACGGGATAGGTATGGCTGGAACGGATCGTACGTAGCAGCTCAAAGCCATCGATATCGGGCAGCATGACATCCAGCAGCGCCAGATCGAACTCCTGCTCCAAGATTGCCTTGGCAGCATCGGCCCCGCTATAGGCGACCTGTACGTCAAAGCCTTCTTTTGTAAGGTAGATACCAACCAAGTCGGCGATGGCCTTTTCGTCATCAACTACCAAAATGCGCTCGTTCATGCGTGCTCCTCTCGCGCTCCATTATGCCCGAGGGGGCGCATGCCACACACAACAAGCGTGGGTGATTAAGTCGGCCTTAAGCACCCTTGTGCCCGTTCGGGCGCGGATGTGGGCCACGCACGCACGCGATGATCGCCGACACCGGCAAACGATATACTCTAGTTCCAGAAGAGACCATCCCGTCGAAAGCGAAATCTGTGAAGTCCCTCATCTCTTTTGCAAAGCGCTCAGCCCAGCTTGCCGCCGGCTTTGTCTGCGCTATCGCCCTTGCCGCTGGCGTGCCCACCGTCGCCGGCGCCCAAGTGCTCACGACCGACAATGTCTGCGGCAAAACCGCCGATGCGCGCGGCATCACGGCCGAAAACCTGCCCGATATCGATGCGACCAATGCCCTCGTCATGGGCAAAGACGGCACCGTCTACTATGCCCGCGGCGCCGATGAGCAGGTCAAGATTGCCTCGATCACCAAGGTCATGACCGCAATCCTAACCGTCGAGAATTGCAAGATGGACGAGAAGGTCACGGTGAGCAACGCCGCAGCCACCGTGGGCAATTCAACAGCCGGCCTACTCGAAGGCGACGAGCTTACCGTGGAGCAGGCACTGCGCGGCCTGATGATTCCCTCGGGCAACGACGCCGCCGTCGTGCTCGCCGAATATGTAGGCAAGAAGATCGACCCTAAGACCAAAGACGCCGAGGCAACCTTTGTGAAGGCCATGAACGAGCGCGCTAAGAAGCTCGGCTGCACCGGTACGCTTTTTGAAAACCCGCATGGTCTGGACTTTGATGAGTGGGCTGGCGATATGCACTCAACCGCACACGACGTAGCGCTGATGATGCAGGAGGCCATGAAAAACGACACGATCCGCGAGGTCGTAGCGAGCGAAGATTCCTGGATCGAGGTCACGGGCGCCGACGGCACCGACCATTCGCATTCCATGGACACGCATAACTATTTGCTGGGCCAAGATGGCAACATCGGTGGCAAGACCGGCACTACCGATGATGCAGGCTATTGCTTTACGGGTGCCTACAACCGCGATGGCGACGAGATCTACACCGTCGTTTTGAACTCCACCACCACCGACCAGCGCTTTACCGATACCGCAACCCTTGCCAATTGGTACTACGGTCACAAGGTGACGGTCGCAATCGCCAACACGCAGGAAAAGACCGCCAACGGCAACCCGCTTATGGCGCGCATCGGTCAAACCGACTGGACTGATAAGACGATCGACGCCACACTCGCCGATCCTACGGCGCAAGCGACCGTGTTTTCCCTTGCCGGCGAGGTGACCGAAAAGGTTAGCTACGACGATCTTTCGGGCACGGTGCATGTGGGCGACAAGGTGGGTAGCGTCACGCTCAAGCAGGACGGCACCAAGATCGCCGTCATGGACCTGGTTGCCGACGAGGAAGGCGCAGGGCCGAATCCCATTGAATGGCTGCTCGTGAAGCTCGATCGCTTGGGCCGTCGCATCGACAACCGCCCGCTCACGGCAGAAAGCGAGACCGTCGCCAAGGCGCCCGAGGTGTAGGGCGCAAGAATAATAAGTCCACTGAAAGGAGGCGTCCGAAAGGATGCCTCCTTTTTTTGAGGGTTCGAATCCCCAGCCGCCATTCTTGATAATAAAAAGGGCCCCAAATGGGACCCTTCTTTCAAGTCATACTGGCGGAGAGCTGGGGATGTCCGGGCATGCTGCGCATGCCCTCCGGCTTCAAAGCCTGGCGGCTTTTCGCCCACGGGCTACAAACGCTTTCGCGTTTGCTTAACGCCCGTGCCCTCTCGGGTTCGAATCCCCAGCCTCCTTTCTCCGCACAAAAAAGGGCCCCAAATGGGACCCTTCTTTCAAGTCATACTGGCGGAGAGCTGGGGATTCGAACCCCAGATGCCCTTTTGGGGCATACTCGCTTAGCAGGCGAGCACCTTCGGCCTCTCGGTCAGCTCTCCGTAACAGCCGTTCTATAGTAACCAAACAGCCAAGGATGAGCAAGAGGAAATTTTCTAATTGCCTAGCAGCCTTTCTTCCTTGGAAGCTTCGCCTACCCCAGCGAGCGGTTGAGGGAGCCGAGCTCGTCGTTGCCCATGGTGCGCCACATTTGGAAGATGCAACCGCGCGCCAGGAAAAAGAAACCGTTATCGACCAGTCGCACAGCGGCATCTGCCAGCTGATTCGTCACGGCGGACACTGGCGGCAGCTCTAGTCCAGCCTTGTGGATGGTCTCGACCGCTTCCTCGAACGTCGGAGGCTCGCTGACGCCCATCTCGTTCATAAGGCCCTGCATTTCTTCCAGCGCGCTGCTGCCCGACTCCTCGCCGCGCGGCACCAGACGGTAACAAGCCAGCGCCAGGTCGAGCTGATCGCAATTCCAATAGGCAAACGCCAAGCGATAGAACAGGTAGCCGATTGCAGAACGATCGCTGGCAATACGTAGGCCGTGGCGCGCCACCTCGATAATCTCGTCAAAGCGCTCCAGACGCGCAAGCACGTTGATGAGCGCAAAGTGCGACTGCATGGACGAGCGCGCCAGATCGTAAAGATGGCGCACCTCGGGCAGTGCTCGTTCAAAGTCCTCTTGCTCGGCGTAAAAGCTGCAGATCTCGTGCTGGGCAAAGTACAGCGCATCGGGCGCACGAAGGATTCGCACAGAGCGGTCTTCTTCCAACACCGGTAGCACCATGCGCACCAGCTGGTTATCGCAAAACTGCGTTTGAACCGGACCTGTCGCCAAAAGCTCGGCGACGGCGCACTTAGCCTCCAACTCCTCAACAAGACGGGAAAAGCCTTCAAAAGCACCTGTACGGTCGACTTTTGCCTGCTCGCGCAATTCAACAACACGGGCCACGTATGGGTCGTCGTCCTCTTCCATGACCTCCAGCTCGTCAGCCGTATCGGCAAGCAGCAGATCGCGCAGCGCCGGCGGCAGCATGCGATGGTCATCACGCGGACGAGCATGAACCTCCGCAGGTTCAATCGTCTCCGGAGCGGTTGACTCATATGCCTCAAGCACACGCCTGCACGGCATATCGTCCATGTCTATACTCTCAAGATCCTTGGCGACAGGCACGCAATCGGCCAGATAGGCCGCGCGCCCAAAGAAATACGTTGCAACAACGCGCTCGCCCTGCTCACTGTCGGGAGCAGCAATCTGCACATAGCAGCGCGTGATGCAGGTGCCCGCGGCAAAACACGCTGCCGCAAGCGTGAGTGCCACGCGCGCATCGTGCTCCGCGGCCCAGATCGCACGCGCGTCCTCGTCCAACTCGCGCCAGGCGTCATCTTGAGCGTCGTATTCACGTTGCGGCATGGCATCAACGACAGACTGCCCAAACCGAACGAGCATGATCCCTTCGGCAACGTTTGCCCGATAGGTATAGTCGAGCCGCGTGACCACGTTAAGTGCCTCGACAATACGCGCGAAGCGGGTACGCACATCCCACTCACCGCCCGGCTGGCAAGCCACCGTACCCGGTTTGCCCCACGGGTTATCGCTCGAGGCCGTATCAAGCAGTCGGGGAACATCGTTGGTCGTCTTGGCGATATGCCACGCATCAAAGAGCGCGCAGCCCTCAAGGCTCGGCGAGGATGCCGCAGGGACCAATCCGGCCCCGATGTGCTCAAGGATGCCGGAGAGACGGTTAAGACGGCACTCGATGGCAAGCAGCATGTCAATCTCGTCCTGGTCCAGCAGGCTGCGATCAAAATTGAGATAGAAAAGCTTTGAGCGATCGATGCGAGCCAGGCTCATCTCGGACTTAGCGGCGATGGTGCGCAAGCGAGGCAAGTCAATTTCACTCATAAGGGCGGCGGCATAGCGCTCGATACCGCTCGGATTCTCGGCATGGTCAACGCGGTAGAGCAGCGTCTCGATAGCGTCAGGTAGCGGTGTCGTGTTAAAGCCCAAAAACACCTCGACCGGCTCGGGCAACTTTACGAGCTTGATCTTGTCGACAACGTTTTGCACACCCTCGTCGAGTCCGTCGGCGTCCGCCGTGCTCGCAATGGTATTTTCGGAGTCAGCGAATATCACGTAGCGCAGGAACATCGATGCCATGAACTCACCGTAAGGAAGGGAGCGGGTCGAATTCCATGTCTCGTGATCGGACTGTTCGCGCATGGGACCTTCGGGAGAGCCGACGGTTCGCGCGCACGCGCGCATCGTGCCGTTTGCTCCCCTCACCATAATCTCACCAATACCGGAGTCCGACTCGTCAAGGACCAGTTCCATGTCGGGATCGTTGGGCAGCGGAGCCTCGCTGACGGGGCGGTCCACCTTGTACACCTCACCCGAAACGCTTACGTAGCCCAAAAGCGACACATGGCTTTTGCCAACGAATTCGACGACATAACAAGATTCATGCTGATCCTCGCCAAAGAGTTTCCAGACCACGCCATATGAGCGTCCCGCAGGCTGCTCGGGCATCGCCGGAAAGCGCTTCTTGGGATCGAGAAACCTGAGCTTGTATGTCGGACGCTCTGCCACGAAATATCACCCTGATCGGTCGCTTGAGAAGGAGTGGTCGCGAATAAGTCGCGACATCTACTCGGAATCTTACACGAGTCGACAGGAAATCGTCCCTTTGGACAAAAGCACTCAAGCTGGCGCAAAAGAAAAGCCCCCGTTGCCGGGAGCTTTAATCTCAAATGGTGCGGCGTATAGGATTCCGCGCATCCGCTGCGCGGATCCGCACCGGCTTCGCCCGCCTGCCGGCGTGCTCGCCCGCGGGCTAAAAACGCTCCGCGTTTTCTTTACGCCCGCGCCTCGACCGAGGTTCGAATCCATGCGGTGTTTACGTAAAAGAAAAGCCCCCGTTGCCGGGAGCTTTAATCTCAAATGGTGCGGCGTATAGGATTCGAACCTATGACGTTCTGATTCGTAGTCAGACCCTCTATCCAGCTGAGGTAACGCCGCGACTTGTTGATTATTATGCACAGAGACTGAATAATGGTCAAGCATTTTTTCAAAAAAAGTTATCGAATTTGATTTTTAATCATTTGGAGGGCTTGGCGCGATCTTCGACGCATCGCGATATAAGAAAAGCCCCCGTCGCCGGGAGCTTTAAAGTCAATTGGTGCGGCGTATAGGATTCGAACCTATGACGTTCTGATTCGTAGTCAGACCCTCTATCCAGCTGAGGTAACGCCGCAACGCACGGATTATTATGCACGCGAGCCCCCGATGGGTCAAGCGACAATTAGAAAAAAATTTTACGGAGTGATAATTAAGTTGTTCGTGCCTCGACCGAGGTTCGAATCCATGCGGTGCTGCCATAAAAGAAAAGCCCCCGTTGCCGGAGGCTTTCAATTTCAATTGGTGCGGCGTATAGGATTCGAACCTATGACGTTCTGATTCGTAGTCAGACCCTCTATCCAGCTGAGGTAACGCCGCAGCGCAAGACATATAAAACCACTTTAGCTTATTGGAGTCAAGCACAATTTCAAACTTTTTTGTGGAACGCAGTCTTGTCATGCTGCTCCGCATATACCGTCGTTCCCCGTACGATCGATTGGCTTTTCGATCACGTCAAACTTAGCATCAAGTTCCCTCAGGAGCGATCTCACCCGCTGGGCACAATCATAATCGGCAAACGAGATACTCAACATGCGAGCAACCTGGTTAGATGTCCGGACCCCATAGAAATGCTCCAGGGCCACAAGCCCCTCGTGCGCCACAAACGTCTCAACCACATGAGGCGACTCCTCAAAGCACCATTGGGTCAACGGACCCCCGCTCGTCTGTCGAACCACCAGGCCACCCATGCCAGACGGCTCACACGTTACAAGCAGGTACTCCCCGCCCTCGTCGCTCTCAAACAAAACCACCCGATCATCAAACAGCTCCATCGCGTCCCCTTTCTCTCGCTCTTATTTAGCAAAAGCATAGCAGGTAGATGGCTGTATACAGAACAGTTGTTCGTGTGTTTTCTATTGAGCTGTCCGCACAGCATGGTATGGCCGTACACAAAAAGGGCACCCCAAAAAGGAGTGCCCTAGCAAATCGCTTATGCAGCCAATCTACGCGACCGGCTCGATCTTCTCGAGGCCGCCCATGTAGGGACGCAGAACCTCGGGGATCGTGATGGTGCCGTCAGCGTTCTGGTAGTTCTCCAGAATGGCTGCCATGGTACGGCCAGCCGGCAGACCGGAACCGTTGAGGGTGTGCAGATAGCGCGAACCCTTGAAGTTCTCGGGGTCGCGATACTTGATGTTGGCGCGACGGGCCTGGAAGTCACCGCAGTTGGAGCAGGAGCTGATCTCCTTGTAGGCGTTGTAGCTCGGCAGCCAGACCTCGACGTCGTAGGTCTGACGGGCAGAGAAGCCCAAGTCGCCGGTGCACAGGCTAATCACGCGATACGGAAGGCCCAGCTGCTGCAGCAGGTACTCGGCCTCGGCGGTCATGCTCTCGAGCTCCTCGTCGGACTCCTCCGGCTTGGCAAACTTTACCATCTCGACCTTGTCGAACTCGTGCTGGCGAATGATGCCGCGGGTATCGCGACCAGCGGAGCCGGCCTCCTCGCGGAAGCAGGGGGTGAAGGCGGTGTAGCGGCGCGGCAGGGTATCGGCGTCGAGGACCTCACCGGCGTGCAGGTTGGTGAGCACGACCTCGGCGGTGGGGATCAGGAAGTTGTCGCCCGAGACGTGATAGGCGTCGTCCTCGAACTTGGGCAGCTGGCCCGTGCCGAACATGGTCTGACGCTTGACGACGATGGGCGGCCACCACTCCTTAAAACCACGGCTGGTGTGCGTATCGAGGAAGAAGTTGATGAGGGCGCGCTCAAGACGGGCGCCGGCGCCACCGAGAACGGTGAAGCGGCTGCCGGAGAGCTTGTTGCCGCGCTCGAAGTCAAGGATGTCGAGGTCGGTGCCCAGATCCCAGTGCGGCTTAAAGTCGAAGTCGAACTCGCGCGGGGTGCCCCAACGACGGCGCTCGATGTTCTCGTCCTCGTCCTTGCCGTACGGCGTGGCCTCGCAAGGAATGTTGGGCAGGTGAGCCATGAAGTCGTACTGCTCCTGCTCGAGAGCAGTGCGGCGCTCGGCCAGACCGTCAATCTTCTCGTTGACGGCGCGCACGGCCTCCTTGGCGGCCTCGGCCTCGTCCTTCTTGCCCTCCTTCATCAGGGCGCCGATCTTCTTGGACTCGGCGTTGCGCGTAGCTTGAAGTTCCTCGACCTCGGTGATGACGGCACGACGCTCGTCGTCGAGCTCAAAGAACTTCTCGCGATCCCAAGACGTCTGGCGGTTAGCCATGGCGACATCGATGGCATCGGGGTTCTCGCGAACAAACTTGATATCAAGCATTAGATCCTCCGGCGATATACATTCCATTTAGGTTGCAACCTTGTACATGTATGGGCAAGTATATACTTATGAGCGTTTACGACCCAACTCAACTACGCAAGAAGGCACCCAATGGACGCAGTTTTTTCCTTTTTGTTTGGCACCCGCACCGGTTTTGCCATCCTTTTCGCCGGCGGCATCCTGCTGTTTGCGATTATTGCCTTTGTAATGGAGAAGCGCACCCATAAGATGTATGTCGACCGCGGCCCCAAGTCCGAGGACGAAGAAGACAGCTTCTGGGACTAACCTGCCAAAAAGGGACAGGTTTATTTTGGTCGGTTTTATCTGGGCAAACGCAAGTGCCCCGCAACTGGAATTGAGCCAGTTGCGGGGCACTTTTCGCTAAAAGGACAAAACCGCAGGAAAAACCTGCCAAAATAAACTGTCCCTTTTTTGGTCGGTTTTACTGGAGGGTTGCGTCGATTGCCTTGACCAGGGCGCTGCGCATGCCGGCGTCCTCGAGCGCAACGACGCCCTTGATGGTGGCACCGCCGGGCGAGCACACGGCATCCTTCATCGCTGCGGGATGCTGACCGGTTGCGAGCTGCAGCTTTGCCGTACCCAGCACCATCTGGCTCACAATGCGATAGGCATCAGCACGCGGGATACCGTGCTTGACCGCTGCATCGCCCAGGGCCTCGATTGCCATAGCGACAAATGCCGGAGCGCAACCACCCACCGTGCCGCCCACGAACAGCAGGCTCGTATCGAGCTCGACCACCGCACCGAGCTTGCCAAGCAAATCAAGCACCACTGCGCTCTGCTCATCACTAAGCGTGGAAGCCTTCTCGCAAGCGATGACGCCCTCGCCCACCGAAACCGGCGTGTTGGGCACCGTCGAGATATGCGCGACGCCCGGCAGGACCTGCTCCCACTTGGCACTGTCCCAGGTCCAGGCAACCGACAGAACGACCTTTTTGGCAAGAGCATCCTTGAGCGGGGCGAATACCTTCTCGATCATGTACGGCTTGACCGCAGCGACCACGATATCGGATGCGGCGACAACCTCGGCGGCATCGTGGCAAGCGGCCATCCCGCGCGCCTCACAGCGCTCAACCAGTGCGTCGTAGCGACCCGCACAGGCGCACATGTCGCTCGCAGCTACACCGGCAGCGATCCAGCCATCGGCCATAGCGCTCGCCATATTGCCAAAACCGACAAATCCAATCTTCATATCACATAGTCCTTTCAGACACATTCCTCAAAACGAAAGCTATTGTCCCACGCCATTGTTTCGTATTGCTGACCTATTTGTGATACGGCTCGCCGCGGCTGATCTTGCAGGCGCGGTAGATCTGCTCCAGCAGCACCACGCGCGCCAAGTTATGCGGCAAGGTAATACGTCCAAAGCTGAGCATCTCGTCGGCTCGTGCGCGCACGTCATCGCTCACGCCGTCCGATCCGCCAATTACAAAGGCGATGTCGCTGTTACCACGTAGCATAAGATCATCGAGCCGCGCCGAAAGTTCCTCGCTCGAGCGCTCTTTGCCCTCAATGGCCAGCAAGATCACATGTGCTCGAGGCGGCAGGGCTGTAAGAATCGCCGCCCCCTCCTTGTCGCGCGCGACATCCACGCCGCCCGCCTTAGCCGGGTCGATATCGGCCACCTCGCGGATATCCACCTTGGCATAGGCACCTAGGCGCTTGGTGTACTCAGCGCACGCGTCCTTCCAAAAGCGCTCCTTGAGCTTACCGACGCAAACGACGGTGTATTTCACGCGCGCCTACTCCTTCGAATCGTTTTGAACTTTGCCGGCGGCCAGCATCTGCTCGAACATCGAGGCCGACTGCGAAAAGTCGCTCGGCAGCACGACCGTCGAGGTTTTACCCGTGCGAGCGAACTCCGTCATCATCTCAGACCACTGCGTAAACATGAACAGTTGGTTGGCCTCGTCATTGCCGACACCCGTCTCCTGGATGATCTCGAGCGAATCTTTGATACCCAGTGCGATGGCCTTGCGCTGGTTGGCGATGCCCTCGCCCGCCTTTTCCATTGCCTCGGCCTCGGCGGTCGCCTCGGTGACGCGCTTGATGCGGTCTGCCTCGGCGAGCTCCTGTGCCGCAGCGCGCTTGCGCTGGGCGGCGTTGATGTCGTTCATGGAGTTCTCAACCTCGGTCGGCAGTGCGATTTTGGTGATGAGCGTCGACACGAGGGTGAAGCCGTAGGCGGCCATCTGCTCGGAAACGGTAGCGTTGACATCCTTGGCGATGTCATCCTTCTTGGCAAAGACCTCATCGAGTGTGTAGACAGGAATCGAAGAGCGCAGGGCGTCGGTGATGAAGTCACGCATCTGGTCGACGGGCTCCTGCAGCATGTAGTAGCTCTTGTAGATGCCCGAATCTGCCGGGCCGGCGCCCATGTCGTAGCTCACGTGGTACTGAGCGGAGACCTCAAGGCCGATGGTCACGTTGTCCTGGGTCTTAACGTCGATGCCAAAACCGTTTTTCATGGTGCGCAGGCTCACCGTGGCGGCCTTGCGGTCGATCACGGGCACCTTCACGTGGAAGCCCGCGTTGACGATACGATTGAACTTACCCAAGCGCTCGATGATCACAGCGTGCTGCTGCTCAACGACGTAGCAGGCGTTGGGAAACAACAGCAGCAGGATGATGATGGGAATCAAAAGGCTCGTAAGGGCAGCGATGATACCGGAAAACAGCATGGTCTCTCCTCTGATAGGCACACGTTGCCATTAGGATACCCGTCCAAGGAGATCGTGCATAACAAAAAAGCTCCCATTGCTGGGAGCTCTTTCAATCCATGGTGCGAGCGAAAGGACGTCCGCGTATCCGCTTCGCGGATCCGCACCGGCTTCGCCCGCCTGCCGGCGGACTCGCCAGCTCGCTAAAAACGCTCCGCGTTTTCTTGACGCTCGCTCCTTCACAGGTTCGGCTTATAGGACAAAATGTGTGTCCCGATAGAACATCCGTTTCCATCCATTAATCCAGCCAGAACGGGTACGGGTCCCTGTGGTGGAGGTCCTCCCACACGGCCCTGTCGCCCCATTCCGGCCCTCCGTCCTCGCGTGACGGCGAGGCGGAGTAGACGCTGAACAGGAAGTCGATGTCCGCGTCGGTCGGCATCGTGGCGAGCTTCTCGCGCGCCGTCCTCGCGCCCCCCGAGTGCGCGTGGCACCACCAGAACACCGCCTTCACGCGCTTGACCGACGTCAGCCCCCGGTGGTTGCGCAGGACGGCCCTCATCTGCGAGTTCACCCCTCCCTCGATCATGTTGTTGGTCGACGGCAGCGGGCCGGCCTTGGCAAGGGCGGGGTCGAGGTAGGTGAACAGCGTCCCCGCCGACACCAGCGACGACAGCGACGAGCGCGCCCGCCTCAGCCTCTCGTGGGTGTAGACCCTCCTGCCGTCCACCACGGTCCTGTCCTCCAGGAAGTCGGCCCAGAACCCGCACCAGTCGAGGTAGCGCTCGACCCAGAGCTCGGCCTGGTGCAGCGTCTCGATTCCCATGAGGTCGCGCGCGATGAGGTAGAGCTCGCGCCCCGCCTGGAGCTTCGGCCGCGTCGTCGTGTAGCGCTTGACCTGCGAGAAGGCGTGGAAGGTGCATCTCTGGACCCTGGTGCGCGGCCAGGTCTCGCGCACGGCCTTGGCGAACCCGCTCCCGCCGTCGGTGACGACCACCTCGGGCGCCGGGATCGGCGCCATGAGGGCCGACCACGCCCTCGAGTTCTCCGACCTTGCCATGTACCAGGAGACCACCCTCTCGCCGCTGCAGCATATGAGCACCACGAGGTCGCGCGCGACCCAGATCCCGTCGACGTAGAGCACGCGGTGCAGCTCGCCGTCGGGGACGGGCATGGGCCAGACCTCCCAGAACTCGGCCGTCCTGCGCCTGAAGGACCGCCCGCCGCCCGGCATCGCCGCCTAGGAGTCCTTGGAGAGGAGCCACCCGAGGAACTCGTCCAGCCTCGTCGCCGTGTCGTCGTACCTCACCGTCGTCGACGCGCCGCAGGCCGTGCACCTCCACCGCTGGGACCCCGATGAGGTCCTGCCGTTGCGCTTGGTCCGACCGCCGCAGTAGGGGCAATAAACGGCCTTCATGGGCACCTCTTCCGAAAGGGTATTTAACGGTTCCGGAAAAGGTTATCTACCTGCGGTAACGATAGGCAACCGGACACACATTCTGTCCGAGCGGTTAAAAGCGGGCACGGAATTTAAACGGCTGAAAAAGGGGCATCGACCTGCGCCGATGCCCCCAACGTGGACACACATTTTGTCCTATAAGCCACAGGTTCAAGTCCCTGCGATGGGCCCATAACAAAAAAGCTCCCATTGCTGGGAGCTCTTTCAATCAATGGTGCGGGCGAAAGGACTTGAACCTTCATGGGGTTGCCCCCATACGGACCTGAACCGTACGCGTCTGCCAATTCCGCCACGCCCGCGTGCAGGAATTAGAATAACGGAGCGCCACCGCGAACGCAAGAACTATTTTTGAAAAAGTTTGCAGGCATTTTCCCAAGCGGCATGCGCGATTGTTTCGGCGTCCTCACCAGTGCGATCGACACGGTCGTTAACCAGCGCGTTTGCCGTAATGGAGATCATTGCGGGCTCGCATTCAAGACCGCGGATGGGCTCTGGAGCCATATACGGGCAATCCGTCTCGAACAAAATTCGATCGAGTGGGGTTGCCGCAAATGCCTCGCGCACGTCGTCGTTGCGCTTAAAGGTGGCCGCACCACCATAGGCGATATAGCAGCCCAGCTCCACAAAGCGCTCCATCGTGGCGCGGTCCTCGCCAAAGCAGTGCAGCACGCAACCGACCTGGGGCACGCCCACCTCACGAAGCACGTTGTACGCATCCATATGCGAGGTGCGCTCCCCATCCGAGTCCTCGTGCCGCAGGTGCAACTCCACCGGCACATTGCAGCGCATGGCGACTTCGAGCTGACGTGCCATGCAATCAATCTGCACGCTGTGGGGCGCCGGCGTGATGTCGTCGTCGTAATCCATGTGGTAGTCCAGACCGATTTCGCCAATACCGGCGCACAAAGGGTCATCAAGCGCAGCAACAACCTGTGCGTGAATGTCGTCGGTATAGTCCGGCGCGCCATACGGATGCACGCCGGCAAGATACTTGATCTGCGGGATATCCTGCATCGGCAGAATCTCGCGCGTCAGCCAGTCGCTATAGTCCGTCACGCTGCGCTTATCGGCAATGGGATCGAAGACCGTCACCAACAGGTCGATGCCTGCCGCCTTGGCACGCACGAGTGTCTCGGGCACATCCTTGCCCCAGAACGAAAGCAGATGCGCATGTGTGTCGGCAAGCGGTGCCAAGGGCACGGGACAAGCAACCGTCTTCTTTTTTTTGGTAAACGTCACGCGTTCGGCATTAAGCGTCATGGGAAAGCTCCCGGGCCAGACGGACAAAGTCGGCAACATCGAGCGTCTCGGCGCGCGTGGTGGGTGCGATACCGCAAGCCTCAAAGGCGGCATCGAGCACGTCCTTGGCAAAGCCGTTGGCGCTCATGGAATTGCGGATGGTCTTGCGACGCTGAGCAAATGCAGCATCAATCACGCGGGCCACAAATTCGCGATCGAGTCCTTCGGGCACCACACCGTCAACACGGTCGATACGCACGACGGCCGAGTCCACGTGTGGCGCCGGCATAAAGCAACGCGGCGGCACCTCAAAGCGACCCGTTACCTGCGCATACAGGCCAAGCTTTGCCGTATAGCCGCCATAGGTCTTGTTGCCCGGCACTGCGGCAATGCGATCGGCAACCTCCTTTTGCACCATGACGACGGCGCGCTTGAGCGCCGGCATCGTCTGGAAAAATTGCAAAATGATCGTCGCCGCCACGTTATAGGGCAAGTTCGCGACAAATACCGTCGGCTCACCGCCCGCAGCCTGCTCAATCTGCTCCGGGCCCACCTTAAGCGCGTCGCCCATGATAAAGCGGAAGTTGGCATAGTCGGCGGCGTGGGCGTCGAGCACCGGCTCAAGCTCGGGATCGGCCTCAATGGACGTAACGCACGCCGCTTCCTGCAGCAACGCAAGTGTCAACGTACCGCAACCCGGACCCACCTCGAGTACGCGCTCGTCACCTGCAAGCTCGGCAAGCTCGCAGATACGCTCGATCACATGATTGTCGATTAGAAAGTTCTGGCCCAGGCGATGCTTGGTCGCAAGGCCAAACTCCTCCAGCAGCTCCCTTGTTGCCGTGGGGTTTGCCAAAGGCGAAGTTGTCATAGTTGCCTCCTTAGCATGATGGCGGCGTCTTGAAACGAAAGGGCATGGACCGTTGCGGCCATGCCCTTACAGCTAAACAGCAAATTGCCGATATGGCGCTCGCGCGGTCTCTACGCCAGACGCGGGAACAGCGGATCGCCCTTCTCGACGGGCTGACCACCAGCAAGCAGGCCCCAAGTGCAAATGCCCTTGAGGTCGTCGCTCGCGGCCTCGCCCTCACAGGACAGGCGGCGCAGAGCCTCGGCAGAAGTCTGGGGCATGAGCGGCATCAGCAGGTGGGCGGCGATGCGGATGGCCTCGAGCAGGTTGTAGATCACAAATGCCAGCTCGTCAGCCTTGGCCTCGTCCTTGGCAAGCGCCCAGGGCTCGGAGTCCTCGATGTAGTGGTTGGCGGCGTGAATGAGCTCCATGACCTCATCCTTGGCTCCGCCGTAATCGAGCACGTCCATCTTGGCCATGTAGCGGTCGACCAGGCCATCGGCAATCTTTGCCAGCGGGTTATCGAACGTGTCGGCAGACGCCGGTTTAGCCGGGGCGCAGCCGTCAAAGTACTTTGCGCTCATGTTGAGCGAGCGCGAAATGAGGTTGCCCCAGCTGTTGGCCAGATCGGCGTTGTAGACCTGCTCCATGCGATCGAAACTGATGGCGCCGTCGGTGCCGGGGACCACGTCGGTCATAAAGTAATAGCGGTAGCCCTCGACGCCCAGCATGTCGATAACATCCTGCGGAGCGATGGCGTTGCCGCGGCTCTTGGACATCTTCTCGGCCTTGCCGGTCTCGGCATTGCGCACGGTCAGGAAGCCGTGGGCAAAGACGTGCTCGGGCAGGGCCTCGCCGATGGCCATGAGCATGGCGGGCCAAATGACGCAGTGGAAGCGAATGATGTCCTTACCCACAATATGGAACTGCGCGGGCCAGCGATAGGCCAGCTCGGCACGGGCCTCGTCGGTGTCGACACCGTAGCCGACGGCAGTCATATAGTTGAGCAGCGCATCGAACCACACGTAGGTCACGTGACCCTCGTCAAACGGGACCTGGATGCCCCAGTCAAAGCTCGTACGGCTCACGGAAAGGTCGTTAAGGCCGCCCTCGACAAAGCTACGTACCTCGTTCATGCGGAACGCAGGCTCGACAAAGTCGGGGTGCTCGTCATAGAGCTTGAGAAGCTTGTCCTGGAAGGCGGAAAGCTTAAAGAAGTAGGACTCCTCCTGCACGCGCTCAAGCGGACGGTGGCAGTCGGGGCATAGATGCTGGCCGACGCTGCCGTACTCCTCGTCGCCCTTCTGGACCTGCGTATCGGTGAAGTAGGTCTCGTCAGGCACGCAATACCAACCGTCGTAGCTGCCCTTATACAGGTAACCGGACTCCTTCATGCGCTCCCACAGATACTGCACGGCATGATGCTGGCGCGGCTCGGTGGTGCGGATGAAGTCGTCGTTGGAGATCTCGAGCTTGCTCCAAAGCTCCTTGAAGTGCGGAGCCTGGCTGTCGGTCCACTCTTGCGGCGTCATGCCATGCTTGGCTGCGGCCTCGGCGACCTTCTCGCCGTGCTCGTCCATGCCGGTCAGGAACTTGACGTTATAGCCGGCGGAGCGGCGATAGCGAGCCTGAACGTCGGCGATGATGGTGGAATAAGCCGTGCCCAGGTGCGGATCGGCGTTGACGTAGTAGATGGGCGTCGTGATAAAGAACGAAGGCTTGCTTTGATCCATGGGGTTTGTCCTCCAGAAAAACGTTGCATACAGGGGATGATTCTAGCGCAAGGGCTGGATATCCTCCATCTATTGCATATCGAGCACCATGGCATAGACATCGCGCTTGCGGCGCGAATACTTCTGAGACAGGCGCTTGGCCACCGCAGAGGCGGGCTCCCCCTCCTCGAGCGCGGTGCGGATATCCTCGCGCAGGGCATCGTCGGGATCCGCTACCGCAGCGCCAACCGGCGCGATGCCGGCCTCCTCGTCCTCGCTCGGCGGCGCGATGACCAGCGCAATCTCGCCCTTTACCTCGCCGCGAGCACGCAGCTCCTCGGCAAGCTGGTCAGCGGGCCCGCGCAAGACCTCCTCGTGCAGCTTGGTGAGTTCGCGGCAGACGGCAAGCTCACGCTGGGGAAAGACCTCCGCCACGGCCTCGAGCGTCGCCACGATGCGATGTGGAGACTCGTAGAAGATGAGTGCGCCGGGCACCACGGCAAGGCGCTGCAAACGGCGCACACGGTCGCCGTGCTTTCGGCCCAAAAAGCCCTCGAAGAAAAAATGCTCGCAGGGAATGCCGGACGAAACGAGTGCCGTGACGCAAGCAGAGGGTCCGGGAATAACTTCGACGGGCACATCGGCCTCACGCGCCGCCTCGACCAGCGCCTGGCCGGGATCGGACACGCTCGGCATGCCGGCGTCCGAGGCAAAGGCGAGGGTCTCCCCCGCCAGCAGACGGTCGACCAGGCCGGCAGCGCGGCTAGCGATCACATTCTCGTCGCAACGGACAAGCGGCTTGGAAATACCCAGGTGCATCAGCAGCTTTGACGTCACACGCGTGTCTTCGCAGCAGATGGCATCAGCAGCGGCAAAGGCCTCACCAACGCGCGGGGACAGGTCGCCCAGGTTGCCGATGGGCGTGCCGACCACATAGAGTTTGCCCGTATGGGCGCTGTTTTGCGTCATATCAACCTATTCAATCATGCCGCGCTCGAGCGTACCGAGCGCCGCGCGGGCGTCCCATGCTGCAATGCGCTTCTCGGTCTTCCACGTTTGGAAGAACCAACCGGCAGCCGGCGCAAACGAAGCCAGCTGGTTGGCGATAAACACGCGCTCGTAGGCATTGCGGCCCTCGGGCGTAACCGACGAGTTAGCAAAGATCGCCGCGCCCGACCATTCGCCCACCAGCACGGGGAACCCAGTCGAAATCGCCTCTTTAAGCTCGCGCTTGTTACGCGAAATCGCCGTCGTCAGCCCGCGGGGGCTCGTGATGTCGAGCGCATACTCGTCGCGGTAATGGTACAGGTGAAGGTCCATGTAGACGTTCTTGTACTTGGCGCCGCGCATAAAATGCTTCCACTCGCTGGGATGCCCCGACGACGAGAAGACGACGATCTTATCCTCGGGCATATACGAACGGACGAGCTCGTAGGCATCGCGATAGAAATTGCGCAGGTAGTGAGCGGGAATGCCATCCGTCATGGTGAAGAGGCTCTTGCGAACGCTCATCTGCGGCGTGTCCAGCAGCTCAATGCCCAGCAGGCTCTCGGCCTCGCCATAGCGATCGGCCAAGCGCTCGAGCACGTCGAGTGCGACATGACGGCCGTTGGTGGACGAATGCCACTCGGCAACAGCCTCCGGCGTGGTGGGCGAATCGTTGGAATCGCCCTGGCCACCGGGCACGGTTGCCAGATCGAGCAGCACGCGGATGTCGTACTTGGCAGCCCACTCAATCGCGCGGTCGATGTAATCGACAACCGATATGTAGGAGGCATCGGACTCCTGTGAGCCAAAGGCATACCAAGGCACCGGCAGACGCACGGCATTGAGACCGATCTGCGCCATGCGACGAAAATCGTCCTCGCTCACAAACGTCTCGTAATGGCGGCGCATGCGCTCGTTATAGGCGGCGGTACCCATGGCCTCCTGTAGCTCGGCCGCGTTGGATGCACCGGTCGCCGCGTACAGCGACGGGGTCACCCAAGGCTCGGGAATAAACCAGCCAGAGAGATTAACGCCGAGTATCCTCTCCATCACTGCCCCCTTCGGATCATGCAGGTCGAACCCGCATCGTATTGCATAGGATAAGTATCGTTTTGAGTATACCCGCGTGTGCGGACAGGCGACCGAACGGTCTGTAAAGTGACGCGAAAGTGGGAGGAATGTCTGGGGCGGGCGGGCTCGGAATGGTGCGACGAGGTGTGTACGCGCGCCGGAGGCAGGCACCGGAAAGTGTGTCCCGTTCTGAGCCCTTATTCTGGGACGCAGTTTCCGCAGAACCCTACATAAAAGAAAAGGACCCCTTTGCAGAGGTCCTAGTCAATTCAAGGTGGCGGGGAAGGGAATCGCGTCCGCGCGCTGCGCGGACGGACCGCTGCGGCGCTTACGCGCCTTGCGAGCTGCGCTGGCAAACGCTTACGCGTTTACTCAGCTCCGCGCCCTCACGGGGTTCGATTCCGTGCGAGGGCTACATAAAAGAAAAGGACCCCTTTGCAGAGGTCCTAGTCAATTCAAGGTGGCGGGGAAGGGAATCGAACCCCTGACACGAGGATTTTCAGTCCTCTGCTCTACCAACTGAGCTACCCAGCCATTTGAGGTGTGCCTTGTTTCAAGGCTTGATTAGTATAACCAAGGACGCGTTCCGGTCAACCGAGAATTTCAAAAAAGTTTTTAAGCACAGCCTCGGTTCTTTAAATCGGCACGTCAGAGGCATCAGCCGGCAGCAAGAAGTTTTTCGCTCAGAGCCGCACGGGCAAACTCACTTGGCGTCATCCCCTCGGCAGCCGCCCGTCGACGAATGGCCTCCTTCATTCCCAGAGGAATCTTGACCGACAGCGTTGCCGTCCCCTCACCCGAGAGTGGGGGCCGTCCATGCACGATCCCACCAACGGTGTGTTCGCCATCCGGAAACTCTCCGCGCTCGTACGACTCGCACCACGCGTCAATCATTTCATCCGTTACAACCTGACCATTAGCGGCCGTATACGTCTTGCCCATCATCGACCCCTTTGCCGAGCCCGTTCAATCTCCTGCCAAAATTTCTTCTGGACTGGAGACAAGGCATGAATGATAAGCCCCCACGGACAAGCTCGACCGCGACAAGCTCCACGCTTCGTCCGTCTGGGAGCCATCCAATCGCAAGCCATCTCGGCGGCTCGTCCTTCGGCTCGCGACGAATGCACTCAGTAACCGCAAGCCAAGCGCTAAGCACCTGCTTTTCCGTCAGGTGCTTTTTAGCGTTGGGATGGATCTCAACATCCATGCATCTTCTCCTCCATCTTACCCAATTTCGTATGACGAAAGTCCGCTGTCGCCAATTCTTAAGCCGGCACGCGTTGGAGAGCAGGGGTCGAAACAATGATTGAAGGACGCTCTAGTACGGCCCAGGCGCCGGGGCAGGAGCACATACGCCAGGGACGTACGTTTTCGTAGCATACGAGGACATAGCCACGTGCATCGATAAAGGCGATATCGATGGGATAGGCCATAAAACACGTATGGACCGAAGAGCAGCGTGGAAATGCCATGACGAGCGGCAGACCGTTGGCGGCAACCGGACACCGTCCCAGCATGCCGCGCAGGCGCACGGCAAACGACTCCGCCACCGCAAACTCGGCCGGCGTCCAGCCCAGCCTATTGAGTGCCCGCGCGTAGGCGATGTAGGACGAGACCGCGGTCACATGACCACCCCCGGACGCCATGGATCGACCGTCACCGCGCGCTCGTGCGACAACGTTGTCGGCGCCCCCAGCGGAACGCCAGCGATGCTGAGAGAAGTCGGCCACGGCTCATAGTGCATGGTGCAGGTGTAGGTCCTAAACGTACCGGATAGGGAGAGCAGGCCACCATCCGATGCCTCCGCGCCTTGCTCGCTCGACACTTCGATCTGCAAGTCATAGCCTTCCATGGCATTCAGAATTTGAGTCTGAACCGTCGCCGAGGCATCGGCAGAGCTTTCGTCGCCCTCCCCCTTCGACGCCACGGCGTGCGCCAACACGATGTCGGGCACCACGCGGTCGAAGCGCGCGACAGCGCTGGCAAAGATCATGACGTTGTACACGATGAGTGCCAGCACCAGCAAAACGGGCGTAACCGCTGCCATCTCCACCGTCGCCTGGGCGCGCTCCTCGCGCAGACGCATGCGAATACTCATTACGACCCACCGCCCAGAGCGCCAACCAGCGTGGCGACATCGACGGTGAGTGGGATGGAGCCGCCGCCGGGCAGGGGAATCTCCGCAAGCGTGAACACCGTACCGCTAATGGTGCGTTCGACTTGATATTCCAACGCCTCGCAAAGCGCCTTGGGATCGGTCACGCCCAACGGAATACCTCGCAGCTTGTCTTGCGCTTGAGAGAGACCAGCAATGTCAGACCCCGGACTCTTAATGACGTTGGCGGAATCGGTCAGCACCGGCTTTCGCAGGCGCAAGTCGCACGGTTCCAAACCCAGCGCCGCCACGGATGCCGAAACGGTATCGCCGAGCCACGATGCAATGGAGCCCAACGCGCCGCTGCCCCCTCCTAGGCCTTTAATCATCTCGTCCATAAGTTCGTCGGCCGAACCTTGGATGTCTCCGTATCCCACAAGCAGCCGTCCCCAGACATCCATGACGCCGTCGAGCACGCCGGCAACGCCGCCCGAGCGTTCCTTCAATGTCGAGAAAAATCGCGAAAGCACGTTGTTTTGCGCCGTCGCCCCATCGGGCGCCAGCACCGCGGCAGAGATGGCACCGCGATCGCCAAGTCTGACTGCCGTGTTAAACGAAGAGTTGAGTTCATCGGAGCTCGAGATGGCACCCGAAACCGCAAAGGCAACCACGCCGTTGCGACCGGGCGGAGCGATACGCGGGCGCTCACCGGAAAGTTCTTTGATGGCGGTATCGAACGCATTGCCCGCACGGTCGGCTTCGTCCTCGGTCTGACGCTCGAGCTCGAGCTCCTTGTTGCGACAGTCGACGTAGTCCTCCAGGGCGTCTTTAAACTTGTCAAAGTGATACTCGAAGCCGTTTTCGATAGAGGTTGAAGGCGCCGCAACAGCACCAAGCGACAAAACGCCAAAATGGCATTTGCTGCATTTATCCTGTCCATCGTAATCGGCAACCGAAGCAAATCCGCTCGGCGTCCCTTTCTTATAGTTAGGGCAGGTCGTCCCGTAATGCAGATACGCCTTGTCATCGTTCACGCTAGTCGGCCACACCGCATCGGTATAGAGTTCCGTCGCCCGAACCTCATCAGAGTTGCGCGGCAACAGCGGAATATAGGAGGAAACCCTGTCTCCGTTCTCGGTTATATATGCCCGATCGACCTCCGCGTTCGCATAGGTATAAAACGCCTTACGCGCCGCAGACTCTGCCTTCATCTCGACACTCGAGCCCTGGGGCTTCTCATTTGTCAGACGCCAATGGTAGTAGTCCTTCGCGCGATCAAGGGCAACTTGAGGCTCCCACGTAACGCTCGATGAGTAATGCGGATTTTGAACACCGGAAAGATCCGTTAGGCTTTTTGCGCGCTCCCACATACAAGAACAGCTGCCGACCGAGCCCTTGTCAGACCCACCACAATCCGCCAGCCAAGCGCGCTCCTTTGCCTTCGCCGTCTCCTCCGAGGCCTTCCGCAGCTCCTCGGCCGCACGCTCTAAATCATCTGATGTGTCTTTAATGGTATCGGTCGAGATCTCTGACCCTTTGAGCGCAGCAAAGTCCGACTCGGATGTCCTGGGCACGGCAAGCGCCGTACCGGTATAGGTCACACTATCGGTATCCTGCGCCGACACCGCCTGCGTGGCACGCGCGGCGATCAGATACGGCAGAGCCGTCTCGATTTTCTGTAAGCCTTCCGATGCGCTTTTGGCAAACTTGTTGCGCGTTTTAATGATCTCGATCCCGGTGTCGACCATATTGCCGGCAACCGGCTCGGCACCCGGGATGAGGATGGCGACCAGGCCCGTCCCGATCGTGGCAAACCCCGCCAGCCCCAGACTCAAGATACTCGCATCAACCACCGTGGCAGCCGTGTGATAGGACGACACTACGTTGGCACCCGCCAGCGCGCCGCTATCGGCCGCCACCTGGGTGTCCCCGGCACGCGACATGCTCCATATCGCCGCGGTCGACGAAAACAACAATGTGAGCACCACTAGGATGACCACGGCAGAAGAAAGCGTGGTATAGGCGCCGTCTTCGATAAACAGATCGACACCGGCTCGACCCATAAAGCCGCCTCGCTTGCGATGGCAGCTCGGACGGTGCGTCAAAACGCGTCTAGACCAGAAACGCTTAATCCCATGCAGCAATCCACGAATCATAATCTCCCTCCAGCCATTCGGGACGCGATTGATACGAGACATCGACCTTGAGCTCAACGTAGCCGCCCTCGGCGGTACCACCCATAGCCTGCGCAAACGCACCGATCACAGGCAACGGCTTGACCTCGCCGGAAACGGACACGGACGAGGCGCCACCCGCACCGACCCGGCCAAGCTCGATATCCCACGACAACGGCCCGCCGGCATGAAAGATCGAAACGTTGGGCACTGCGGCAAGTCGGCGGCGGGTGAACTCCTTAAGATCGTCGTCCTCCGCCGTCGTCGTGGTCATGAGCCGCGCGGTCTCGGCGGCGGCAGACTCCATGACCGCGCGCGTATAGAGCAGACACGCCGGTTGCAGTGCGAGAAGGATGAGCGTCAGAAACGTCGGCAGCAAAAAAGCGGCCTCGACCGTAGACTGCGCCCGGTCCTCGCGCGCGATATCAATACAGCGCGATGTCCTCAGCACCCGCAGCAGCGTCGACAACCGATGTCGAGGTGACGCCGTGAGACGCCGCCCGCTCGACCAGCGCCGCCAAGCGCCCATCGGTGCCAGCACGCCAAAGCCCCGCAATCGCCAGCACGATCGATAACAGCGCCACCGTGACGATGGCGTATTCCACAGTCGCTTGGGCAACCTCTTCACGCAGAACGCCATGCATTTCACGACCCCTCCTTTGAGCTTATTGTTTGCGGAACCAGGCGCACGGCGCGCAGGCGACACGAAGTATCACCAGCATCCGCGGCAACCGTCACCATATCGACCCAGCCGCGTCCGTCACGCACGATGGCGCCCCACACGTTTCCCTTGATGTCGAGATAGCCGCTCAGAGCAAGTTGAGCCGTGGGTACCTCGCGATAGGAACGCAGCATATCCGCCGCCGCTTCGGTCATCGGTCGGTCCTCGGACCATGCAAGCCGGACCACAATCGCGTTGCCCCCAGGCGAATCCGTCGCAGTGCCAGACCGCTTGTCGAGCGTCCGCAGAAAGGTTTGCGCCGTGACAGCGACATCCGAATCGTCCGCATCTCGCATCTCATCTTTTTGAGACGCCACCGCCGAATCTGAGCCCAAATCGGAGGCGGTCCCAGGACGCTGCTGCCGCGCGGCGTTAAGCCCCCAAAGCACCGCCGCTATCGCCACGGTCAGGCAAGCAAACACCAGCAGCACCCCGACGGGGCGCTCGCCCTCTACAGGCTGTTGATGCCCTCGCTGATAGCGTTCCATAGATCTTGGACCTTGCCCTTAAATGCGACGATGGCGATAATCGCGATCACCACGAGCACGCCGACCAAGATGGCATACTCGGTGGTACCCTGCGCACTCTCCTCCTGCAATAGTTCCTTGGCGCGCTGACGAACATGTGCCGCCCGGCAAAACGCCCAGCCCTGCACCTTGCCAGCAGTGTCAGTCATCGTGTTCATGTATTCCTCCCTACATCATCCCGCCTGCTCCCAGCAGCGGGCCCAATATGGACAGAAGCAACGCCGGCAAGATGAGCGTGCCGGTGGGAATCAGCAGCTTGACGGGCGCACGCTCGATCTCGCGCTCGACCGCGGCGCGATGAGCCGCACGGATCTCGCGACTTTGAGCGGCCAGCGTCTCGGCAAGTGGGGCACCCAGGGCGAGCGCCTGCCCCACCGTGATGGCAAAGGTCTCGAGCGCTCGCACGTCCAGGTCGCGCGCGGCGGCCAACAACTCGTCCTCACGCGTGCCCACGCCCACCTGCCACGCCATGCAGGCGCGCTCAAGGCGAAGAGCCAGCACTGACCGGCGGTTGGCGCAGAAAATCTCAAGCGCCGCATCAAACGAAAGGCCGGCCGAAAGACCCAAGCGCACAACATCGATCATCTCGGACACTTCGCCGAGCGACACTCGCGCCGGGCCGCCCGCTCCAACCGCGCCCTTCACTCGCGCGGTCAGAGCATCGACCACCGAGCGACCCGCGGCAGCGACCAGCACCGCCTCGCGCTTGCAGGCCCCTGCGATCTTGCGTGCATCCGCCCGATCCAAACCCGTCGCGACAAATACACTCAGGGCGCACAGGCAAGCCGCAACTGCAACCGGGGCGCTCATAGCTCCACCCGCATAATGCGCCGGATAACCACCAGGGCAACGGCGTTGAGGGCAAGACCCAGCACCACAGCGCCCGCGCCGGCAGGCGTCGCAAGACCGCGACGAAAATCTGCCGAAAGCAGCGCCAACACCGCGCACATGCCCGCCGGCATCGCCGCGACCATATGCGCAGACATGCGAGCCTGCGACGTCTTAACATCCAGGCGGCGCTTGAGCTCAATGCGCTCCCCCACCATGCTCGACGCCTCGGACAGTAAGTCGGCAAGCGGAGCGCCGGTGCGCTGAGACACCTTAAGCGCCAAGGTCACAAGCGAAAGACCGGGGGCGTCGATACGCACGAGCAAGTCATCGAGCGCGTCGGTCGCCGAGATGCCGCAATCGATCGCCGCCGCCACCCGCAAAAACTCGGTATGCACTGGCTCTTGCGCATGAGCGCCCACAAAGCGCATGCCCTGGGCCAGCGAATGTCCCGAGGCAAGCGACATGGAAAGTGCGGTAAACGCCTCGGGCATTGCCTCTTCTGCATCGTGTTGCTCGCGCCGGCTCTCAAAGCCATCCCGAGCGGCACCAACGGCAAACGGAGCAACAAGTCCCAAGGCAAATCCGAGGGGCGATAACGACACCATCGTTAGTAAAACGCAGCAGACACCGCTCGATAGCAGCAGAAACGCCAAACGTCCCGAAGCATCTTCGATCACGAGGCCAAGGCGATGCGCCGGAGCCAGCGATGCCCACGAACGGGCGATCTTTTTCAGCAGATCGTTTTCCACCAGCTCACGCGGCAGCTTCTCTGCCACCGTCTCGAGCGCCTGACGTGCCAGCTCCGCCGGCGGTACCTGCGGCACACGAGGTTCCGCCCCGCACGCCGTCGCGACAGAAAGCCCTGCCAAGCCCCCTACGACGAGGGGCACAGTGATCTCCATTCGTCCACCTCCTCTTGTGTGAGCGTCCCCGACCGCAGGCCTTCTGCGATAAACGGCGGCTCGCGGTCAAGCGTCCAGGTGCGCTCGGCGGCATCGAACGTCACATAGCGCTCGAGATCTACGCCGCCCGATGCGGCGCGTCGCACCCCCGAATACGAGGAGACGAAGCGCCTGCCATCGGCGTGGCGCTCGGACATCACGATACCGTCGAGTGCCATGGCAATCTGCTCCTCGATGAGCTCGCTCGGCAGATCGATGCCATAACGTGCAAGCAACGTCAGACGCACCACGGTCTCCTGTTCTGAACCCGCATGAAGCGTGGTGAGCGACCCGTCGTGGCCCGTGTTCATGGCCTGCAACATGTCGCAGCACTCGGCACCGCGCACCTCGCCCACCACGATGCGGTCGGGGCGCATGCGCAGGGCATTAGTCACCAGGTCGCGGATCGTCACCGCGCCCTCGCCCTCAATTGAAGCCTCGCGCGCCTCTAGGCGCACCACGTGCGGATGATGCGCAAACTTGAGCTCGGCAGAGTCCTCGATCGTCACGATGCGCTCGCCGGTGGAAATCTCACATGACAACGCGTTGAGCAGGGTGGTCTTACCAGATCCCGTGCCTCCCGCAACCGCCAGGTCCTGTCGCAGCGACACCGCACACGACAGCAGCTGCGCATACCAAAGCGGCAGCGATCCCAACCCCACGAGCTCGTCCAGCGAGCAGATACGGTCCGAGAACTTTCGGATGGTGAGAATCGGTCCGTCAATCGCCACAGGCGGAATCACCGCGTTGACGCGATAGCCCGTTTTGAGGCGGGCGTTGACGATGGGGCTGCGCTCGTCGATACGGCGGCCAAGTGGCGAGATAATGCGGTCGATAAGCACACGGATCTGCTCATCATCCTCAAACGCATGCTCGATGGGGTACAAGACGCCGCCGCGTTCAAAGAAAGCCGAGCGGCAGCCGTTGATCATGATCTCGGTAACGGTGTCGTCCTCGATGAGCGGCTGCAACGGCCCCAAGCCCACCACGTCATCCAAAATCTCGTCGATGATGGTCTCGCGCTCGGGCGTCGCGAGATCGGTCGGCTCCTCAACATTGAGCGCCGCCTCCACCGCAGGACGCAATTCCGAGCGGGCAAGTGCCGGGTCGATATAGGCGCTGATACGCGCCACTTCGTCGTAACCCATGCGGTCCATCACGGCGCGCTTGGTGCGTCGTTTCACGGCGCGGCGACGCCCCACATCTACAGGCGCTGCCGCCGCCGCAGCGCCGGCAGCCTTAATCCTCGTTTGCAGGCTCATCGCTGATCACCCTCGCGCGACCAGGGAAGGCGGATACGCGGGCGTTCGGTGCGCGTTGCACGGTCGGCGACCATATCGCTCCAAGGGCCGACGGCGCACCCCAGTTCCACGAGCATCTCGCGCGTGGCCTCGCGCACGCTAGTCGCAAAAGCGCTGGTCTGCCCCACTGCCTCGTCAGCGCGCCCAAACGCCATGAGCGCGGCGAGATCCTGCCCGCCATCGGCGATACGAATCTTGGAGCTTAACGCACAGGCAATCTCAAAGCGCATGGCGACGTCCTCGTCTGCCCCGCGCGCACCGAACCGGTTGAACACGGCGCTCATGCGCGTGCGCGGCACACCTACTCGACCTGCCAGTTCAATGACGCGCGATGCCGATGCCGCGGACGACACCGCCGCATCGCCAACGACCAGGCAACGGTCGCTCGCCGCCACCGCAGCCGCCACGGCGTCGCCCCAAAAGACCGAGGTATCGATAAAGACCACGTCGGATTCGCGACGCAGAACATCAAGCAGTAGCTCCACCGGACGTGCCATGAGCTCGGCTTGCTCGGGCGCCGCGACGGGACCCCAGAGCGTAACGCCCGGCGCCACGCGCATCGAAGCGGCTACGATATCCGGCTCGGTGAGCATGCCCGCCGCCGACGGCTCGATAAGTGCCGCCATATCGCGCGGAGCATCGACGCCTAACAAGTCGTAAAGGTTTCCAAACATCAGGTCCAGGTCGAGCACGGCGGCACGCAAGCCCAACAGCGACGATGTGTGTGCCATGGTGGCAACGATCGTCGACTTGCCGCAACCGCCCGAACCCGAAATAGCGCAGATGACTGGAGCTCGATGCGGCGGAGCGGTAGCGTCTGCCGGCGGCATCGGAGGCGGCGGGGCGGGCGTCGGTGACAGCGTCCCCGTCTCCCCCGCCGCAACCACGTGCTGCGTCCAAGCCGGCATGGCTGCTTGTTCGGTCTGCGAGGCAGGCTCGTTCTGCGCAATCTGCTCATGCTGCATCAGCGACAACTCGCCGCACCCGGCAAGGCCCTCAACTTCGTCGAGTTCATCCGCCAGATTCACGCCGTGCACGTATCCCATATCTACTGCCGGGGAGTCGCCAGCATGCTGCGCCGGCCCTCCAGCGTCATCGTATACAAGGGGGTTCCGGGGGCGCCGACCATGCTCGGCTTCCGCTTTTCCATAATCATCAACACGCGGGCCTCTTGTAGCGCGAGGCGCCCCGGGTTCCCTATCAACAAAAGCATCGGGCTCAATCGTCATGCGCCGATCGGAATCAACCGCTCCCTCGCCCGCGCGCCCGTTGCCGCATATACTGTGTGCAGCGATGACCTCGGTCGCCCCCGCGCGAAACAGCCCCTCGATATCCGACGGATCGAGCGCTTCTATCAACACGACCACGCGACTCACGCGGCCTTCGGCCGTCAGGCGCGCAACAGTCTTGCGCACATCTTCGGTATCAAACAGAGACGCCGCGATGATGGCAGCCCCGCGGCGCGACGGAAACGCCCGCGCCATGGAAACCAGCCCGTCCAGGTCACCCACGCGAAGCACCTGTGCACCCGCATCACGGCCCTCGACTTCCCGCTGCAACAGCCCGTAATCGCCGCACGCGCAGCACGCAAGCCAGATCGCCTTCATCACTCGTCGCCTCCGCTCTTTTTGCCGCGCGCCGTGGCGGGAATCGTCAAGCTGACCGTTCCCTTGCCCGAGGCTCCCAGCAGTTCCTTGACGTCTTCGGGGTCAGCCGCCAGCGTCACCCATTCGATCTTGCCCTCGCGCGTGGCACCGGAATCCTCACTGGTATCGATCACGTACGCGCCGCACAGCCGATCGGTCACGCCGTCTTTTTGCACATACACATCCACGTAGCTGCCCACGCCCGTAGCACCGCCGACCGAGTGCTCGGCATCGACCGCCACCGAAACGGCAACCTTGCCCTTAGGCACCTCGAGCTTGCGGCTCTCGGCCTTGGTGTAGACATTGCAGATCACGGCGTTTTTGGGAATACGCGAAGTCGTCACGTCGCCGCGCACCTGGCGCAGCTCGGTCGCCGCGTCACGCGGCAGCAGGCTCGTCAGCCATTCCTGGGTTATGACATTGGTCTCATCGAGGGTCTCGCCCACATCGATATCGCGCGCCGCGACGCAAACCTCGACGCGATCGCCACCGTACTTGACCAAGGTCTCAGCCTGGACCTGTTCGGCTTGCGAGCGGATCGACGAGCCGTAAACCATGCAGAGCAGAGCAGCGAGCACGCCCGCGACCAGACTGATGGCGATGCGCTTGCTCTTGTTCACGGCCGCTCCTCTCATGGCAGTGCCGGGCGAATGCCCGTACCACCATTGTCTGAGCGGTCAGAGTGCAAAGCGGCGCAATCGCAATCTTGGTTTTCGATGTCAAACCAATCGCTGACCAAAAGCTGACCAGCCCGTCAAGCTCGTGGCAAGGTTTTGGTCAGCACGTCAGCAAACTGTATGTTTCGAAGCTTTTCCGCAGCAAAAAAGCCGTCTCCCGAACAGTTGGGAGACGGCTGTCATAGGAAAAATCAATTACAGATGGACATCGGGATCGAGCATTTGAGCGCTCACGCGCATGGATGACGCCAGGTTTTGGAACGTTTCCAGACGCAGGCTGTCGATCTGCCCGGCGTCCTCGGCCTCGCGAACGGCGCAGCCCGGCTCATGGGTATGCGTGCAATCGCCAAACCGGCACGCGCGCGATGCCTCGACAATCTCGGGGAAAGCGCGCGCCAGACCCCGCTCGTGACCCACGAGCGGCAGGCTGCGCAGGCCCGGGGCATCGGCGATCACGCCGGCGTCGCCCGGCAGCGTCACCATCACGCGCGCGACGGTAGTGTGACGGCCCTGGTCGTCGCGTTCGCGCACACCGCCGGTCGCCAACGTATCGTGGCCCAGCAGCGCATTGAGCAGCGTCGACTTGCCGGCACCCGACTCGCCCAGAATCATGGCGCAGCTCCCGGCAGGCACGCAGGCACGGACCTCGTCCAGGCCGCGGCCCTCGGCAGAGGACGTCACGATCACGCGCACGTCCGGACCCACCAGGCGGCGCACGCGGTCCAGATCGCGCTCGAGCTCCTCGGCATCGCAGCGGTCAGCTTTGGTGAGTACCACCACCGGCTCGGCATCGCAGTCGAGCGCCAAAACCAGCGAACGCGCCACACGGTCGAGCAGCACCTCGCCGGCACCGAGCGCCTGCACGATTAGCACGCTATCCACGTTGGAGCAGAGCACCTGGCGCTCTCCGCGGGCACGGCCGCGCCAACGCTCAAAGCTCGTACGGCGCGGCAGCACGCATTCAATCACGCCCATATCGTGCCCGGGAGCGCGGCGCACCGCCACACGATCGCCCACGGCAGGCAGCAGGACCTCGTCCCCACCGCGCGACTTGGCAAATCCCACGGCATGCTCGGCGCGGAAGGTATCGTCGGCAGTCGCCACCAGCGGAAACCCACGATCCAAGCGCACCACGGCGCCAAGCTGCATCTGCTCGGGCTCCTCGGCATGTGCGCAGAAATCATCAAAGGCAGCCTGCTGAGCTTCATCGACCGGCAGGTCATCAAACGCCGGAACATCCTGCAGCGCGTCAAGCCCCGGTACACTCGCCAGCAACTCCTCAGCAGATGCAGGGGGTTCGGTCGCGAGCTTCCGACGACGATCACGCTTAGCCCGCGCCCCCGTCGTCTTTTTCTTCGCTTTAGCCTTAGCCTTGCCCACAGATGCCTCCCAGCACAAAACCACACAACTGAGCAGGTATTTTAAATCAAAAAGAGCTGGCCGGGCAAAGCCCGACCAGCTCACAAACTTTCCCTCAGCCAATGGTCCCGAGAGGTTATCCGAAGGCCCGCCCGCCGGGAGGGGTTTCTTCCGAGCGATCCCGCAGCGCGAAGCGCGAGGACCAGCGAGGAAGAAACCCCGCAGGCGGTCGGGCCGGTGGGAAGGATGGCCTTTCGACCTACTCCTTCTCGACCGCGCGCATGATCGCCTTGTAGATCTCCATCAGCGGGATGATCAGGAAGGCCAGGCCCAGGGCAGCGACAACGCCCTTGAGCTCAAGCGTCACGGGGCCAAAGAACATCTCGGCAAGCGTCGGCTGCACGGTCACGATCACCGTCAGCACCAGTGCCAGCGCGGCGGAAGCCCACAGCCACTTGTTCTGCTTCTTCATGGTGAACAGCGACGCACGACGGCTGCGCATATTGAAGCAGTGGAAAATCTCGACCATGTTGAGCGTGATGAACGCCATCATCACGCCTTCCTCGTCGGCATTGCCGGCGATCATATCGGCGATGTGGATGTAGCCCATGTCAAAGTACACGCCCACAAAGAAGCTCGCCAGCACCAGCGCGGTGATGATTAGGCCCTGGACCACGCAGTCCAGACCCATATGTCCGGCAAAGACACCGTCCTTGGCGTTGCGCGGCTTGCGCTTCATGATGTCGCCCTCGGCATCCTCCATGCCCAGCGCGAGCGCGGGGAAGCAGTCGGTGACCAGGTTCACCCACAGCAGCTGCACCGGCTGGAAGATGGTAAAGCCGATGAGCGTGGCGATAAACACCGAGAACACCTCGGCAAGGTTGGCCGAAAGCAGGAACTGGATGACCTTGCGGATGTTGTCGTAGATGCGACGACCCTCTTCGCAGGCGCCGATGATGGTAGCGAAGTTGTCATCGGCAAGTACCATGTCGGCGACGTTCTTGGTGACGTCGGTACCGGTGATGCCCATACCAACGCCAATGTCGGCGCGCTTGATGGACGGGGCGTCGTTGACGCCATCGCCCGTCATGGCCACGATCTGGTCGCGCGACTTCCAAGCCTCGACGATGCGTGTCTTGTGCTCGGGCTGGACGCGGGCGTACACGCCGTAGTCCTCGATGTGCGCGTCGAGTTCCTCGTCGCTCATGCGATCGAGGTCGGCACCGGTGATGGCCTGGCTGCGATCGGCGACGATGCCCAGCTGCTTGGCGATGGCCACGGCGGTGTCGATGTGGTCGCCCGTGATCATGACGGTGCGGATACCGGCGTCGTGCGCCTCGTGGATAGCGTCGGCCACCTCGGGACGGACCGGGTCGATCATGCCGGACAGGCCACAGAAGACCAGGTCATGCTCGAGCGCAGCGGGGCTGCAGTCGTCGGGAACCTTGGTGTAGGTGCGGCTTGCCAGCGCCAGTACGCGCAGGGCCTCGTCGGCCATGGCCTTGTTGGCCGCCACGAGCTCGGCGCGGCGCTCCTCGGTCAGGGGGACGACCTTATCGCCCTCGTAGATATGGGTGCACAGGCCGATCACCACGTCGGGCGCACCCTTGGTGTACTGCTCGTACTCGCCATCCAGGGTCTCGACGACCACGGACATCATCTTGCGGCCCGAGTCAAACGGGGCCTCGCCCACGCGCGGATGCTCGGCAGTCAGGCCGGTGAGGCCAGCCTTGCCGGCGTCGTTGACGAGCGCGCACTCGGTCGGCTCGCCCACGGCCTCGCCCAGCTCCTCGTCCCACTGAGCATCGGAGCACAGCGCCATGCCGGCCAGGAACTTCTCCTTGGGCGCAGCGAGCTCGTGCTTGACGACGGTCATCTTGTTCTGGGTAAGGGTACCGGTCTTGTCGGAGCAGATGGTCTGTGTGCAGCCAAGGGTCTCGACAGCAGAGAGCTTGCGGATAATCGCCTGGCGCTTGGCCATCTTGGTCACGCCAAGCGAAAGGACGATGGTCACGACGGCAACAAGGCCCTCGGGGATGGCGGCGACGGCGAGCGAGACGGCAACCATAAAGGTGTCGAGCAGGGCAGTCGGATCGGTAAGGACGTTGCCCACGCCGTGGCGGAGGATGTCAACGCCAAAGATGACGACGCAGATGACGATCACCATGATGGTGAGGATGCGGCTGAGCTCGGCGAGCTTCACCTGCAGCGGCGTGAGCTCTTCCTTGGCCTCGGCCAGGGCGCCGGCGATCTTGCCCATCTCGGTGTTCATGCCGGTGCCGACCACGACGGCGCGACCACGGCCGTACACGACGGTGGAGCCCATATAGCACATGTTCTTACGGTCGCCGAGCGGCACGTCGTCGGTGCCGGCGGCGAGCTCGATCACGTTGGCATGCTTCTCGACGGGCACGGACTCGCCGGTGAGCGCGGCCTCTTCGATCTTCATCGTGGCGCTCTCGAGCACGCGGCAGTCGGCCGGGACGGAGTCGCCCGCCTCGAGCATGATCACGTCGCCGGGCACGAGCTCGGCGCTCGGCAGGTGCACGAGCTTGCCGTCGCGTAGCACCTTGGACTGCGCCGCACTCATCTCCTGCAGGGCCTCGAGGGCCTCCTCGCTCTTGGCTTCCTGGACCACGCCCAGCACCGAGTTGACGATAACGACGAACATGATGATGGCAACATCGGCAAAGTCGGGCTCGCCCTTGACCATGCCCGTGAGCGCACTGATGACGGCGGCAACGATCAGCATGATGACCATAGGGTCAGCCATCTGTTCAAAGAAACGCTTCCACAGCGGCGTCTTCTCAGCTTCCTCGAGCTTGTTAGGGCCTGTCTTGGCGAGGCGCGAAGACGCCTCGTCGTTGCTCAGGCCGAGGTTCTCATCGACACCTTGGTCGCTGAGCACCTCCGCCGCGGCGGACAGGTATTCCTTTTGCATATAGAGTCCCCTCCTGGGATTCGGGCCACTCAGCAGATTGATGCCCGATCATAATTCCCAGGAGAAGGGCAAGGGCTCATCAAGGCTGCCGTGCTGAGCGGCAGTTGATAGTGGAGCTATGGTACCCCAAAGCGACGCGTCTAGCCAAAACAATCGGTTTGGAAATATGGTCCGCACGCAACGGTGCAGACCGTGTGATGCTCAACATTGGTAAAACGTTTTTTCTTCGGCACATCGCCAAACTGACATATCGCCCAGATAGCAGCGGTTAGAGCGGTTGGTAAATTTTTTCATATACCGTTTATCCCGCAAAAAATGAACTTCTAATTCGGCATACGGTCGATTTTATGGGGTATTCGGTCAGCATTTCGTTATAATCAACACGGTTTTATTTCTTATGGTTTATCTATCAGCGCAAGACGATGTCAGATGGAGGTCTGAATGTACAAGCGCACTAAGATTGTATGCACCATGGGTCCCGCCTGCGATAGCGACGAGACCATCCGCGAGATGATCAAGGCGGGCATGAACGTCGCCCGTTTTAACTTCTCGCACGGCTCCTACGACGAGCACCACGGTCGCATCGAGCGCGTCCGCCGTATTTCCAAGGAGCTCGGTCTGCCCGTCGGCATCCTGCTCGACACCAAGGGCCCCGAGGTCCGCACCGGCCTTCTGGTCGACGGCAAGAAGGTTGCCGTCAAGACCGGCGATAAGATCGTCGTCACCGCTCAGCCTACGTCCGAGGATTTCCACGGCACCGCTGAGCACATCTCCCTCGACTACCTGGCTCTGCCCTCCGAGGTCGAGAAGGGCTCCCTCATCCTGATCGATGACGGCCTGGTTGCCCTCGAGGTCGAGTCCGTCGACGGCCAGGACATGACCTGCGTCGTCAAGAATGACGGCCTGATCGGCGAGCGCAAGGGCGTCAACATGCCCAACGTCAACATCTCGCTGCCCGCCATCACCGAGCGCGATCGTCAGGACATCCTCTTTGGCCTGACCGAGAACATCGACTACATCGCCGCTTCCTTCATCCGTGACGGCGAGTCCGTCCGTGGCATCCGCAAGCTTTGCCGCGAGAACGGCGGCGAGCACGTGACGATCTTCCCGAAGATCGAGTGCGCCTTGGGCGTCGAGAACTTCGACGAGATTCTCGAGGCTTCCGACGGCATCATGGTCGCCCGTGGCGACCTGGGCATCGAGATCAAGCCCGAGCTCGTTCCGCACATCCAGAAGGAGATCATCGCCAAGTGCAACGCGGCCTACAAGCCCGTTATCACCGCTACGCAGATGCTCGACTCCATGCAGCAGAACCCGCGCCCGACGCGCGCCGAAGTTGCCGACGTTGCTAACGCCATCTACGACGGCACCGACGCCGTTATGCTCTCTGGCGAGTCCGCTGCCGGTAAGTACCCGGTCGAGGCCGTTAAGATGCAGGCCAGCATTGCTCTCGAGACCGAGAAGTACCTCCCGGCCCACGCTCCGCTCGAGGTTCCGGCCGACGCTCACGGCACCCGCGTCGTCAACAACGTTGTGGGTATGTCCGCTGTGAACATGGCCACCACCGTTGGCGCCAAGTGCATCACCGTGCCGACGACCACCGGTCGTACCGCACGCCTGATCTCGCACTTCCGTCCCAACATGCCGATCTGCGCGTTCTCCCGCCACGAGTGGGCCGTCCAGCAGATGATCATGTACTGGGGCGTTATCCCGCACCAGGCCGAGATTACCCAGGGCACCGTCAACGGCACGATCGTCAAGGCGATCGAGACCGCTAAGGAGCTCGGCTACGTCGAGGCTGGCGATTTGACCGTCGCTACCGCCGGCGATCCCCGCATGAGCGTCCAGCTCGAGGACAAGGTCTCCTCGACCAACGTCGCTTACGTCGCTCAGGTGCGTTAAGTCGTACTTGCAAGCATGTTTGCATTGCAAAGGGCCCGGAAGGCTTCGCCTTCCGGGCCCTTTTTCTGTGTCAATGCCGGCACACGGCAAAACACGCACCCATTTCTTTACCAAAAGCGCGAAATCCACCTTTCGAGGCCCAAAAATAAAGTCCCAAGCGCTAAAAGTGTTCGCCCGATGGCGAAACCACACCTTACCCGACGCTGCTAAATCGTTTTAGCAAGAGCCAGATCGACCGCGTTTTCGGAAGTATGCGGCAAATTCTGAGACCTCCGAGCACACCCCGTTTTTTCGCAACAAAATGCCTGATAAACTGGCCTCAAAAGCCAGGTCTGCTCACAGGGTTCAGATTTTGCCGCATACTTCCGAATTGACGCTGGCATCGCACGGTCCAAAAGCACATTTCGACCAGGAGGATATCATGGACCTGACGCTATGCGGTCAATCCGCTTTTTACTATCACTGTATCCCGCCGCAGGTATTAGGGCTTTACCCCGCCATTAGCCTTGGCAATATGGATCGCAGATGTTGCGGCCTCGGAAGTCATGCAGTTGTAAAAGACCTACTTCACGCACCGCTTCACAGGTTTGTATTCACTCGAGCACAATCCGGGTCGCGAAGCCTGTTTAAATCGCACCTCCTGACCCAAGAGCCGCCTCCCGGGTCGTTTAGGCAAACTGAACATGGATTTGATGTCACGTCGCCCGAGTTTACGCTGCTCAGCCTTGCTACGCAGGTCTCACGCAACCAGCTACTCATGGCTTGCTACGAGATGTGCGGCTCCTTTGCAGTGTTTAAGCCCTGCGAGCGAACGCAACAACAACTTGATGAAGCTATTTCGCTTAAGCTCATTCCACCCAACTGCTGCTGGGAGCGTGTTGTCGACACCAAGGGCAATGACACCAATTTGTGGAAGCGCCCGCCGCTCCTCAGCGCGGCGGATATCGCCGCGTTCGCCAAGCAGGCTGCAGGCCTGCGCGGCGTTAAACAACTGCGCTGGGCGGCCGAGCACATGACGGGGCAGACCGCCTCGCCCTTCGAAGTACAGGCCTCTATGCTTGTCTCGCTCCCCCGCAACGAGGGCGGCATGGGCATCAACATCGCAAACAACGTGCGCATCCCACTCAGCGACGCCGCGCGCTCACTGTATGACAAAACCTGCTGCTACGCCGATATCCTCATCGAGAGCAACAACGACAGCATGGGCGTCATCTTGGAATGCCAAGGCCGCTCCGCCCACGATGGCGAAGCCGCAAGTCTCTCCGATGCCGAGCGCACCACCGCCCTCACAAGCATGGGCTATGACGTTATCCAGATAACCTATGAGCAAATCAAAGACACGAAGAGCTTTAACAACATCGCCGAACTCATCCATAAAAAGGCAGGGCTCCCCTACATCCCAAAGACCGATCAGAAACGCACCACCGAAGATGCCCTGCGGCGGGAGCTATTGGTCGATTGGGATGAGCCGTTCGCCGTTAAGACGGCCGGCTAACAGCTAGCGATCAGGGGGACTGTGGGAACGTCAGAAGCAGCAACGCGAGCCGCAAATCCCGCCTCGGTCAGCTCGATGACCTCGGTAAACGTCGCGTCGAAGAACTCCTCGGTTAGCAGGCGATACGGCGGATGATCGGGCTCACCGGGGTTTTCGCGTACAATCTCGTGCATGACGCCGATGGTCTTGAGCACATACTCCTTATGGATGGGATACTGCCCAAAACGCGTCGCCGCAGTATACAGGCGATCGGTCGCACGCGGGATGGAAACAATGCCCAGCGTCTTGCCAAACCAGTCAAAATCGCCCTGCTTTTTAATGCGGAACTCCTCGCACGGCTTGCCGCCGTGTGCTTCCAGATACTGGTTCACACGCGTGTTCCATACCGTGTCGGCTACCAGATGCGACCAGACGCCCAGCGTTAAATCGAGCAGCGACTGCGCCACATCTTCGGACGCAAGCGAGAACTCACAGGCGCCGGGACCGGCAACCGGCTCGGTATCCTTGTAGCGCTGGGGATAGTGTACGCGGTTCAGTCGCTCGCGTTCCTCGATAATCGAGGTCGCCGCGGCCGGCGCACCGGTGGGCGAACTTTTAAGCAACGGTGCCACATAGGTATCCCAGAACTCATGCTCACGAGGCTTAGGGATGGGCTCAGGCTTGGCAAAGTGCGTAATGCGGTACGGGATGGGATCGGCGATGCCAGGGACCATATAGCCCACGAAGATATCCGGGACCACGCAGCCAAACAAAAAGGCATTGCGGTCGCGCACGCTACTGGCAAGCGCACCGGTGCGCTCCAGCAAACGCTCCGTCTGAGCAATATGAATGTTCCAGCTTGGCATAGCCACCCCCATAAAAACCTGGATAACTATACCATCACGGCAAAGCCGCGCGGGCGGCTACGCACGCTCTACGCAGCAACTAGTCCGTAGCACCGCTTTCGGTTCCATACGACGGCGAAGGCGCCTCGACCACATGGTGATATCGATCGATATAGATAGCGCGGGCACCCAGGCGTCGCACCAAATCCTGGTGATGCGTGCTCATCAAGACCGTCTTACCCGCCGCAACGTAGGCCAGCAAAAAGTTGACCACGATGTCGCATGAATCCTCGTCGAGCCCATTGGTAGGCTCGTCGAGCACCAGGATATCGGGGTTCATAGACACAACCGCAGCCAGCGCCACGCGCTTCTTTTGCCCGCCCGAGAGCTGATAGGGAGAGGCGTCGGCAAGGTCGGCAACCTGGAACAGCTCCATGGCATCGCGGACGCGGCGCTCGAGCTCGTCTGCCGGCAACCCCATCTGCGCGGGACCAAAAGCAACTTCCTCGCCCACCGTAGCGCAAAAGAGCTGCGCGTCGGCATTCTGGAACACAAAGCCCACGCGCTGATGAAAACGCTGAGCGGCCGCGGAATCCTTGAGATATGCCGCATCGATTACGTCCCCGTCAAACAGGTATGCTCCTGCGTCGGCAAGTTCAAGGCCGTTAATAAGGCGCATGATCGTCGTCTTACCGCAGCCGTTGGGACCGAGCAGGGCAACGAGTTCACCACGATCGACCTGCAGCGAAACGCCGTCGACCACCGTATGCCCCGCATAGGAGAACACCACGTCGCGCAGCTCGATGAGCGGCGTGGCCTCGGCGCCGCCCGCACCGTTCGTACCCGCCGCACTATTCATATCGATCGTCAAAACGTCGCCCTTCCCTATTTGCATCCCCAGCCGGAACCAGCAGCGCCTACAGCACCGCGCACAACACGGCGAGCAGAACCACGCCGGCCGCATAGACCGCATCGCGCCAGCCAAACCCGGCGCGTGCAGGCGCCGGATACACGCCGGCAAAGCCGCGGCAAAGCATAGCCTCGTCCATCGCGCGGCTGCACTCCATCGCCTTGATAAACGTCATGCCCATGATACCCGCCAGCGAGTCGGTGCGCGAAAAACCCGCAGGCGCGGAACCGACGCTGCGCAGCATGACCGATTCGCACAGATCGTGCGCCGTGCGTCCCAGCACCTCGATATGCTTGAGCGCCATATCAAACGTAAAGATAACTTCGTCGGGTAGATGCAGCATCTTGAGCGCCGCCGACATGCGGCTCCAGGTGAGCGTCCACGAAACACCCAGCACCAGCGACACGTTAATGAACGTCTTGAGTGCAATCTTGAGCATGGCGCCCGTGGCAGAAGCACCCAGCAGCAGGGCAGGCAGCGCCAGAACCACGGCAAACCCCGCGGCAGCCAACGCCGGCACAAAGGTAGCGCGGAGCCCGCGTACGGGGCGCACCGCGACCAGCACCAACGCGATTGCCGCCATCAACATCAGGTACAGCGGGCTTTGCGTCAGACACACGCACAGGACGCAAACGAACATCCCTAACAGGCGCACCGGAGCCGAAACGCAAGAAAGGGCGCGGTCGACCATCGACCCGCCCTCGTTCGCACCTCCACCCAGGCGAACCCGCTCAAGCAGGCTCGCCAGATGCAGGACGTTCTTTTGCATCACACGATGCCGAGCCCCCGCGGGCTCGTATCGCTCCTCGGCCGCAAGCCAGCTAGGCAGCTCGGCTATTGCCATGAGCACCGCTTTCCTTGACCGTCAGCGAGACCAGGCGGAATGCGATGGTGAGCACCGCCACGCCAATCACGCCCGAAAGAATATACATCGCGGCCTGGCCGGCAAAGCCAAGGCCCTGCTCCTCGGAATAGGCCTGCAGATAATCGCCCGTGGGCAGGGTATCGGCAAAGGTCGGAGTGTCGAGACCGACCGAAGCCTGCAGACTGTCGTCACCAGCCTCCTGAACGGCGGTCGCGGCGCCCTCGGCGTCCCACTCACCCCAGGCGTCACCGGTGGCAAGCAAGCCGAGCGGCGTAGCCACGACAAGCACGGCGACCAGAATGAGCGTGGGGACCAGCGAGGTCTTCTTGGCGGCAGCGCCCTCGGCGGCAAGCTGGCCATCGGCGGCTTCGGGGCCGACGATAATGCTCGGCGCCGTCTTCTTGATAAAGCCGTAGATTGCGGCCGTCGCCACGCCCTCGACCACACCGGCAACCAGCATATGCGGGATCAACATGGCCGGAATAGCCACGGACAGCGGGAAGGGGCAGTACAGCGGCGCGCCCGAAGCGTTGGTAAAGAGCATCGGCTGAATACCAAACTCGATTGCCGCGCACAGGGCCGCCAGGCACAGGCCGACCCAACCGCTCACGATGGCAGAAACCGAGGTGCCCCAGCTCTTGTCGTGCAGACGGCTGTTGAGCGCACGGAACACGATAGCAGCGGCAAACGGCAGCACAAAGGCCATGTTAAAGCAGTTGGCGCCAAACGACAGAACGCCGCCGTCGCCAAACAGCAGCGCCTGCAGCGCCAGCGCGACCGAGACAGCGATAGCCGCGGCCTCGGGGCCCAGCAGCAGCGCGATGAGTGCGCCGCCGACGGCGTGGCCTGTGGTGCCGCCGGGCAGCGGAACGTTAAACATCATGAGCAAAAAGGAGAACGCAGCGCAAATACCCAGAAAGGCCATATGCTCGCGATCGAGCGTGGCGCGCACTTTCTTGATGCAGTGAACCCATACGGGCACCATCGCCACCGCCATAACGGCATCGGTCTGCGGGGACAGGTAGTTGTCTGGAATGTGCATATACGCCTCCCGGTATCGGCGCACGGAATTGCAACGCCGCTTGAATCACCTTGCCAGTGTTACGTAATGTCATATTCGTAACACGCCGCAGGCTATAATAGCAAAACAGCGCGCCGCCACAAAAGCAGCACGCCGTTATGTAATGCGCGTGTCATATATGCAGGGTCAACGGTGCCTTATTCCGAACACCGCGGTCGCGCAGGGCTCCGCAGCAACCGCCATCAGGCCCTACGCTCCCATCGCAAGCCCTAGCCGCGGACCTCGCCGTTTACGCCCTTGCACACCTTGGTGACAATCTTCTGGTGCGCCTTCTCGACCTCTTCGCTGGTGAGCGTGTGGTCGTCGGAGCGATACGTAAGCGCAAAGGCCATGGACTTTTTGCCCGCTCCGATGCGGATGGGATCGCGGTAGACGTCGAACAGGCGCACGCCCTCGAGCAACTTGCCGCCGGCGCTGGTAATACGGCGCTCAAGATCCTCGCAGGTCACGGCATTGTCGACCACAATGGCAAGGTCGTGCTCAACAGCAGGGTACTGCGAGAACTCGCGGTAGTTCTCCTGATTGCGGGCGCCCTTGATCAGCTTGTCCAGATCGAGCTCAAAGGCAACGACGACCTCATCGATGCCCATCGCCTCGCGCGCCTCGGGGTGGATCTCGCCGACCCAGCCCAGCACGGTACCGCCGGAGAGGACCTCGGCGGCGCGGCCCGGCTGCAAGAAAGCGTAGCCCTCGCCCTCAGCGGGACGGAAACGAACCTTCTCGATGCGCAGCTGGGCGAGCAGCTCCTCGACAATGCCCTTGCCAAAGAAGAAGCGCAGCTTGCGGTACTTCATGTTCCAAGACTGCTCGCTCCACTGGCCCGAAAGCACGCCCGCCACGGACTTGGTCTCCTTGGGCAGGCTGGCGTTCTCGCGGCCGTGGAACAGGCTACCGACCTCGTACAGGTGCACGTTGGGCGTGCCGTGGGCCTCGTTGTAGGCAACGGACTGCAGCAGGCCCGGCAGCAGCGAACGACGCATCTCGGTCTGCTCGGCTACCAGCGGGTTCATAAGCACCACGGGGCAACCGCGGCCCTCGGTGGACATGCCGATCTTCTCCAGGTCGCCCGGGGCGGCAAAGCCAAAAGTCGTGGTCTCGTTGAGGCCGCAGGCGCGCAGGATCTCGCCGACCTTGCGGGTGAGCTTCTGCTCGCGGGTCAGGCCGCCGATGTGGTTCTTGGCAGCCGGGATGGTCGCCGTCACGCGGCCCATGCCCCACAGACGCAGGACCTCCTCGATCAGATCGATCTCGCGCGGCAGGTCGGGGCGGAAGCTCGGCGGAGTGACCATAAAGTCCTCGCCGTCGCGCTCGACGGTGCAGCCCAGGCGGGTGAGCGAGCGCTCGATAAAGTCGGGCTCGATGTCGGCGCCGCAGATGGCGTGCACGCGGGCCAGGCGCAGCTTAATGCTGTCGATGGTCTTGGGCGCGGGGAACACGTCGATGTAGCCGGGAGCGACCTCGCCGCCGGCGATCTCCTCGATGAGCGCGCAGGCAACATCGGCAACATCCACGCAGCCGGTCTCGTCGACCTGGCGCTCAAAGCGAATGGAGGCGTCGGAGATCAGCGACAGGTCACGGCTGGTGTGCGAGGTGCGACCGGCGTTGAAGCAGGCGCTCTCGACCATCACGTCGACGGTGTCGTCCTCGATCTCGGAATCCATGCCGCCCATAACGCCGGCCAACGCCACGGGGCGCTCGCCATCGGTGATAAGGCCCATGCCAGCGTCGAGCGTGCGCTCCTCGCCGTCGAGCGTCGTGAACTTCTCATCCTGCTGGGCGGCGCGAACCACCACGCGACGCCTGCCCTCGCGCTCGGCAAAGGTGGACAGGTCAAAGGCGTGCAGCGGCTGACCGGTGAGCATCATCACGTAGTTGGTGATGTCGACGATGTTGTTATGCGGGCGCACGCCCAGGGCGTTAAGGCGCTTGACCATCCAGTCGGGCGACGGGCCGACCTTCACGTTGCGCACGATGCGGGCAACGTAGCGGTCGCACAGGCCCTCGTCGGCGATCTCGACGGAAAGCTCGTCGTCGGTCGCGCGGCCGGTCTCGGTTTTGATGGCGGGCAGCTCAACGTGGAAATCGCGGTCGAAGATGGCGCCGGTCTCGCGGGCCATGCCGATCATGGACAGGCAGTCGGGGCGGTTGGGCGTGATCTCGCAGTCGAGCACGGTGTCGCTCGAGCCCACGTACTCGGCAAACGGCATGCCGCAGGGCGTGTCCTCGGGCAGAATCATGATGCCGGAGTGGTCGCCGCCCAGGCCGAGCTCGCGCGCGGAGCAGTTCATGCCCATGGACACGACGCCGCGGAGCTTGCTCTTCTTGATCTTGACGTCGCCGGGCAGGACAGCGCCGATCATGGCCGTGACGATGTGGTCGCCGGCCTCGAAGTTCTGCGCGCCGCAGACAATCTGCAGCGGAGCGGGGTTGCCGTCGGCGTCGAGGTTCTTGTCGCCCACGTCGACCGAGCACACATACATGTGGTCGCTATCGGGGTGTGGGGCCTTGGTGAGCACCTTGGCGGTCACCACGTGGTCGAAGGACTCGCCCACGGTGTCGATCGCCTCGACCTCGGTGCCGGTACGGATATATTCGTCCGAAAGGGTCTTGGGATCCTCCGGAATATCGATCATGGTCTTGAGCCAGTCGTAAGAAACACGCATCTAGCTCTCCTTTCATACTGAAAGCCTGCGAAGAAATGCAGGTGGAAACTTCAACTTTGTGAACATTCCTTACAAAGCGAGGGTTGTCCAAGTGCGGCAGATCGGCCCGAAAGAGGAGCGCCGCGTACTTTGGTACGCAAGCGACGAATGAGCGCCGAGGTGCCGTGCTTGGGCAAGCCGCAGCCTAGAACTGATTCAGGAATCTCATATCGCCCGTCATGAGAGTTCGCAGGTCGGGCAGGTCGTAGCGCAGGGCCGCGACGCGCTCGGCGCCAATGCCAAAGGCGAAGCCGGTGTACTTCTCGGGGTCGATGCCGCAGTTGATGAGCACGTTGGGGTCGACCATGCCACAGCCCAGGATCTCGATCCAGCCGCTGTGCTTGCAGAAGTTGCAGCCCTTGCCGCCACACACGTGGCAGCTCACGTCCACCTCGCAGCTGGGCTCAGTGAAGGGGAAGAAGTGCGGACGGTAGCGCGTCTTGCGGTCCTCGCCAAACATGCACTTAACAAAGTAGTCGAGCGTGCCCTTCAGATCGCCAAAGGTAATGCCCTCGTCGACGACCAAGCCCTCGATCTGGTTGAACTGCGGCAGGTGGCAGGCGTCGGCCGTGTCGGGACGGTAGACGGTGCCCGGGCAGATCATGTAGATGGGCGGCTTTTGCGACTCCATGGTGTGGATCTGCACGCCCGAGGTCTGGGTGCGCAGCAGCACGTCGGACTCGCCGTGGGCGTGAGCCTCGGGGTGCGCGACGCTGCCGGGGTTGTTGTCGACCACGTAGAAGGTATCGCGGGCCGAGCGGCTCGGGTGATCCATGGGGGCGTTGAGCGCGGTGAAGTTGTAGTAGGAGGTGTCGACCATGGGGCCGGACTCGACGGTGTAGCCGATGCCGCAGAAGATGTCCTCGGCCTCCTCGATAATCTGCTTGATCAGGTGCTGGTGGCCGATCTGCGGACGGATGCCCGGCAGCGTGATGTCGACGGCTTCGTGCTCGAGTGCGTGCTTGAGGGCGGCAGCCTTCATCTCGGTGGTGCGCTCGTCAAGCATGCCCTCGATCAGCTGGCGCATCTCGTTGGCGCGCTTGCCCATGACGGGACGATCCTCGGGGGCGAGCTTGCCCATCATGCGCATCAGGCCGGTGATACGACCCTTGCGGCCGAGCAGCGCGACGCGCGCGGCCTCAAGCTTCTCGGCGTCGTCGGCGCCTGCGACGAGCTCCTTGGCCTCTTCCTCGAGTTTGACCAGATCATCAATCAGACTCATGTCTTCCCTTTCGTCTCTCGCGCATCCGCTTGCCGGGGCGGCTGGCACCGCCCGATGCTTACGAATGTGCGGCCCGGTTCGGTAATAAAAAAACCGTCCTCGGGCGTGTGCATTGCCCAAGGACGGTTGAATTCCGCGGTACCACCTTGTTTGACCCGGCGGATGTCTGGCCCGCCGTGCCCACTCTGCGCCCCTTATCGCGAGGCTCACGGCTTCCCTACTGGGGCTTCGCCGCCGCTAGCCGCGCGCCCGTTGAGGTCGCTGCTCGGGAGTGAACGCTTGGCCCTTGCCACCGCAGGAAGGCTTGCAGCCCATGACCTTCCCTCTCTTGCCGGCGACGCGGCGGGCAAAACCCTCTCCGTCAACGCATTGGGCTACAGGATACCACATTGTGTGGGCGTATCGCCGCGTTCCGTTTTGTTCGTGCTGGGTACAAGGCAGGTAGCTGTGCAAACTGGCCGCGCGCCCACCCGAGGCGCTCGGCTCACGAGATCAAGGATATGGTATGGGAAAGAAGCACGATAAGAAGGCCGAGCCCGCAGCGGGCAAGACGCCCAAAGGCATGAAGGTCGATAAGGCCGTCAAAAAATTCCGCAAGCTCGAGGGCAAGCTGTGGACCCGCGAGTACCTGCTCAAGATTGCCGAGTTTGACGGCGCAACCATTGCTCCCGCCAACGGCGCCGCGGCCCGCGCCGATGCTATGGGCACCCTTGCCGGCGAACATCACAAACTCCTGACCAGCAAAAAGTCTGTTGAGCTTGTGCGCTCTCTCGCGCGTGAGACGGTCGCGGGCGGAAAGATCGACGACCCGCAGCTGGTCGATGAGATCCGCGTGCTCGGCCGCGACCAGCGCGAGGCAAGCGCCATCCCCACCGAGGAGGCCGAGGCCTGGACCAGGCTCACCTGCGAGGCCGACGCCGTGTGGCACAAGGCCAAGACGGCCAATGACTGGGCGAGCTTTGAGCCCTATGTGGATAGAATCGTCGCCCAACTTAAGCATCAGGCCGAGCTCATGGACCCCAAGCGCGACCCATACGATGTTTGGCTCGACCAGTACGAGCGCGGCCTTTCCGCCAAGAGCTTCGATGCGTTTTGCGATGAGGTCAAGGCGACGGTCGTGCCGCTCGTGCACGCCATCGGCGAGCGCGGCCAGCAGCCCGCTGCCGACTTTTTGCACGCCCGCGTGCCCGAGGCCGCCCAGCGCGCCATGAGCTTCGACCTTATGAAGCTCGTCGGCCTGGACCTGAACGACACCACGCTTGCCTTTACCGAGCACCCGTTTAGCGAGGGCTTTGCCGTGGGCGACGCGCGCATCGCGACGCACATCTACGAGGACGACTGCATCTCCAACGTCTACAGCATCATCCACGAGGCCGGTCACACCATGTACGAGCTGGGCGTGAACCCCGCCTACGCGCGCACCTGCCTGGAGGGCGGCACCTCCATGGGCATCCACGAGAGCCAGAGCCGCTTTTTCGAGAACACCGTGGGCCGCAGCCGCGCCTTTATGGGCCCGCTGCTTGAGGTGCTGCGCCGTCACGCGCCCGAGGTCTATGGCAGCGTGGACGAGGATACGCTCTACCATGCCGTGAACATCGCTCAGCCGTCGTTGATCCGCACCGAGGCGGACGAGCTCACCTATCCGCTGCACATTATGGTGCGCTACGAGATTGAGCGCATGCTGTTTGCCGGCGAGGCCACGGCCAAGGACATCCCCGCGCTTTGGAACCGCTTTATGGAAGAGTACCTGGGCATTCCGGTTCCCAACGACACGCGTGGCTGCCTGCAGGATACGCACTGGAGCGGCGGCTCGTTTGGCTACTTCCCCACCTATGCGCTGGGCAGTGCCTACGACGCCATGTTTGTGCCGGCCATGTGCCGCGACGGCGTCGACCTTACCGGTGCCTGCGCGAGCGGCGATCTGGCACCCGTCCGTGCCTGGCTGGGCGAGCACATTTGGCAGTGGGGCCGCGCCAGGGACGCACCGGAGCTCATCAAGGGCGCCTGCGGCATGGACTTTGATGCCCGCTACTACTGCAGCTACCTGCAGGACAAGTTCACCACGCTCTACCAGCTGTAAGGATTGACCAGCACGCCATCGCCAACGCCAACCATGTTGACGCCAATGTCTTAGCAACGTCAGCGAAAACGGCCCCAAGCGAGCAAGGTGACGTGAAATGAAAGGGCGCTGACCTTCTGGTCACGCCCTTGAAATTGAACGTCAGATTGCCGCTTGAGGCCGTTTGCAGCGTCGAGCAGTTACGCGGTTTGGTAAAACCGCGTAACTAAAGAGCCTCCAGCGCGTTGGCGATGCGCTTCATGGCGGCGTCGGCGGCTGCCTGGTCGGGGGCTTCGGCCAAAACGCGAATCACCGACTCGGTTCCGCTCTTGCGCACCAGTACGCGGCCCTCGCCCGCCAGCGACGCCTCGGCCTCGGCGACGGCGGCCTGCACGCCCATGTTGCCCAGCGCGTCGTCCTTGTCCGCCACGCGCACGGCAACCTGCGCCTGCGGCAACAGCTTGCACGGAGCCGTGAGCTGCGAGAGCGTCTCGCGCTCGGCACGAATCACTTCCATCACGCGCAACGAGGTCATAATGCCGTCGCCCGTGCGCTCGATATCGCCAAAGATCGTATGGCCCGTCTGCTCGCCACCCAGGCTGTAGCCGCCCTCGCGCATCTTGGCATACACGTGACGGTCGCCCACGCCGCTGGTCACGGCACTCAGGCCGGCAAGCTCCAGCGACTTGATCAGGCCAAAGTTGCTGGCGATCGTCGGCACCACGGTACCGCCCGAAAGGCGACCGTGCTTGTTCAGGTACACGCCGCACACGTACAGGATCTGGTCGCCGTCGACCACACGGCCGCGCTCGTCCACGGCCAGGCAGCGGTCGGCATCGCCGTCATAGGCAAAGCCCACGTCCAGGCCCTGCTCCACCACGTGGCGCTGCAGGCGCTCCATATGCGTAGAGCCGCAGTCGACGTTGATGTTAAAACCATCAGGCGCGGCATTGATCACGCGCACGTCGGCGCCCAGCGCGTCGAACACCGGCTTGGCCACCGAGGACGCCGAGCCGTTGGCGCAGTCGATGCCGATCTTGACGCCCTGCAGCGAAAAGTTCGCGCTGGCGATGAGCGAGGCAATGTAGCGGTTGCGGCCCTGCATGTAGTCCACCGTGGCGCCGATGTGGTTGCCCGTGGCCAGCGGCACCTCGCTCTTGCCATCGACGTAGTCCTCGATGAGCTCCAGTACGTCCTCGTCCATCTTAAAACCGTCGCTATTGACGAGCTTAATGCCGTTATCGCAAAACGGGTTGTGGCTCGCGCTGATCATGATGCCGCAATCGAAGCAGCCTTCCACGGTCTGATGCGCTACACCCGGTGTGGGGATCACGTGCAGCATATAGGCGTCCGCACCGCTCGCGACCAGGCCACTCACCAGCGCCGCCTCGAACATATAACTCGAGCGACGCGTGTCCTTACCCACGATGATGCGCGCCTTGCGCTCGCGGTTGGCGCCGTAATACCAGCCCACAAAACGGCCAATCTTATAAGCGTGCTCTACCGTCAGCCCAACGTTAGCCTCACCGCGAAAGCCGTCGGTGCCAAAGTACTTCATGCGCTCTCCTTACAAAATAGGGGCGAACAGATTGCCTGTCCGCCCCAAAATGGTACTCGATTATCTGCGCTACCAGAAAAACCCTACGCCGACGCGCTGTCGCGAGCCGCCTGGCATGTAGGAGTCTGACGCAGCGTAAGCGGCTTGTCCCCCGCCTCGGCTGACGTGGTCAGCGTATATGTGATCGTCGTCGTCTCGCCAGCATGCAGGTCAACGGTGCCCGAATAGAAGGGGATTCCATGCCACGTAGCGGCGCCAAGACCAAACTGGGTGCCCTCGACGGTCAGATCAGTAATGTTGCCGCCCGTCGGGGCAAACAACGAGACATTCAGACGCTCGTCGTCGCGCGCGGCATCGGGCGCGCTCGCCGCGACGTAGTCGGGCAGCTTGCCGGCCTCCTCCTGCGTCATGATGTTCGTCAGGGTAACGGTGATGCGATACGAGCATGTGCCGTCACCGTTCTTGATGCCCTGGCCAATCTGCGTATCGGCATTCAGGTACCAGTCGAGCTTGGAGAAGCTCAGGTTGTTAAAGTAGACACCAGCAACGGGATCTTCACTCGGGTCATCCGGATCGGGCAGCGAGGCGTCGATGTTCATCTCCTTGATAGCGTTCTGCTCGTCATCGTTTTTCATCCACGCGATCAGGCGGCCCTCTTCGGCACCGCGCTCAACGGCGCTGACAAGCTTCGTAACATCGACATCGCCGATACCGCCAAGGATCTTGTCGAAGGCAGCGCTGGCGACGGATGCAAAGATGCCGTCCGACTCCTCGACCGGATAGTTCCAGTACACATCGTGCATGAGGACCTTTGCGGCGTTGGTGCCGTCGACAACCGTTCCGTCGGGCAGCGACACGTTACCGACCAGGCCCAGCAGATACTGCAGGAACACCGGGTCGATACCCACGACGCCGTCAACGTCCTGGCCATATTGAGATTTCCACAGGGCTGCGACACGCTGCGAGTTGCGGGGCCAATCAGGCGAATAGGTATTGCCCGAGTTGTACAGGTTACTGTGGTTGCCGAACAGCGCCTCATCCTCTTCGTCGACGCTCTCGACTGCCTCATCCTCGCTGAGTCCAATGCGGGGAACAAACTCGCCAATCGACATCTGGCCGTCGGTGACCGAAATCAGGCCCTGCGAACCGCCAAAGCCGCCGCAGGCACGAATCTCGACGTTGTTCATGGCGTACACAAGGTAGTTGCGCGTCTGGCCGTTGGCGCCGAGCATCTGCGGAAGGACGGGGGCGACCTTCTCCGCCGCGTCAACCGCGCCGTTGAGGGTGGCAAAGCCGTCCTTGGCCTTATCGACCAGCTCGGTCACCTGGGAAATATGAGTATCGCCAATGCCCTGGATCTTCTCGTTGGCGCTCTTGAACACCTTCGAGCTGCTGGAAAGCGAATCGGCGACCGCCTGCAGCGCGGACACGTTAATCATGCCGTCCTGAAACAGCTTGCCGGGCGTGGCCTGCGAAAGGTTATCGGCCATGGGAACCAGCGCATTGCTCGAGACATCGGACAGGGCGTCGATCATGGTGCGGGCCGCATTGATGTCGCTGCCATACACCGGGATAAACGAAGCCGCCGTCCACAGCGGGCTCGAGGTCTCCGCCTTCATGCTGTCGCAAAGCTCATCAATCTTCTTCGCGTCGTCAGGCAGCGTCGAAAAATCGCCCGACGTGACCTTGTCCTTAAGGCCACCGACAATCTCGACGGCCTCCTTCGCTTCACTCTTTACGGTCTTTGCCGAGTTAAGCAGCATAAAGCCGCTTGCGCCAAGCGCAACGAGAAGCACCGCGACTACAGCGGCAATAATGGCGCCGGTGTGACGCTTTTTGCGTTCGCCCTTGCGATGGCGATGACGGACCAGACCGTCAGAGGTCGAACTCGACGAAGCGTCGCTACCGTAGTTCAAGCCAAAATCGTAATAATCTTCCTTGGAACCCGAGCCCGCAAACTCGGCACCGCTATCATCCAGGCGGGCGAACGTGCCAGTCTCGGAGGCGCCGGTGTAAATCGTGCCAAGGTTACCCGTAAGCCCCGCGCCACCGGCAGAGGGAGTATTGTTGGCGGCCTTGCCGGCATTAACGTTGCCGGCGGTATTCGCGGCGTTGGCAGCACCTGCGTTGTTCGCAGGTATCGAAGGGGCCCCGCTCGGCTGCGACGTGGAGGTTGCACCGCCCGCAAAGACATTCCCTCTTGCACGGCCGGTCTTTTTTGCCTTTTGAGACTGCTCGTACAGAGCGGTAAACATCGCCGTCTCGCCCGGGGACACGCGCTTACCGGAACCGCCCTGCCCAGCGCCGCCCGGCGTGCCGGCCTTACCAGCCCCGTTCGGACGCGGCGGAACTGCAGGACGGCCGCTATCGCTGCCCTTAAAGTGATTACCAGCCATAAAGAAATCCTCGCAATTGAGTCGCAATGAAAAAGTCCATAACGTTACTAGTTTATGGCATTTTGAGCATCGACAGCTAAACTCCAGACACGGACATCAATTGGCGAAAATGTGGCACAACGCCTTTTCCGTCTTGGCGCCAGCTACACCGTCAAAAACACCATCGCGATAATCATGGCAAAGCCCGCCAGGTCGGTGGGCAAAAACACCGTTCCCAGCATAAGGGCGCTGGTGATGGTGGCCGAAACCGGCTCCATGGTTCCAAGGAGGCTCGCGCGCACCGAGCCAATCTCCTTAACGCCCTGCATGTAGAACATATAGGCGAAGAACGACCCCACCACAATAAATATCGCGAGCGCGCCGACACCCGAGGGGCCGAGCGCCGGCATATGCGCCCACGGCTGGGTAAAGATACTCATCACGATTGCCGCCGAAAGCATGGCCGAGCCCGTGACGACCGGGCTACCGTATTTGTTGAGGATTCCGGCAGGGATGATTGCTATGCAGGCACCGCCCACTGCGCACAAAAGGCCCGAGAGCAGGCCCATCGGCGAGATGTTGAGCGTACTGGGGTCGCCGCCCGTGGCGATCAAAAACGTTCCGCCCAATGCGAGCAAAATGCCAAGAGCCTCGCGCGTGCGCGGCAGTCGATGCGCGGTGACGCAGGCATACCCCATGACGACCACCAGCTGCAGGCACTGGAAGACAGTCGCGGTACCCGCGTTGGTCAGGCGCACGGCTGACAGATAGCAAAGCTGGTTGAACAGCAGGCCAAAGATCGTAAACAGAATAAGCTGCTTGCGATCGGCGGGGGTAGTCCACAGCTCGATCAAGCGGTCGCGGTCTTTTCTGAGCACAACGAACATAAAGAGCAGGCCAGCGATAACTTGGCGCACGCTCATCAGCCAAAACGTCTCGATATGGCACACGTCAAAGAGGTAGCTGGCGCTGGTGCCAGAAAAACCCCAAAACGTACCGCCGGCAAACGCGGCGAGCGTACCCAGGGCCATCTTGCGCGCCTGGGCGTCGTTGAGGCGGTCGCGCCATGCGCGGCGGGTGCTGCGGCTCAGCTCGTCAGTCCCCTCGGGCACGATAAAATCAGACGCCGCCGTCATCGGTACCGAAGCCCTTTCACGTGCACACTGCGCCGAGCGCTTCTGTTCCATCCCACTCCCCAGAAATCAATTGGCAACAAAGCGCTCAAACTGTAGCACGAATATTGATACGGAAATGCGGGCGATTCGGAACATCTACGAGCATCCAAATTGCAGGGACGAAAGGCACCGAAGAGCTATGCCGAGCGGTTGGAATCGCCTGGGGCGCCGGGATCGGCTTCCGCACTTTCATCGGTATGGCCACCGTCGGCATCGCCCTCGTCACCGGCGTCGCCCTGCTCCTCCTGCTCGCGACGGCGCTTTTCGCGAATCTGCTCCACGGCTGCGCGCAGGGCGGCCTCGTCCTCGGCGCGTGCCACCTCTTGCGTTGTCTTGACCATATGGCGAATCTCGAGCACCAGCAGCACGATCAGCGGCACCACGATAAGCGGAAAGAACAGCAGCGGATTGGTGAGCAACGAGACCACCACGCCCAGCCCCGCCGAGACAAAGACCACGCGGCCCACCACGTCGGCGGCGGGCACGGGCGCGGCGTCCTCGACCGGATTGGCATCGCCCTTGGTGCGGTAGACCGGCGTGCCGTCGGCCGCGGCCTCCACGGCAACGATGCGGTGCGTGTTGAGTGAACCCTCCAGCGCGTCATCGGACGAATGGAAGGTGATGATGTCACCCACCTGGTAGGCCTGACTGTTGTCGGTATCGACGACGATAAACGAGTGCACGGGAATCGCCGGCTCCATAGAGCCGGTCAGCGTGCGCATAAAGCCATAGCCCATGATGGTGGGGATCTCGCCGGCGGGCGTGAACACCGTGCGCAGCAGCACCACAAAGGCGACCAGGATCACCACGGTCGCCAGCACGTTGATCACGCGGAGCACGTGCTTCATCACTTGTCGGCGTCCTTTGCGGAAGGCTCGACGTCAGTGGCGTCAGATGCCGAAACGTCGGTCTCATCTCCCTCAACGGTCGTGGCGACATCGCCCTCGGCGGCCTCTCCGCGCAAGCGAGCCAGCAGATAGCGCGACAGGCTGTTGCCCTCGGCACGGCGCTCGGCGCGGGCGCGATCGCGCTCGGCCTGTTCCAGCTCGTGCGCCAACGAGGCCAAGCGCTGCTGCATCTCCGCGCGAGCAGCTTCGACCTCGCGCTCGCAAGCGGCACGGACGGCGGCGACCTCCTGCTCGATTCGCTCCCCCGCCTCGAGCTCGGCCGCGGCAATGCGTGCATCGGCGTCGGCACGGGCCTCCTCGGCGGCACGCGTGGCGGTGTCGCGCTCGGCGGCAGCGGCGGCGACCTTTTCGTTGGCATCCACCGCAGCCTGCTCAACGGCAGAGTCGGCGGCAACGCGGGCAGCATCGATTGCGGCATCGGCGGCCTGCTGGGCGGCGGAGACCTTCGCCTCAGCCGCGGCAACGGTGTCGGCGAGCGCCTGCTCCGCTGCGGCTGCCGAGGCGTCGGCCGCCTCCTGCGCGGCGCGAGCATCGCGTTCGGCCGTCAGCTGCACTTCCTCGATCTGCAGCTTGGCGGCGTCCAACTTGGCATGCAGCTCGGCCATCTCCTTGGCAGAGGCCTCGCGCACGGCGGCGAGCTCGGCCGCAGCAGTGTCCTTGGTGGCCTGCAGCTCGGCAGCGTCGGCCGCCGTCTTGGCGGCCAGGGCCGCAGTAGCATCGCTCTTAACCTGCGCGACCTGCTCGGAAGCCGCCTGCTCGGCGGCAGCAACCTTGGCGTCCGCGTCTGCCCGGGCGGCAGCCACCTCGGCATCGGCCTCGGCGCGCATCTGCTCAAGCTGCGCCGCCGCGGTCTCACGCGCCTCGACAGCGTCGGCCTCGGCAGCCTTCTTGCCCGCCTCGACATCCTCCAGCGAACCTCGCAGCTCCTCAACATCCGCCTCGGCCATCTGCGCGCGTTGCGTCAGCGCCAGCTCGCGCGTTTTGGCCTCGTCCAACTCGTCGGCCAAGTCGTCGCGCTCGTCGGTCAGCGCATGCGCCTGAACCTTCCAGGACGTAAGCTGCCCCTGCAGCTCCTCAATCTGCTCGCGGGCCTCGGTCAGCGCCTGCTCGGCATCGAGCTGGGCCTGCGTGACCTCCTCCACAAACACGCGCCGGACCTCGACGTCGGGCAGGTCGGGGCTATCGACCTGCTCCTCCTTAATCTCCTTAATAAACTTGGGCGCCACCGGCGCGTGTTGCACACTCTCGAGCTCCTGCAGGTTGCGCTCGTCATCGGTCAGGCTCTTAAAGACGGTGTAGTTGTTAATGAGGTTGGTGTACATCTGCACCATGTACTCGTCGTCGAACGCCAGCGCCTGCTGCTGCACGTCGATGTTGTAGCCCACCTTGTCGTAGCGCTCCATAAACTGCCACAGCTGGTAGCACTTGCGGTAGTTGGGGTCCTTCATGATGAGGTTGGTGCGCTGGATGGGGCTGCGGACCGCACTGCAACCGTTCATAATCTGGCAGAACGACGCGCCACGCAGCGCCATGACCAGACGGCGCACGCGGTCGATGCGCATAAAGACGTCCATGTTGTCGGCGTCGTTCTCGGCAAAGCTCTGGCGGTTTTTGACCGTCATCTCGACGTTGTACTCGATCTCTTCGTACGCATCGTCGATCTTGCTGTGCATCTTAAAGCGGTTGCGGATCTCGTTGCCCGTAGACCAAAAGATCACGTCGGTGCGCTTGTCCACAAACGTCAGCAGGCGCTGAATCAGGTGGTAGATAAAGCGATTCTCGTACAGGTCGTAGGTCTCGACGGTATTGACGTTGAGGATGCGCGTGGGATGGACGCCGCCATCGTCGCTCGGCGCCAGGAACTGCGTGTTCTGGCTCAGGTGACGGACGCTGTCGGCGCTGATCTTTTTGGCGAGCGAGACCGGCACCACCTCTTCCTCGGTGGTGATAAAGCGGCGCGGCTTTTCGATAATGGTATTGATGGCGTCGAGCGAGTCCTCGATCATGCTGATCCATTCCTCGTCCACCACCTTGACGAGCTCCTCGCGCTGCTGCTCGATCGTGGTGCCCGAGGCCTGCGCCATCTCAAACAGATAGCGAAAGTAGCGGCTGTCCTCCTGGATGGGCTCCATCTGCTCGGAGAAGCTGGTATAGAGGTCCTGAATGGTCTCGGACATGGGATGCTCCATAGGTTGGATCGATCGGAAAGGGGCGGGGCGACATCACGCCGCCCCGCATTTACAGCATTAGTAGAAGTTCTGGATCCGCTGCAGGTACATGACGGAATCGGGCAGGCCGCCCTCGCCAAAGGTCTTCTCGATGTACTCGATCAGGCCCTTCATCTCGTCGCGCACAAAGCTCACGTTCATGGACTCAAACTTCTTGAGCACCTTGCGGGCGATGATGTAGTCCATGCCGCCCAGCTCGGTGCCGCCGCACGCCACGTACACGGGGATAAAGTCGTACATCTGCTTGATGATACGGTTGCCAAAGGCCAGCTTAAAGCGGGTCTGCAGGTACTGGTCCAGCTTGTGCATCTTCTGGAGCAGCTCGTCGTCGATTACGTACTCGACCTTGGCCTTTTGGAACAGATACTGCAGGTGGTCGGCCGTCACGTGCACGCGCTCGTGCGGCTCGCATTCAAACGCGTCGGCGCGCTCGTTGAGCTCGATGGGGATCGCACGGTCGTACACCTTGTCCGTGATGGTAAAGGTGGAGTCGTCGTTGTTGGCGGTGCCGATAAACCACAAGCTGTCGGGAATGGTGAGCTTGCCGTCGTGCAGGGCCTTGGGGTCGGCGGCCCACTGGGTGGGCACCAAGTCGAGCACCCACTCGTCGTGGCTGGGCATCTCGAGCACCGACAGGATCTCGGCAAAGTAGTACTCCACGCGGGCGAGGTTCATCTCGTCGAGCACGATCATGGACGGGTCCTGGCGAAGGCCTGCCTCGTACACGGCGCGCAGGAACTCGGTCTCGTTAAAGCGCTTGGAAAACTCGTTGAAGTAGCCCAGCACCTCGGTGCGATCGCGAAAACTCGGCTGCACCGACACGATGGTCGCGGGGTTATCCAGGTAGCGGCTAAAGCTGTAGGGCAGCGAGGTCTTACCGGTACCCGAGATGCCCTCCAGGATCAGCAGCTTGGAGGCGGCCATGCCGGCCACAAAGCGGCGGATGATTTCGGGCGTGTAGTAGAGCTTCATCTGGCTGCAGGCGAACGCGCGGAAGCTGTCGACAAAGTCCTCGAGCGAGATGGCATCGTCGTAGGCCGGCGACTCCCAGTCGCGGTACTTAAGGTCCACGAGGGACAGCTTGGGAAAGCGGTTGGCCTGGGCGATCTCTTTTTCCTCGGCAAGGGTCTTGGCCTCGACGGTGGCCTTGGCCATGGCAGCCGCGGCGTCCTTGACGCCCGCGCCATCAAGCGCGAGCGACGCGTTGCCCGACACCACGGCAGCCGTGGCGCCCTCGCCCGCAGGCGCGCCCGCAGCGGCGCCCACCACGTTGCCCACCGTCGGCAGGTGATCGTCGGCAAGAGCCGAGGCGCCCACGTACGGAATCTGCTTGGTACCGCCCATGGCATTGACCTTGAGCGCCAGCAGCTTGTTCTTCTCGTCCATAAGATCGAGCACCTGCTTGTTCAGGCGGCCGATCTCGCGATAGAGCGCCTTGTTGGACGTGTCGTCGCGATGCAGGCGGCGGTTGATGCGGTAGCGGTGGACCAGGATGGCCACGATCAGCACGGGGACCGCGATGAGCATGGCAAACAGAATGACCGCGCCGATCTTGCCCACCAGGTCAAACGTGGTGAAGTAGGTCATAAAGATGTTGAAGTACTCAACCCAGCCAAACACCAGCAGGTTAAGGATGGAGCTCACAACGGCAACGACGTTGTAGACAACCTTTGCCAGCAGCTCCCAGGCAAATCCCAGAAACTCACTCACCGTCGGTATCCTCCTGCTTGGTCGCGTTCATCGCCGCCTCGGCCTCGGCCTTCAGACGACGGGCTTCCTCGAGCTTGGCCTCGGCCTGGGCGAGCTGCTCGGCGGCGTTATCGGCGGTGACGGTAGTGTCGCCCTTGCCCTCGGCATCCACGATGGCAGCCGCGGCGGCCAGGCGGTCCTCCTCGGCCATAGCGCGCTTAAGGTTCATGCCAACCACGATGAGGTGATACACCTGGTAGATAAAGAACAGCAGCATGGGCAGCACAATCACAATGAGGAAGCCCATGGAGCTGGACAGGAAGTCCATGACCTTGCCCATCTGCGGCAACGCGAACAGGTACTTACCAACGATGTCGCCGTCGCTGATGATGTGCGTATCGGCCACGTCGTTGTTGTCGCCCTTGGTGGTAAAGCTGCGCATGCCGTTGACCTCGTCGATGGCGGCGATACGGTGCGTGTTGAGCGCGTACTCGTTGTCGATAATGGTGTGGAACGTCACGATGTCGCCCACCTCGAGCTTGGAGGTGTCGCACTTTTTGATGACGATGAGGTCGCCCTTGTTAAACGTGGGCGCCATGGAGTCGGACTGTACGGCGAGCGGGGTGAAGCCGGCGATGTCCGAGACGCTGCCGTCCTCGCGCGTGGCGAGCGTGGTGAACGCGTACAGGGCCGCTACCAGGATGATGATCCACATGACGACGCTTAGTGCGATGGATGCGGCTTTTTTAACAGATTGCATGATGTCCCTTACTACCGTGTCTGTCTAGGTCGTGCGCGGCCCGATGGCCGCCGTGCATATCTACTGTTCCTCGATGCCCTCAAAGCGCATCGAAACCGAATAGTTAGCTCCCTTTAGCATATTAGTGCAATTTGGGTCCGTTCCCTCGAGCCATATGCGAACGGTTACCGGCTTGTCCGTATCTTTTATTAGGTCGAACATATCGCTGGCCGCGGTGGCAGCGCCCGAATCGAGCCCAAAGACGGTGGCCGTACCGGACGAGCCCCCGCCTCCGTTGGGGTTGTAGACCCAGGTGTAGCCGTCGGCGGTAAAGCTCATGCGCATGGCGCTGGCCATGCCCTGCGTGTCGGAGCTAAACCGCGTGCCGGACGCGCCGCCGTCGCCGTCCTGCCCGGTCAGGCGAACGCGCAGGTCCGTACTGCTCATAAAGTGCAGCGTGAACTCCAAGTAGGCGCCGGTCGCGGGATCGGCGGTGGAGCCGTCCTCGAAGGTAAAAGTCTGGTAGTCGCTCGTGGTGACGGGCTTGAGCCTGGATGCATCGATGTCCACGCCCTTTTCGCTGGCGATGCGTGCCGAGATCTGGTCGAAGCCCAGGCTGTGCACGTACTCTTCGAACGCGGCATGCTCGTCTAGGTCAAAGCGCAGCGAGCCGTCGGCGTTGGCGTCGATCATGAGCATGCGGGTCTTGGCGCTATCGGCGATGGAGAACCAGGCGAACGTTGCCATGGCTATCGCCACCAGCGCAAACAGCACCAGCACCACGGTGGTAGTGAGCTTGCGGCGCAGGTCGATATCGGTGGGCGCGGCAACCGGAGCGCCGGTGGTCGGGCGGCGGTTGTCGGGCGTGGCGTGTGCCATTGCTACTCACCGTCCAAGGTCGCAAAGAGCGCCAGGTGCAAGGTGCCCGGGTCTTGATGCAGGTAGTCGGCGCTATCGGGGTCGGTGCCCTCGATGTAGTAATAGATATCCAGACGATAGGTCTGGCCCAGCCCCAGCGTGGCAAGCGTGTTTTGCGGGCGCGTGGCCGTCTCGCTCGTGTCCAGCGTAAAGGCGGCGGGGTCCTGCGTCACGTTGGTACCGCAAGCGAGCTGGCCGTTTTGCCAGCCCAAAAGCATGCCCTCGGTATAGCCTGCCAGGCCCGCGGGGACGGTCGCGGGATGCTCGTCGCGATGGCCGCCGTCGGAGCTGTCGAGCTCAAAGATGTTGGCGGCAAGTACCTGGTTGCCGCTCGAGATCTTAATGCCCACACGGGCTGCGCGCAGCAGCTCGGCGTTGGCGTCCTGCGGGACCAGCGATTCGGCCAGATACAAGCTGACCTTACCCTTTACTTTGCTGGCGCCCGTTCCGGTAATGGTGGGGCGCAGATCGATCCAGCCGTGGTAGAACGCGGAGCCATTGTCTTTTGCCTGCTCAAATACCGTGGCATCGCCGGCCGAGTTGTTTTGCGCGCAGGCGGCAAAGCCGTTGAGGTCAAAGGTCGAGACTGGGTAGAGCGTCACGGCGCCATTCGCGCTGGAAGTCAGGGAAACGTCGCCCTGCTGCGACCAGCTGCCGCGATCGGCATCGCCCAGCTCTAGCACCAGCTTGGACGTGTCGCTGTGCACGCTCACCGAGTTGGTGTTGACCTTCATGTTGCTGGTAAACCAGGCGTAGGTCGCGGCGCCCAAAGTGGCGGCGAGCGCCACCATAACGAGCGCGATGTAGGCACGCGCGCGACGGGCGTGACGGCGGGCGGCGGCGCCCTCGAGGACCTGGCGATCGACGGACGCGCTGGAGGGGGCCGCGGAGCTAGCGCTCTGGGTTTTGGCCTTGCGGTTATCTGCTGGCATGTGCTTCTTGTCTTCCATGTCGCTTCGCCCCCCTTATGCCTTGGCCGCGGCAAAGGCAAGCTGCAGCACCACATCGCGAGCCTGAGCCTCGTCGATGCAATTGGCGTCGCAGCCTTCCATGTACACAACGTAGCGAACGCTTGCCACCTCGTTGGCGGCCAGCGTGCAGATGGGCGTGGCGCCTGCGCGCGCCGCGGGCGTGTCGCCGGTGCCATCCATGCTGTAAGCGCTTATGGCACGCGCGGGGTCGGCGGTGTAGGTCCAGCCCGAGGCACCGGGCGCCACGACCACGCCGTCTTGCGCGGTGGTACGCCTACTGGTGGCGCCCGAGGTGTTGCCCAGATCGTCGCAGGTAAAGATATGCGTTTGCGTGCCCGACTGAGTTGTAATGACCAGGCCCAGACGCAGCACGGCCAGCAGCTGCGGGTCGTTCGTCACGCTCATCTGGCCCTGATACAGGTACACGTTGAGCGCGCTATCGCTGCCCTTAAGGTACAGCGTGCCCGAAAGGGCGTAGTCGTCCAGCTGCGCGGTGCAGTCGGCGTAGTCGGTCGTGATGCCGGCGGCGTTTTGGAACGTGCCGCGCCAAAAGCGGGAAAGGTCTGCCGTCGAGATGGGATAGAGCGTCTTGTCGGCGGCGGCAAGCGTTGCCGTTGTGTCCCAGGGCCCGTTGGCCGAAAGGCCAATCTGCAGGTCGGACCCCTCGTCGCTTACCGTGTGCGCCACGGGCGTCACGTTGGTGAAGCGCGAGTTGCTAAACCAGGCGTATGTGGCCGCACTCAGGGCGGCTACCAGCACCAACATCCATGCGGCCGCGGCAACCATGCGACGGCGCGAGCTTAGGATGTCTTTGATGTTCGATGTACTCATGCCCCGGCCCCTTACGAACGCTTACCGGCAAAGCGCAGCGCCAGCGATTGCAAGCTGGTAGCAGCCAGGTTGTTGGTGCAGTCGGGGTCGCAGCCTTCCAGCCACACGTACACATCCACGCGCACGGGCGTGCTGCGGTTGGTGCCCTTGGCAGCGGCGGGCAGGCTGCAGATCTTGGTCGTAGCCTCCTTGAGGCTCACGATGCCAGTGTCTTCGTTGTAGTCACAGAAGTTTGCACTGGTCAGCTGGTCAAAATGAACCGTTGTTCCATCGGAGCGGGTGCTGTCGAGCACCAGGTGATTCTGCTCGTTCTCGCCGGCATCCTTGCCGTCGAGCGTGTTGTAGCGCGCCTGGGGATTGCGCTCGCCCGAGACCTCAAAGATGTACTGGCCCGTAACGGTATCGCCCTGCCCCGGCGCATAGGTAACCAGGCCCACCCGCAGAGCGGTAGAGATGGGGTTTGCCGGGTCCTGCTCGGTAAAGTCGATGCCCGACAGGTACACGTCGGTCGCGGCAGAGTTGGTGGCCAGGTACAGGGAGGTCTTGTAGTAGTCGGAATGCTCTGCGGCACCAAACATGCTGGCAAACAGCGAGTCCTGGGTGGTTCCGCCGGTAAAGCCCGTTACCTTTTGAAAGCCGTTGAGCACGTTGTCGGTCGAGACGGGATCGAGCAGACCCGTAAAGCTCAGGCCGGCGTTGGTTTTGTATTCGCCGTCGTACTCGTTGGAGATAAGGAAGGTCACGCCCGTGCCCGCGGCCATCTTGACGTCGGTGATGTGGCGGTTGGCGTTGTAGATGTACCAAGCATACGTTACGGCTCCGGCAGCAGCAAGCGCCACCAGCAACGTGGCGAGCATGCGATTGAACTGTTTTCGCAGCGAGCGCGCGTCCGACATGTCCCTCCCCCAGATGCCGCATCGTAAACTACCTGGACACCATTTGCCCATAATGGGAACATTTTACGCGAACGTGCAGTTCATCGGGGGTACAAACGCGACTTTTCACGTGCTGCTCGTGCCGGATCGGGGGCCGATAGGGTCGCAAGTTGCCACTTTTTAAAAAATAGTTCTTGCCACCGGATGGGAGCTCCGTTATATTATTCCCTGCGCACTCGCGCACCCTTGATCGGGCGTTTAGCTCAGGGGGAGAGCGCTTCCCTGACACGGAAGAGGTCAGAAGTTCAAATCTTCTAACGCCCACCAAATGTTCGCAGCTCAGAGGCTTCGCCTCTGAGCTGTTTTATTTTACGGCGACCAAGCCCAGAGGATGCCACGGCACCCAAAGCGCCCAAACAGCCCCGGTGATTGCCCCGATCAGGCGCGGTTGGGTCTCGCAGCCATATATAAATAACCCCCTATAAAGTGAGGTTTAATACTTTTCCCGAGAAGTGAACGAGCTTATTTGGACCCCCAGAGCATCCACACTTTTTGACGTTAAAACCGCAGGACCCCAGCAGCAAAACCGCAGGAAACGGGCCCCTAAAAGTGTCGATGTTTCGGGGGTCCATTCTGGCTCGTTCACTTCTCGGGAAAAGTATTAGATCTGGATATATGGCCGCTAATTCTAACCCCCTGTTACCGCCCCTACCAATACTGATGCGCATCGATAACGGCTTGCCAGAGCCAAAATCGCTTCGTTTCGGCACGCGCATGGGCAAAATATCGCTGCTCTGCACTCATCGCCTTGTTAAAGATGGGGCGCTTATTCCGATGCAGCTTCCGTCGGATGCGTTCGCACAGCCGAACGAGCTTGTCGTAGTCATTTGCTTGGTCGGTTGTCACCATAAAATACGCTACTCCCTCAAGCAGTTCCAACTCGTTGCGGCGCTCGGCATCCTTGTGGATCTTCTCGCGGCCGTCATGAATGGCATCGCTGTCGTAGTCGACCATCGCGGTCAGCACCTCTGGCAGCAGCCCGGCCTTTACTTTATCCCTGCCCACCTCGACTTTAGCCGTAAGCGTAATGTCGGGCGTGCGCTCCAACACGCGCAGTTTGCGCTCGCGCCCATCGTTGAGTCCATCGCGAATGAAAGCCTTCTTGTTGAGCTCGGCCTTGCCCAATGCATACCCGCCGTAGCGCGCAGGCAGCGACATAAACATGCACAGCCCCGACTCCCTCGGAGAGCGCGATCCCTCGATCACATACGCAAGCAGCGCCTTTGCCTTCGCGAGACCCCTTACCTTTGGGGACGCCTCGATATACGCCGCAATGAGCTCCTTCGTCGTGAGCCTGCCATCGCGCATGCCCCCATCCCTGCTTGTCACCCCGCCGGGAGCAAGGTTGTCCAGCCGATAGTCCGATGTCATGGCATAGCCGGCATAGATGGCCTCGGCCGCAGAGCTGTCGTGCGCAACCTGCACAAACGCCAGCTCGGGGGAGCACACATACGCATCCAGGCCGCCCATCCAGTGGCCCAGCGAGATAAACGAGCCCGCCGGGAGCTCGTTGGTGCACAGGTGCGTCTTAACATGCTTGCTCTGCCGACGGTCGGCACGCGATGGCACCAGCAAATCCAGCGTTTGGATCCCCAGATCATAGCGATCGATAAACTCCTGCGCCTCTTGCTCCAACAGCGCGCAGGCGCCTGCAATCGACACGACCTCTGGTTCCGAATCCCCAAAACGAGGGTTCGGCAGGTGCGCCAAAAGCGCCAACGCAGCGTTATGTGAAACGATAAAGTAACCCATGGCGCGAAGATAGCACGCGCGTCGGCGGCCGCTGGCGGTCCTGGCGAGTTTTCGGCAAACGACCAGCAGTTTTTTGCCGCGGCGCAACCAAAGTGTTCATTCGTCGACGTCTAAATGCAAATCCGTCAAGCTTTTGGCAAGGTTGCCGCTCAACTGACCAAAAGCTGACCATTTGCTTGCCCATTTGCTTGACGGCACCCCCTCGCCAAAATGCTCCGCGACTTCTCGGACGGTCGAAATGCTCGTTTAGCGACCACACACCCAGCGCTGGGGTATCCTTGGAGCACATGCACCGCAAGCCGCACAAAGGAGCCGCCATGCGCACCGAGCTCGATGTTCCCTTTTCGCACAAAGACAAGGCCAAGGCCCTGGGCGCCAAGTGGGACCGGGTCAAGAAGATCTGGTACGTGCCCGATGGCGTCAACCCCGAGCCCTTTGCCGCGTGGCTGCCTGGGCTGGACCGCTCCGACCCCAGCGCGCCCTACATCTACCTGGTGCTGGGCAAGCGCGAATGTTGGAAGTGCCACGAGCAGACAACGGTCACGGCCTTTGGCATTCCGTATCGGGTGGCCGAGGACTCGGGCAGCAAGGCTGCGCCCGGCGCAGTACCCGCCATGGACGACGCGGGCCACATCGCGATCGACACCGCCCGCGCCAACGCCATAGCTATCGTCCCCGCGCTGGGCTGCGTGCCGGCCGAGATCCGCGACTACCTGCGCGAGCGCTGCGGCTACAAGCCCGTAACGTCGCGCACCACCAAGACCGCATCGCTCTCCAGCACCTGCACCGCCTGCGGCGCGCTGCAAGGCAGCCATTACCTGTTCGAGGAGCCCACGTCGCCGTTTGCGCTCACGGCCATCAACAAGCTGCCCGCGCTGGAGTTCGTGCGCGTGGAAGTCGCCGGCGTCTACGGCATCCCCGCCAGCCAGGACAACTTTGACCAGGCGCTCTTCACCTGGGCACGCGACCACCACACCCAGTTCCACAAGACCTTGTACGAGGGGATTTACCTGTAGGGCATCTTATAAGGCAGAAACGGCTGAGCGTGGAAAATCTCCCGTTTTTGACAGCCCTTCAGCCCAAAAACGGGAGATTATCCACGCTCGGTTTTCGATCGTCCAAAAATCCTCGCTCGCCATCAGGCAATTAGGTGTCCGCATCGTCATAGGTAATGGCGCATCCACAGGTCGGGCATTGCTGAGGATAGACCGGGAGGCGCAGGCCCGTTCGAACCCGCGGGTCGGTGGCGTGCTTATCGCGGGCATCGATGAAGGTGATGTCTAGGCACGGAAGGTCTGTACCGCAGCAAGGACAGGGCAGACAGATTTGGCTGCAGCTGGCCTCGATGAGCGGAAATAAGCTCCGATCCATCAAAACGCGCGGTAAGTTACCGTATGCGCCGCGCGCGATATCGCTTCGCCATCCCATGGTCTCCCCTTTCCTGTTTTACCTGTTGAGAAGAGGATGGCAGGATCGTGCGGCTCTCGTTGCGGCGCGGCGCGATCCGATCAATCGACATGATTGGGTTGCGACGGGCCGCACCTAACTAATACGGAGCAACGGCTTCCGCCCGACGTCGCGATTCCGAGAAATCGAACTCGGCTCGATGCGCCTCGAGGAATCGAGCGTTGGGTCGCAAGCGATGCTCGTCCGGCTCGCGCAGCACCGAGCCTGCAAACGTCGCATATTCCGTATGTCGCAGAAGGTACGACCCGCAAAGTTGATAGTCGCCGCGTACCAGCTCAAACGAAATCAGATGAGCGTCGAACAGCGAGTGCAGGTCGCGGCGCAGCAGGATACCGTTGCTGACAACCTGCGACTTGGGACCCGAGTAGTTCTCGATATGCGCAGCTTCGAGCGCTTCGTCGACATTGCAACCCGAGACGGCGCATCGACCGGTATAGGCCTCAAAGAGCTGCGTGCGGAAACGCTGCTGGCCGATTCGCTCGCGACGCAGCGCATAGCGAACCTTTTCATCGTCGCTCGCCGGAGCGCCGGAAAACTCCGCCGCAATCGGAGCGTCCTTCATGTAGCTCATATCGGGGAAGAAACGCGCGTCGGGTCCACCCTTGTGAACGGGGCCATGCAGCACAAACCAGCTGTTCTCCGGCTCGTAACGCTCAACGAACGCTAGGCCCAGCACCTTGTAGCCAGCGCTCGTTGCAAAGAACACGCCAACGGGAACGCCGCACTCCATGCAGTTGATCATCTTTTGGTTGTAGTCCTGGTCGCGCCAGTTTTCGACCGAAGCACTTTGCGACGAGTACTTGAGCACCCAGGTGCCATCCTCAAGATAGAGCGGCGGAACATCGGGGTAGGCGCCGCGCTTTGAGTTGTGCACCGAAAGGGCGAAGGTCTTCTCACGCGGATGCTTAACGCGCCGGCGACCAGGCCAAAAGATGCCCGAGTCGCGCGACACCGGAAAGAGTTCGGAATCAATCGTCAGACGAAAGGGATATTGAGGGCTATCGGCATTGGTGCGATGCGGGAGCTTGTCCCACAGGCCGCCACGCTGCTCCTCGCGCAAGAACCACTCCCAGGCCTGGACATATTCGGACGGCACAAAGCTGCAAGCACGGTCGAAACTCGGCCGAGCAATCAGCGGAACACTAGAAGCGATGCCGTCCATAAGGAACCTCCTGGAAGAACAGTTCCCCACATTATCGCCTATGCAATGATGGCGCCAAACGAAAAAGGGCCCACTTCCTTCGGAGCGGGCCCTTGACCATCTGCATTTAAGCGAGCGTCGGCATTACGACGTTGCAACACCGGCGAGCTTGACTGTCACATCGTATGTTGCAAGGTCCTCAGCTGCGGCGTTGTTAACGCAGTCAGCATCGGTTCCTTCCATCCAAATATAAATTCGGACCGCTATGCCATCATAGCCAACGCGACTTGCGATCTGGTGCGTACCGGCGTCAACCTGATAATCGTCTCCCACCTTGTTTGCAAGCCAGCCGGCGCAATTGTCTGCTTCAATATGTTGGTAGGAAGGCACTTGAGGTCCGCTAACCGCGTCCTTTACACAAGACCATCCAGCAATGGCGTTTTTATCGTTACCCTTCTCGGTAGTAGAAACTGCAGCGGGAGCGTACACGACCTTTAGAGTTTCATCACCGGTCGGGTTTCCATTAGCATCAATTGCCTGAGTAGTGATACCGACTCGTAAAGAATTCGGGATGGTATCGGTCGTTGGTGCCCCATGGGCGGTAACAACTACGGGCTCTCCGTCAGATCCTTCAAGATACACGTCGGCTATACCGGACTCTGTAATGGTATAAACAATAAACTCACTCTTGAGATAAGCGTAGTGGGTCTCGCCACCAGCCTCGTATTCGCCAGACTTGCCGCCTTGCTTAAAGTTAATCTGCGAGTAAGAGGATACTTTACCGTCGGATCCCCAGCCTTGGCAAACAAACCAGTTCTTAAGATCGTCTGTAGAAGACGGCGTTATCTTTCCGCCCTGTATTGCAGCCGCAAGCGACGTCTGTTCGCCGCCATGTTGGGCACCGTTTTTGAGTTCATCTATCTGAAGGATGAAACCATTCGTCGTTGCGCTGATGGTTGAAGATGTTGCCTTCACCGTGTTATTTGCGACATACCAAGCATAGGTAGCAGACGAAAGAGCAACGGCGGACATAAGCACCGCGCAGGCAGCGCCCATAAGCTGTTTTTTTAGCTCTTTTACGCTTTGGCTCATTCGATAGACCTATCTAGTAAAAATGCCGGGAGCCGACGGTTCGGCCCCCGGCATTCTGAAATCTCAAAAACGACGAAGTCAGCAATAGCTAGTTAGAAGCGCCCTTGTACTCCTTGGGCGTCGCCTCGAAGGTGATTGTCACGCCATTGTTGCCAGCATCGGCATTGATCTTATTAAGGTTGTTAGAATAGACGTTAGCGTCGTTACCATCGTAGTACAGGTAGACATCAATCTGAGTATCCTGATTGGACTTGATCACCGCATTATCGGAAGCAAGCAAATTGCTAGCCGACAGCGGTTTAGAGTCGCTAGACGAGCTGAGCTGAATGCCATTACCGCTCCAGACCTCCCACTTATTACCGCAAACAACGAGAACGCGAAGGGCATTGCCGAGGTTCATGTTTTCCGTCGTTGCGGGGTTAGTAACAGTCACACCCGTAATGTGCAGGTTCGTGAACTCGCCATCATAGGTACCGGTGCCAACATAAAACGTGTTTTTAACCGCGTAATTCGCCTTCACAGCTTTATCGGCAGTTCCGTCAGCAATCTCAAAATCGCTCCCGGTCTTCATCGTCGTGGCATTGGCCTTTTCCGCGTAAGCGGTCTTCCAAACGGCCTTGCCTTCCTTTTTTTCAATCATAGCAGGATAGAGACCAGTCGTCTGATCTGTCGAATAGCTGGTAGAACTAGTGGAATTCGTCGACGTCGTCGTCTTATCAATCACAAGGTATGCAGAGTTGGACTGAGCCGCAATGTTAGACGTCTGTGCTGTGACCTTGTTGTTGCTGACAAACCATGCGAACGTGGCAGAACCCAACGCTACGGCTGCTACCAGCACCATGGCGATGGCGGCGCCCATCTGCTTCTTTAATGCCTTGGTATCCATACGGACCCCTTTCTTTCCCCATTCGTCCCAGATGACCCTCGAGAAGCCCGGAAGGGGAGCCCGCGCTTTCGTGTTGGATGTTGCTTGCCCATCCTTTAGACATGAAATTGAGAATACCATAATTCTTACGATTTCCTTATGAGTTTTCGGCAGCCTACATTCCGGCAGATTCATAGGTCTACCTCGGGCTATATGTGGTGCTGTGTGAACATCGTTTACCTTATTTGATCTCTCTCCCGTACAGTCATAAGTCCCTCTTAAGCCTTGCGGCCGCAGTGCCACGCCATCGCATACATTCACCCTCCGCCGAGCTTCGCCCTAGCCCTTTCCCACTCGCTATACTGGTGTGGCACGTGTCATTTTTGCCTGCTAAACGGGCTATTTGTTGGGAGGGCCCATGCCTGCCGCCAATCAACCCAAGGGAAGCGTTTCCACCGGATCGATTAAGCCGGTGACGCGCAAGGCCGTTCGTTGTCAGCGCGAAGTCGCCTGGCTGGTCACGCAAGCGGCCGGTAAGCTCGTCGCCACCACCGACGACGTCAATGCGCCCACGCCCAGCTTTGTGCTGGCGACGGCATTGTCGTACACCCGCAAGCAAGAGCAGGCCGCACGGGACCGTGGCGCCGCGATTGACTACGAGGCCGTCATGGGCCCCGACCTTGCAAGCTTTTGTGCGGCTGCGGGGCTGCCCGCAGCACCCAACGCGCTTTCGGACGCGGGCTACATGTTCACGCTCTCGGGCGCGGACCTCATCCGCGACCTCTACGCCTACTGTAGTGACCTGGACGAGCGCATGGGTGACACGGCCCAGGTCAAGCCAGGCTACGCGATCAAGTTCGCGCTGCGGTTGTTCTTGCTGGACGGCGCCGCCGGCAACGGCGCTACCTCCGCAGACAACGCCTCCGCATAACAAAAGCGCCGGGCCGGAAAATCGATTCCGGCCCGGCGCTTGTTCGTTCTATTTGTCCCCGTCCCCCGCAGGCGAGTTCTTTTGGTTGCGGCGACTACTCCATGTCACCTCGTGCTCCTTGTAGTAATCGGGCGCCTCGTTGCCGCTCGCGCTAATGGGGTCGTTGCCGGTGAGGGTATCGGCAATATCCTGCACGAACTTAACGAACAGACTCGAATCGTCGGTCTCGGACGAATCGAAGTCAAAACCGAACTCCACCGCCCCGCCGATGATCTTGTCCACGCACTCCGGATCGTCGCCGTCCAGCCAAATGACCACGGTGTACTTGTCCACATCGCCTACGCGGAAGTTCGCGTGGCTGATGGTCGTCACCACGTCTTTGGACGCAAACGGCTCGGTGTTGGGCTCAGGGTTGCCATCGGCCGCGGCCGCCGCATAGGTGGTGGGCTCGCCGTTGCGATACAGCCTCACGCGTGCCGCCTTCTCCACGCCCTTGCTGGCGCTGACCACCTTGAGCTTGGCGCTATAGCCCAGATCGGTCTTACCGGCGTTGCGGATATAGAAGGTGTACGCCACGTAGTTCTTGCCGTTGTGGCTGCCGTCGATGTCGTCCAGATTGTCGGGCAAGTCCTCGGCAGCGATATTCGTGCCGTTGTCCAAGGCGTCGGCGGCCAGGCGCGCGGTGGCGTTGTTAAAGTCGCCGTTGTCGGCAATGGCCACGCCGCGGCGAAACAGCTCCAAGCGGTTGAGGTTGATGGTGAAGTTACCCATGTTTTCCTGCATAAACGACAGGGCGAACAGCACACCAAAGGCAAGCGCCAGCACCACAAGGGCCTTTTGCAGCTTGTCCATGCGCAGCAGCGCCGCGCCAATGCGCTCCATGCGGCGCTTGGGCATATACATGGACACGACCGCATCGGGGTCGATGTCATCGAGGTCCTGGTCGGCCAGCGCCTGCTCCAGCTCCTCGATGCGCACCACGCCGCGCAGGTCGCGCTTGGGCTTGGGTTTGCGTTTGGGCTTGGACTTGCCAGAGCGCTTGCGGGAGGCGGAAGCCTGCTCGGGCGCGGAGTCCTCGCCGGGTGCGTCCTCGGCATTGGCGCCGGGCACGTCCTGCGACGTGTCCTCGGCCTGGTCCTCGACGAAATCCTCGGCCAAATCCTCGGCAGCTTGATCTTTGTTGTCGTTACGCTTGAACAGAGCCATGGCGATCAGATCTTATATTTGGTGCGGATGTAGCCGACGTATTCTTTGACGAGCTCGCGCTCCATGTCGTCGGCATAGCGGAACTGCAGGCCGCAGACGTTGCGGTACAGGCTGCCCTTGGGCGCACGGCGCACCCAGCATACGATGCCCAGCTGCCCGGGCAGCTCGTGGCGCTCGCCCTGCAGGCGGATCGTGGGCATTTGCACGGCCAGGGCCTCGCCCACGTCGGGATAATCGTTAAGGTAGATGGCCAGACCGCCGGCCGAAACGTCGATGGTCATGGCGTCCTCGGGCTCAGAGGTCGGCGCGTTGTCGCGCTGGTAGGTCAGGCGCATGGCGACCTTAAAACGCTCGTCGCGGCGCCTGACGAAGGTGCGCTGCTCGGCGACTTTGCGCATTTTCCAGTAGGTGCGGATGCCCTTTTTCTCGACCGACTCGGGGTAGCCAGCGAGCACGAACGTCTCCTCGCCCACTTTGTATTGCAGCAGCAGCTTTTGGTTTTCGTCCATGATGAGCGGCTTGCCGGCGAGCATGGGCGCGCTCATAAGAAAGTACGCCTCGTCCAGGTTCTCTTTGTACGTGGCGAGCATGTTGAAGTCGGTTTTTTGGCCCATGGGCACGTCGAATGCCACCTGAAGCTTGGTCCCCGGCGTTATCTGCTGCTCTGCCATGTTTTCTCCCCCAGTCGCGGGCGCCGATATCATCGTCGTGCGCGATGCGCATTGGGCTATTGTACCTGCTTTGCCGGAGGTTTCGGCGGGCAGTGCGCGAAATGGCGGGATGCAGGGCGCGGGTGAACGTGCAGCTGCTCCGCGCGCGGCATCAATCTAACAGCGATGCATGTCCCCGACAGGCCGTCTGTCTATCTCTCAGCCATCTCTCATTTATCTCTCAGCTTAGAGATGAGTGAGAGATGAGAGATACGTGAGTGATGCATGGGCCTGGACTATTGGACGGTCGGAAAATCCCTCAAACAAAAAACGGGGCCGGCCTGACGCCGAGCCCCGTTTTCAAACGGTCAGTTAGTTATCCAACGCGCGAGCATAGCAGTCAACATTACGCCGCCGCGAACACTCCCAAGCCCGTTCCGATGATGCAGATCGCAAAGATGCCCAAGATGATCCAAATGGTCTTGACGCCCTTTTTGTACAGGGCGACGCAGGCAAAGGTTGCCAGCAAGGGCAGCAGACCGGGGAAGATCGAATCGAACAGATCCTGCAGGACAATCTCCGAACCACCCACGTCAAAGGTCAAAGCAGTGGACAGTGAGACCTGTGCCGCAATCATGGCGCCGATAACGGTCATTCCGAGGACACCGGCAGCATGCGTCATGCGAGACATAAGGTTGTTCTCTTCGGACTGCTGCAAAAACTTGGTTCCCAAGTCGTAACCCAGATGGGCTGCGACGATACGCGTTGCAAAGTTAATCACGGAGTAGATGAGCGCGTACACGATGGGGCCGAGCGGGTTGCCCGTCGAAGCGATGCCAATACCAATGCCGGCGGCAACCACGCGGAACGTACCCCAGTAGAACGAATCGCCGATGCCGGAAAGCGGTCCCATGAGGCCGACCTTCATGGCGTTAATCGAGGACGTGTCGAAGTTCTTATCGGCAGCCGCCTGCTCTTCCATCGAAACCGTTAGACCGGCTACAAACGGAAGCACATGAGGCGTGATGTTAAAGAACTCGGTATGGCGATCGAGCGCCGCATAGTAATCGTCGTCGTTGGGATAGATCTTTCGCAGGGGCTTCTGAATGGTGTACATGAAGCCCATTGCCATCATCTTGTCGTACGACTGCGAGCACTGGCTCGTAAACTGGCGAAGGAACATGCTCCGATACATATCGGGAGTCATAATCGCGTCCTTCTTGGCCTCTTTGAGGTCGGTGTTCTGGATAGCCATTAGAAGTCCTCCTCTTCATCTGCAGCAACCGTCTGCGGACCGGACGAGCCCTCGCGGAAGGCCAGGAGCAGCGCGACGCAAATGGCAGCTGCGGCGACGCCGACCACGTCCATCTTGAGGTAGATGACCATAATGAAGCCCAGGAACAGCCAGGGAAGGAGCTTGTTATCGCCCATGGTCCTGATAAGAAGAGCGAAGCCGATGCAGACCATGACGCCGGACGCAACGTTGAGGCCGTCCATCACAAACTGCGGAATCGCGTTGAGCGCATTGTTGATAAGGTCGGCACCAAAGAACAGTGAGCCAAACACCAGCAGTGCAGACGGAATGCCAATCGACAGCGGCACGATAGTCAGATGGTACAGATTCGCCTTGGCAAGATCGCGATTTGCCAGAGCGGTCTCAATCTTCTTGCAGGCAAAGGCACCCGGAACGGCGTAGCAGAAGTTGCGCCACACCTGAAGGAAGACGGAGACGGGAAGGGCGAGCGCGACGGCAGTTGCCGTGCCCGTACCCGTAATGACGGCAAACGCGCAGCCAAGCACGCCGGAGGCATAGACCTCGGGAGGAACCGCCGCGCCGACCATGATGGCGCCCATGAACATGGACTCCAAAGCCGCGCCGACGATAACGCCCTGCTGGACATCGCCAAGGATCAAGCCGACAAACAGGCTCGTAAACAGCGGACGACCAAGCATCGTAATGCCAAATAATTGCTCGTCCATGGACGCAATAAATGCGACCAGTGCAACTAGAAGATACTGGACAACCATTTCGATCAACCCCAGAAATAGGTCTGCAGGCGAGGCATTCTGCGCAGCTCGCCTGCAGACAACCGCAGCAATTTGAGAGGATTAGTAGTTCATCTGGTGATAGTAACGACGCGTGGTGAGCGGGTGGTTACGGACGTGCTCGAGATGGCAGCTCAGACGCTCGGTGATGGTGTAGGTGACCATCGGGGAGACGATCTTGCGGAACTCGGGGTCGCTGAACGGCAGCTCGACCTCGGCGGTGTCAAACTTGTTCACGCGGACGTTGACGCCCTTCTCGTCGGCGAGCATGTGAGTGAAGTTGTCCACGCGGTCCATGAGCTTACGGGTGTCGTCCTCGCCGTAGAGCATGATGAGGCTCGTGCCTTCCTCGCACAGCTCGATGGTGCCGTGGAAGAACTCGGCGGCGTGGATGGACTTGGTCTTGATCCACTGCATCTCCTCGAGGATGCACATGGCGTAGTCGTAGGCCTCACCCCAGAGCATGCCGGAGCCAATCACCATGTGGTAATCGGTGTCCTTGAAGTCCTCGGCCATGGCGGCGCAGCGCTCGTCCTGAGCGTCCTTGGCCTTGATGAGGTACGGAGCGATGTTGCCGAACTCTTCCATGAAGGTGTCGTACTTGGGGAAGGCGCCGGCGTTCTTGAGGAAGCGGGCGACCAGCGTGATCTGGTAGGTGTAGATGGCCTCGCACAGAACGTCGTCCTCGGCGAAGCTGAAGAACTTGTAATCGGCGTACTCGGTGGCCGGGGTGTTGTCGTTGGAGACATACATCAGCGTGCGGGCGCCCTGCTCCTGGCAGAACTTGGCAGCCTCAATGATCTCGGGGGTGGTGCCGGTACGGGTGGAGAAGACGCAGACCGAGTCCTTGTTGAAGGTCTTGGGCGGGCATGCGAGGAACTCAGCGGCGATCTCGCAGTGGACATCGACGTCGGCCGTGGTGGTCTCGACCCAATACTTCATCGGGAGCGTGTGGGCCCAGGTGCCGCCGCAGCCGATGAAGAAGATGTTGGAATAACCCTGCTCGCAGACCTTGTCCACGGCAGCCTCAATCTGAGGACGGAGAGCGAGGGCATCGCTCACAACCTTCTCGTAACGAGGCTCATCGAAATTGAACATCCCTTACTCCTAACTCACTTGGATGAACCCTTCATTCATCCCATGACGTTATAATACTTTATATAACTAACTATGCAAGAACTATTTCAGATTTTTTTGATTTTTCTTTAATAAAAAGCCCGCCGATCAAATGATCGACGGGCATAGGCATAAAGCATTGGTTCAATAAATGCCGAGCATCAACGTGTTTCCGGCTAGAAAACGTCCTTGGCAAACACCTTAGCGTCATTGGGGACCTGACGGATTTCGATGGCCACGCCATCGCCCAGGAGCTCTTGGATATGCTCGGCATCTTTCTCGGTCGCAAAGATCGCAGGGGTCGGATGAAGCGTGGTCTCAGGGGTCTTTCGGGTTCCGCCCAGATTGATCTCTTTGATGTCTTTGCAACCCTTAGCGAGACGATAGACATCTTCAATCGTCTCAGTGATGATAAACAGCGAATACTTGTCGGTAACGCCGCTGTTGAGCGCCTCGATAGCAGCGTCAACATCCTTGATGACGAGTTTAACGCCGTTGGGGCGGACGAGCCTCAAGGCCGCCTTCCTCATGTCGTCTTTTGCCACAGCATCGCTGGCAAGCAAGATGCAATCTACATCCAAAGCGTGAGTCCAGGACATGGCAACTTGGCCGTGAATCAGTCGGTAATCAACTCTCGTAAGCTTAATCATCGTTATCATCTCCGCACGTGATAAAGGGAATGACAGGTGTGGCCCCTAGCTAGGGCTCGAACCAGAACTAACTAGAACTCTTCTTCCTCGGCGCCGGCAAGCATGTCCGCCGCCTCGCAAAGCTGAATAAACGAACGCGATCCCTCGACCGCGGCTTTGGCCTTGTCCGCATCCAGGGAGTCCAGCTGTGTAACCATTTCCACCAGCAGCGGCAAGTTCATTCCAGCGATTAACGTAAACGATCCGTCGGTCTGCCTCTGAATGAATTCGTTGTTTACAGAGCCGCCAAAGATGTCAGTCACGACAAACCAAGAGTCGGCAGGGTCCCTCGTCTCCATCCATGCATCAATCAACGCCGCGACGTCCCTTGAATCGTCATCGACATAGGCGCACAGGCACTCGATTCGGTCGTTGGTGCCCATCAGAATCTCCAGAGAGCTTTTCATGCCTTGGGCGAGATAACCATGACTCGCTAGCAATATCTTATTCATAGTTCTCCAATACCAATAGGACGTACTATATTGTCATAACAAAGTATATTAGCAATCTACCCTACGTGGTGTGTCTATTTTCCAAATCCGCGAACGGTAACAATTGGTCGGTAAATCGACCAATCTATCTCTAATTTACAAATAGAACTTCAGTCGCTCGGTGCAGTACACCTGACGGGAGATGAAAAGCGGCTCGCCACTTGGGGCATAACGTCTATCGACAAACAGAAGCAGCGAAGAGTCCAGCTCCACGTTAAGGTATGCCGCCTCGAGCTCGCTCGCATAGCAGACCTCGAGCGTACGCGTGTTGGGACCCATCTTGATCCCCTGGCGATCGAGTACCGCCATCAGCGAATCATCGAGGGACTCATGCTCCAAAAAAGAAAGCGCAGCGGAATAGCTATTGGTTTCCAGCATCGTGGGCTTGCCATCCACAAGGCGCAGACGACGGCTACGCAATACCTTTTGGGTATCGTCTACGCCCAGGAACTTCGCGTCTCGCAGACTTGGGAAGTCCCAGCCCATTTCGAGAACCCTGGTAGACGCCTGTTTGCCCGCAAGCTGGCACGAATGGGTAAAGCTCTCACGGTCGTCCGCGGCATACATCTGCGTGTCCGACGAAACGAACGTGCCCTTGCCGCGGGCCCTCTCAACAAGCCCAGCATCTTCCATTTCTTTAATTGCGGAGCGAACCGTTATTCGGCTCACGCCAAATTGCTCGATAAGCTCCGCCTCGGTCGGAAGCTTATCTCCCGGGCGGTACGTGCCGTTGGCGATTGAATCAGAAAGCGCACGAACAATCTGTTTGTACAGGGGGATAACGCTATTTGCCTCAACCATATCAACCATACCTTTACAAGGAATCAGCAGCCTATAGATAAATGACTTATATTGTATTAGAACTTTTTAGCACTCCACGCCATTTCCTATAATGTTTTAGCAAACGAGGGGTTATTTTGCGTAAGCGGTGTAGAGTCCATCCATTTCCGCATACAGCTTCAATCTGATGGCGGTATATGCATCCGATAAGCCGATTGATTTTTATCTTCTACCTGTCTCACATTCATCCCTCGTCGTAGAGATGAATGTGAGGTGAGAGATACGTACTTGACGCGCGAGCGTGGATATTTGGACGGTTTTTGGGCTTTTGGCGGCCGATTTCGTCCGAAAATCCACGCTCATGCGGCAGACGTCCGAATTTCCACGCTCGTGTGCCAGAAAATCCACGCTCATCCGGCAGATTGGTCGAAGGCCCCATATGGGTATACTCTCGGGGATTCGACTCGATTCGCCCCCGTTGGGGCGTCAAAGGAGACTGCATATGTCCACTACCTCAACCGACCCGCGCGCCGCTGCCGCCGCGCTGCTGGTGCCCGGCACCACCTGCCACGGCTTTGCCGTCGAGCGCTGCGAGACCGTGCCCGAGCTCGACTCGGACGCCTACGTGCTGCGTCACGCTGCCTCGGGCGCTCGCCTGCTGTACCTAGCGTGCGACGACGAAAACAAGGCCTTTGCCATTGGCTTTAAGACGCCGCCGGCCGATTCCACCGGCGTGTTCCACATTCTTGAGCACTCGGTGCTGTGCGGATCGGCCAAGTTTCCCGTCAAGGAGCCGTTTGTCGACCTGATCAAGAGCTCCATGCAGACGTTCCTCAACGCCATGACCTACCCCGACAAGACCATCTACCCCGTTGCCACCACCAACGAGCAGGATCTGTACAACCTGATGGACGTGTACCTGGACGCGGTGTTCAACCCGGCCATCTACACCAAGCCCACCATTTTTGAGCAGGAGGGCTGGCACTACGAGCTGGACCTGCCAGAGGGCGCCGAGGGCGAGGGCGACGGCAACCCCGCCAGCCTGCGCGAGGGCACGCTGCGCTATAACGGCGTGGTGTTCAACGAGATGAAGGGTGCGCTGTCCGACCCCATGAGCGTGCTGGACGACGCCGTCAACGCCGCGCTCTATCCCGACACCGCCTATGCGCACGAAAGCGGCGGCGACCCGCGCGCGATTCCCGCGCTCACCTACGAGCAGTTCCTGGACACGCACGCGCGCCACTACAACCCCTCCAACTCCTACATCACGCTCTACGGCGACCTGGACGTGGACCGCGCACTGGCCTTTTTGGACGAGCGTTATCTGTCGCAGCCGAGTGCCGCAAGCCGCCGCATGGACGCAGCCGTTGCCGCCGGCGAGGACCCGTCCACGCTGGCGCCCAATCCGCTGGGCGTGCAGACGCCCGTGACCTGCGAGTACAAGCGCGTCGAGATGGCCACTACACCCGAGAACGCCCTGGTGGGCCTGGGCCTTGTGTTGGGCAGCGCGCTCGACCGCAAACGCACGATCGCGGCGGATATCCTGTTCGAGGCGCTGCTGGGCTCCAACGAGGCGCCGGTCAAGAAGACCATTCTGGCCGCCGGCCTGGGCGGCAACGTGGTGAGCTACACCGCGGCCGAGAGCCTGCAGCCCTACGAGCTCATCATGTTGCAAAACGCGCAGCCCGGCGTGGCGCGCGAGCTGCGCCGCGTGTTTCAGGACGCCTGCCGCGACCTGTGCGAGCACGGCGTTCCGCGCGAGCGCCTGGAAGCCATCATCAGCAGCAACGAATACGATCTGCGCCAGCGCGACTACGGCATCGCCGACGGCGTGGCCATTGCGTGCGACGCGCTGAGCACCTGGCTCTACGATGACGACGCCGCGACGCTGGCACTCAAGTACGGCCCGGTGTACGAGGAGCTGCGTAGCGAGCTGGACGGCACCTACTTTGAGGACCTGCTGCGCGAGCTGGTGCTGGAGAACGACCACATGGCGCTCGTCGAGCTGGTGCCGGTGGACGCCGCCGAGGGTTCGGAGGGTGCCGAGGCCATCGAGCTGGCAGCCAAGCGCGACGCCATGACCGATTCCGAGCTGGCCGACGTGGTCGATCGCACGGCCGCGCTGCGTGCCGCGCAGGAAGCCGAGGACACGCCCGAGGACAAGGCCACGCTGCCGCGCCTGCGCGTGTCCGACATTGGCGAGGCGCGCCCCGAACCGCCGCTGGTCGTGGACACGACCGCGCCCATCGTCTGTCTGCGCCACGACATCCCTACCAACCGCCTGGCCTACGCCATGCAGTATTTCGACCTGAGCTGCGTCGCGTTTGAGGACCTGCCCTATGTGACGCTGCTCTGCCGCCTGCTTAAGCAGCTGCCCACGCGCGAGCATTCGGCCGAGGAACTCGACAACCTGCTCGCCGGCAAGCTGGGCTTTTTGAGCTTTACGACCGAAGTTATGACGCAGCCCGACGTGGACGGCGCGCGCCCCTACCTGCTGGTGAGTGCCGGCGCCCTGTCCGAGAAGATCGACGCGCTGGCGAGCCTGCCGCGCGAGGTGTGGTCGAGCACGCTGCTGGCGGACGCCGACGCCGACCGCGTGCGCGACGTGCTCACACAGATTCGCATTGGTCTTGAGCAGGGCTTTATCAACAACGGTCACTCGGCGGCACTCGGTCGCGCGATGAGCTACAGCTCGCCTTCGGCCGTGGTGCGTGAGCAGCTTTCGGGCGTGGATTTCTATCTGTTCCTGCGCGATCTGCTCGAGCACTTTGACGAGCGCCTGGACGACCTGCGCGCCAAGCTTGCCGAGCTGGCGGAGCGTATCTTTGTAGCCGATGGCTGCATGGCGAGCTTTACCGGCAGCGACGAGGACTTTGACGCGTACTGGGATGCCGCGGGTAACCTGGGGCTGGACGCTGGCGACGACGTCGATGCCGGCCGCGACGCGCTCGTGGTGCCGACGCCGCGCGACCGTCACGAGGCCTTTGTCATTCCCAGCGACATTTGCTTTGCGGCAAGCGCGTGCGACCCGCGTCGTCTGGGCATTGACGTGACGGGAGCCTGGGCCGTGGCTGCCAACGCGCTCTCCTACGACTACCTGTGGAACGAGATTCGCGTGAAGGGCGGTGCGTACGGCTGCGGATTCCGCGCAGCCGGCGAGCGCCAGACGGCGTTCTATACCTACCGCGACCCGGCAATCGACCCCTCGATTGAGCGTGTGGAACGCGCAGGCGAATGGCTCGGCAGCTTTGAGCCCGACGAGGCCGCCTTCGAGGGCTTTATCGTGAGCTGCGTAAGTGGCATGGACGCGCCGGTGAAGCCGTACGCGCTCACCAAGCGCCGCAACACGACCTACCTGGCCGGGCTCGATCCGCACGCGCGCGAGGAGCGTCGCGCCCAGATGCTCGCCGCCACGCCCGGTGAGCTGCGCTCGCTCGGCACCGACGTAACGCGCATCGCAGCCGAGTCGCCCACCTGCGTCTTTGGCGGCCGAGACGTCATCGCCAAGAGCAACGCCGGCTTTAACGTAGTCGACCTGATGGGCTAACGCACAAAGGTAGATTTTTGGAACATGCCTGAAAATCTACTTTTTTCTGCGGCTTGGGCGGGGCGGCGTAGCCCACCGCGGCGGTTTGTCTCAATCTGCAACATCTAGACGGCAATATCGGCTCCAGATGTTACAGATCGAGACGTTCCCGAACGGCACCGGCTCTTTGTCTCGATCTGTAACAGCTAGGCCCATTTATGCCGAGTTACTGTTACAGATCGAGACAAACCGCCGAGACGCCCACTCCACAGCACAGACCACCACAAAGGTGCCTGTCCCCTTTCTCAGTGGTGATTCGAACACTTGTTCTATACGTACACATGTTCTATATTATGAGTGTTTGCATCGGACTTAAATTGCAACTAGAATATAGTTGCAGAATGTGAGGCGGGATGACTCGAGCCGATAAACTCATCGCCCAACTGTTTAGCTGCCCTTCGACGTATCGGTATGCCGATTTTTTAAAAGTCATGGCCTCATATGGCTTTGAAATGGACAGCAAAGGCAAGACATCCGGATCGCGCATTCGCTTCTACAGGCCCTCAGATGGCAGGATGTTCGTGATGCACGCGCCTCATCCATCTGACGAATTGACAGCGGGGACAATTCGAAACATCGTTCGATTTCTGCAGGATGTCGGAGGCAGTCATGAGTAACGTTTTGGCATACAAGGGCTATTTCGCCCCAGTCGAGTTCGATGCCGAGCAGCATGTACTAACAGGTATGGTCGCCGGCATTAGGGACGCAATTGTATTTGAAGGCTCCAAGGCTGAAGAAGTGGAGCAATGCTTCCACGACGCCGTCGACGATTACCTTGAGTTTTGTGCCGAAAAGGGCAAGGAACCAGAGCGGGCTTTTAAGGGCTCGTTCAATGTGAGAACAGGCTCCGAGCTTCACAAGCAGGCAGCACTGGCGGCGGCAAAGAAGGGCGAGTCACTCAATAAGTTTGTGACCGAAGCAATCGCCGCGGCGTTATAGCGTTAACGCATGGGCCAAAACCACCACAAAGGGGACAGGCACCTTTGTGGTGGTTTCGACATTTGCCCAGATAAAACCTGCCAAAATAAACCTGTCCCTTTTTGGTAGGTTTGGGAGAGGAAGCCGGGATGGACAAGGCTGAGTTGCGGCGGGCGGTGATTGCTCGGCGTGATGCTCTTGATTTGGACTTGCGGGCGGCGAAGTCTGCTGATATCTGTGCGCGGCTGGTTGAGCTGCTGGGCCGCTTGGATGCCGCGGCGCCGCACACCGTTGCCGTCTATGCCGCGATGGGTTCCGAAGTCGACTCAGCCGCGTTTGCCGCAGCTGCCGCCAAACGTGGCTGGCGCGTGGCCTATCCGTGCATGCTCTCGGCAACAGACGCCGCAGCTTGTGGCCAGCGCATGTGTATGCGGGCAGTTGCTGCCGGCGACGCGGACGCGGCTCCGTTTATCGCCCACCCCACGCGGGCCTTTGCGGCCACGGACATCGACAGCAGCCGCTTCCCTATCGTGCCTGCCGAAGCTCTCGACATGATCGTCGTGCCGCTCGTAGCATTCGACCGCACCGGCATGCGCCTAGGCTACGGCGGCGGCTGCTATGACCGCTACCTGCCCATGCTCTCGCCCGTATGTCAAATCGTGGGCATCGCCTTTGACGAACAGCACGTCGACCACATCCCCACCGATGCCCACGACCTGCCGCTGCCCAACATCATCAGCGCCTAATCGCCGCCACATCAGCCACGGCTACAGCAGCACCATCGCAGTCTAGTGCTCCTCGCCGGCGCGGGCCAGGTCGTAGGGCGTGGTCTGGTAGACGTAGTAGTTGAGCCAGTTGGTGTAGAGCAGCTGAGCCTGGCTGCGCCAGACGTTGCGCGGCTCGGCGGTGGGATCGTCGCCCGGGAAGTAATGCGCCGGCACCTGAGGGTTGAGCCCGCGCTTCACGTCGCGCTCGTACTCCAGGCGCAGCGTGTCGGTATCGTACTCGGGATGGCCAAAGACAAAAAAGCGGCGGCTGTCGGTCGACTTGACGATATACAGGCCTACCTCGTCGGACACGGCCACGACTTCAAGCTGCGGCTCGGCCTCCACGTCCTCGCGGCGCACATCGGTGTTGCGCGAATGCACGGCATAGAAGCGGTCGTCAAAGCCGCGGACCAGCGGGCTTTGCGGCTTCACCAGATAATGCTCAAATACGCCGCTCGCCTTTGCCGGCAGGTCGTACTTCTGGATACCGTAATGATGGTAGAGCCCCGCCTGCGCGCCCCAACAAATGTGCAGCGTGGAGTGCACGTGCGTGGTGGACCAATCCATGATCTGGCAGAGCTCGGGCCAGTAGTCGACCTCCTCGAACGGCATCTGCTCCACGGGCGCGCCCGTGATAATCAGGCCGTCGTAGTGGATGTCGCGGATGTCGTCGAACGTGCGGTAGAACGTCTCCAGGTGGCCGGCGCTCACGTGCGTGGCCTCGTGCGTTTTGGTGCGCAGCAGGTCCACCTCCACCTGCAGCGGCGTGTTGGAGAGTTTGCGCATGATCTGCGTCTCGGTGGCGATCTTGGTGGGCATGAGGTTGAGGATGAGCACGCGCAGCGGACGGATGTCCTGGTGCAGCGCGCGGTACTCGGTCATGACAAAGATGTTCTCGCTCTCGAGCTGCGCGGCGGCAGGGAGGGCGTCGGGGATGCGAATGGGCATGGATGCTCCTTACGAGTCAGTTGCAGCTATGGTACAACGAGCGGCCCCATCCGCGCGAGCACATCGCCCGGCGATGTCGCCAGCGGCCCAAATCACTCCAAAAGTAGAGATTAAAGCATGTCCCAAAAATCTACTTCGCTTTAGCCTAGCAAAGTGACGGCAGAAGGCTACAATGGTTCGACGCGAGAAACTCGGCCGAAAGGATACATATATGTACCAGACGCGTAAGATCGGTGTGGTCGGCCAGGGCCACGTAGGAGCACATGTCGCCAACAGCCTGCTCATGCAGGGCATTGCCGATGAGCTGTACCTGTGCGATATCAACGAGACCAAGGTGACATCCGAGGTCCAGGACCTGCGCGACTCCCTTTCGTTTGTCCCGTACAACACCAAGATCGTCAACTGCTACGACCACTACGAGGAGCTGGCCTGCTGCGACGTCATCGTCAACGCTGCCGGCAAGGTCGCGCTGGCCGCCGGCAACCGCGACGGTGAGCTGTTCTTTACCACCGACGCCGCCCGCACCTTTGCCAAGCGCATCGTCGACGCCGGCTTTGACGGCATCTTCGTGAGCATCTCCAACCCCTGCGACGTCGTGTGCACCGAGCTGTGGCACCTGACCGGCTACGATCCCAAGAAGATCATCGGCTCGGGCTGCGGCCTGGACTCCGCCCGCCTGCGCACCGAGATCTCCAAGAAGGTCGGCGTGAGCCCCAAGTCCATCGACGCCTACATGATCGGCGAGCACGGCTTTAGCCAGCTGGCCGCCTTTAAGTCCGCGACCATCGCCGGCAAGAGCCTTAACGAGCTTCAGGCCGAAAACCCCGACAGGTACGCCTTCGACCACATGGAGATCGAGGAGCTCGCGCGCAAGGGCGGCTATGTGACCTACCAGGGCAAGCAGTGCACCGAGTACGCCGTCGCCAACTCCGCCGCGCGCGTCTGCGCCGCCGTGCTGCACAACGAGCACGCCGTGCTTTCCGCCTCCACGCTCATGACCGGCCAGTATGGCGAGGAGGGCATCTTCACCTCCCTGCCGTGCGTGATCGGCGCCGAGGGCGTCGAGGAGGTCTACACGCTCGACCTGTCCGAGTACGAGCTCGAGGGCTTCCACAAGAGCTGCCAGCACATCCGCGACAACATCGCCCAGCTCGACTGGTGGGACACCGAGGCCTACGACGCAAAGTAGGCCGCTGGCTGCCGCAACCTTGCGAATCTAAGCGCGATACTAAGCGGGCCGCGCCGGAAATCCCCGGCGCGGCCCGCTTTTTTGACTCACGCAGTGCCCTTGCGAATCGAAGGTGAATGGTTTTCCCGTTACTTAGTACTGCTCGATGCCCATGTAGCGACGGATCTCGGGGCTGTGGTCGAACACCTTGCCGCGGGCGGCGCGCAGCTCGCAGCTCATCGCGTAAAAGAAGATCGGCTCCAAGAACGAACGCACGCTGGCAGGTACCTCGCCCACGCCGTACTCGAGCGCATCGAGCACCATAATCGTATCGGTGTGCGTGTTGAGGAACGCGAGTGCACGCTCCTCCATGGGGCGGCACTCACCCGATCCGAGCTGCACAAAGTAGAACACGCCGGGCTCGGTAGCCTCGAAGGGGCCGTGGAAGTACTCGCCGGAGTGGATATAGCAGCAGTGCTGCCACTGCATCTCCATGAGCGAGCAGATGGCCATGGCGTAGGTCTGACTAAAGTTGGGGCCGGACCCCAGGATATAGAAGAACTTGTGCTGCTGGCAGAGCTCGGCAAAGCGGGCGCCCAGCTCGGCGTTGACCTTCTCGCGGGCGGCGGGCAGCAGCGCATCCATCTGCTTGAGGCCTTCGTACATGTCGGCGAGCGCCTCGTAGCCTTCCTGCTGGTCGAGCAGCTCGGCGGCGATCAGAGCGCCGATGCCCTGCGGCACCTCGGCCTGCGACACACCCTCGCCCCAGGGGTAGACCCAGGTGGTCCACTTGCCGTTGTCGATCTTGGAGCCCTCGCAGTCGGTGAGGGCGACGACCTCGGCGCCGGCAGTCAACGCCATCTCGCAACCGTCGATGACCTCCTGCGTGTTGCCACTGTGGCTGCAGGCGACGACGAGCGACTTCGGCCCCAGGCTCTTGGGGGCCATCAGGCAAAACTCGCGCGCGGTGTAGACCGTCGAGGCAAACGTAGTGGCCTCGCGCTTGAGCAGCTCGTTAGCCGGCATCAGGTCGATCATCGAACCGCCGCAGGCGATCCAAAAGACGTTCTCGATCTTACCCTTGCGCTCGATAATTTCCTGAATCAGATCGTGTGCGTTCACGGTGACGCTCCTCCTTGTGTGGCGGCTTTGGACGACGGCAGCTCGTACCTGCAGTCGTTCTATGTTGTTCTATTTATAGCATGCGAGCTGTCGCAGGTGAAGTCATTTCAGCAAATTTGTTCTATGTTGTTCTATCTATGGACGTTAGATGTCGAACACGTAGCGCGAGCCCACGATCTTTTGGCGCCCGAGCAGCAGGGGCCGCTCGTCCTCATCGGTAAAGTACGCCTCCATATAGAAGAGTGGCTCGCCGGCCGGCACCTCCAACAGCGGGGCCGCCTGAGCATCGGCAAGCGCAATCTCCACGGTACAGGGGTCGGACTTGAGCGGCGCGCGGCCCGAATGCTCGGCAACGAGCGCAAAGATCGAGTTATCGGTGAGGTCCTTATCGGCAAGCGTCTGCAGGTAGGGATGGTCGGCCAGCACAAAGGCGTTGTTCTCGAGCATGACGGGCACGCCATCCGCCGTGCGCACGCGCTCGACCACGATGAGCTCGCAGCCGGGCTCCACGCCAAAGAACGCCGCATCCTCGCGCGTCGCCGCGACCACCGTACGCGACACCAGACGCGCTCCGGCCACCATGTCGTTGGCGGCACAACCCTCAGTAAAGCTCTGGACGTCACCTTTCTGGACAATCTTGCGCTTGAGCTTGGGAGCGCACACAAAGGTGCCCCTCCCCTGCTGTCGGTTGAGATATCCCGCGCGCGACAGCTCCTCGATGGCGCGACGCACGGTGATGCGTCCCACGCCGTAAGACTTCGCGAGCTCCATCTCGGAAGGAATGCGCGAGCCGGCCGCATACACGCCGCGCGCGATCTCGCCCTTCAGGTCGTCCATGACCTGCTGGTACAGCGGTACGGCGGATACGCCAGCGCGGTCGGTTTTATCGTCGGTTGCCATCGTTACGCTCCATCCCGCGCATGCTCGGACTCAAACTCTTCAATCGCCGCCATAAACTGCTCGCCAAAGGCATCGGCCTTTTTCTCGCCGATGCCGTTGACCTGAATCAGCTCGTCGCGCGTTTGCGGGCGCAGGCGGCACAGGCCGCGCAGGGCCTTGTCGGAAAAGACCATGTACGGCGCCATCTCGAGCTCGGTCGAGATCTCCTTGCGCAGGGTACGCAGGCGCTCGAACAGCTCGGCATCGTCGCCCACGCGCGGGCGCTGATCCAGCTCGGCCTCCTCGCGCAGCAGATCCACCGCACGGCGAGCACGGGCCGAGGCCTTGCGCTTGGACGCGCGACGCTTAACGGTAAAGGCAAACGCCTCGTCCTCGACCTCGCCGGCACGCGGACCCAGGCCCACGACCGGGTACTGCCCCTGCGAGGTGGCCAAATAACCGCGGCCGCACAGCTGGCCGATGATGTCCTTGATGCGGCCGACCGATTCGCTCGACAGCCCACCATAGCCGCGGTCCTCGTCCAGATGCATCTGGCGAATGCGCTCGGTGTTGCCGCCGTGAAGCACATCGGCGATGAGCGACTTGCCAAAGCGCATGGGGCGCGTGGCCACATAGCGCACGGCGGCGCGAGCCATACCGGTGACGTCCTCGACCTCGAACTGCGTGAGGCAGTTGCTGCAGTTGCCACAGCCCTCGGCCTCATCCGCGGCGGCGCCGCCCACGGCCGTATGCTCGGCCGCGGCCTCGTCGCCAAAGTAGCGCAGCATGTATTCGCGTAGGCAGCCGGTGGTGTTGCAATAGCCTTCCATCTGACTGAGCAGGCGATATCGGTTCTGGAGCGCCCACGCGCGCTGCTCGTCGTCGAGCGTCTCGTCGGCCGCATCGCCGCGGTCGATCAAAAAGCGGCGCATGCGAAAATCGTTGCCGTTCCACAGCAGGTGGCAGCTGGCCGGATCGCCATCGCGGCCGGCGCGGCCCGCCTCCTGGTAGTAGGCCTCGATGCTCTCGGGCACGTTGTTATGGATGACGTAGCGCACGTTGGGCTTGTCGATGCCCATGCCAAAGGCGTTGGTGGCAACCATCACCTGAATATCGTCGTCGATAAAGGCGCGCTGGCTTTGGCGGCGGGCGTCATTACCCATGCCGGCATGGTAGCGGCCAACGCGAATGCCGCTGGGACCCAACGCCTCAGCAAGCTCTCCTGCCAGCGCATCAACCGTCTTGCGAGTCGAGCAATACACGATGCCGCTCTCGCTCGAATGCGCGATCACATAGTCGCGCACCCACGCGGTCTTAGCCTTGTCGCCCATCTCCTCGCAGCCAAAGTAGAGGTTCTTGCGATCGAAGCCCGTCACCACCGTCGCCGGGTTTTGCAGGCCGAGCATCTGCTGAATGTCCGCACGCACGCGCTCAGTCGCTGTAGCGGTAAAGGCCGCCACGATGGGGCGCTGCGGCAGGGAATCGATAAACTCGCGAATCTGCAGGTAGGCGGGGCGGAAATCCTGACCCCATTGGCTCACACAGTGGGCCTCGTCAATGGCCACGAGCGGAACGCCGATGCCGCCTTCGGCCGCAGCTTCCTGCGCAAAGGCCAGAAAACGCGGCTCGAGCAGGCGCTCAGGTGCCACATACATAAGCTGGTAGCGACCCTCGCGCGCCCGCTTGCGCACGGTATTTTGCTGAGCCGGCGTAAGGCTGGAGTTGAGATAGCTGGGGCGCGCGCCCGCCGCAAGCAGTGCGCGGGTCTGGTCCTCCATAAGCGACAGCAGCGGACTCACCACAAAGGTGATGCCGGGCAGCATGAGCGCAGGCACCTGGTAGCAAATGGACTTGCCGGCGCCCGTGGGCATAACGCCCAGCGCGTCGCGGCCGGCAAGGATCGCATCGACCATGCGGTCCTGCCCCGGGCGAAACGAGGTGTAGCCAAAATAGGCGCCGAGCGTGTCGAGCGCCATCTGCTGCATGCTATCGGTCATGGTTTCCTAACGTCCAAGTCATCTGCCGCCGATTATACGCCGCCACGCGGACCGGTGCCGCACGGCTGCCGGCCACGACATGGGTAGTCATTGGGGACGTTCTTAAACGACTAGTCAAACAAGAATATCCCTAACGACTACTCATTTAAGTCTGTCCCCAATGAGCGCAATGACTACTCCGCCGCAGGTAGAGGACGGACAGCGAGCGACGTCCAGGGCGAACAAGTTGGCATGAAAAAGGCAAGGCATAGACCTTCTGGTCATGCCTCGCCTTTTTAATGACAAATTGTCGCCCTGGGCGGCGCGCAGCGTCGGCCCGTTACGCGGTTTGGTAAAACCGCGTAACTTACATCACCATGACGTAACGGCTACCCACGTAGTACTGCTTACCCATCAGGACCGGCTCGCCATTGGGTCCGATAAAGCCGGCGCGCAGGTTGAGCAGCGGATCGTGCGGAGCAATGCCCAGCTCAGCCGCCTGCTCGGCGTTGGCGCGAACGGCTTCGACCGTACGGTAACCAACCGAGACAATCGGCGTTCCGCCAACACGCTCGACCTCGGCAAAAATCGACTTGTCCTCAAGATCGGCCGTCAACAGCTCACGGTAGGCGTCAAACGGCACAAAGATGTTCTCTTCAAAGATGGGCTCGCCGTCGGCAGTACGCACGCGCTTGATGTGCAGCAGCAGCGCATCCTTCTGCAGGCCAAAGAACTCCATCTCGTTTTGGCGCGCCGGCACAATCTGGCGATCGATTACGTGCGCACCGGCCTTCATGCCGTTGCCGGCACACAGCGCGGTAAACGTCTGCAGCGTCGAGGCGTGAAATTGGCGATTGATGTGCGGCGTGGAAACAAAGGTGCCACGGCCCTGCTGCTTAACCAGGTAGCCATCGGAGCACAGCTCCTCGACGGCGCGACGCACCGTAATTCGGCTCACCTCGTACTGCTCGGCTAGCTCGAGCTCGGACGGAATACGCTCCTTGGGTGCATAAACACCTTTCTCGATCGCATCCTTGATCTCGTCGTAAATCTGCTGGTAAAGCGGTGCATTTTTGGGTGCAGGCATATCTAATCACTCTTATCGAAATATTGAAATAACTAATACGTATATAACGTCTAGTTTCATGTTACCTCATAATGATAAAACGATACACCGCATACAGCAAATCCTTACCTGCCGTCGTCCTGTTGCAGGCTGTCCTGATCGATGAGGCGCGCCTGCCTGCTGGCCATGCGCGCGGGCTTGTCGGGATCGGGCACGGCCGTGGGCATGGGCTCGTCGACATGACCGCCCCACCAGCCGCCCACAAAGTTGAGCGTATGGAACACATTGATCACGGCGCCGGGATCAATGTCGCACACCAGCTTGATAATGTCCTGGCTCTCGTAGGTCGAGACAACGGCATGCAGCAGGTACATCTTCTCGCGGCTGTATCCGCCAATGACCTCGGCACAGCTAATGCCATGCTGAAAATGGTCAACATAGGCGGTCATGACCTCGTCGGCCTTGCGCGTCGTGATCTGCAGCGTCACGCGATCGTAGCGACGATAGAAGCTGTCGATGGTCTTGGTCGAAATAAACTGGAACACGATGGAGTACGCCGCGTTGTCCCAGCCAAACATAAAGCCAAAGATCGCCAGGATAAAGCAGTTGAAACCAAAGATAACGCCCCAGATGGTCTTGCCCGTGTGGTTGGAAACCCACAGCGCGATAAAGTCGGTGCCGCCGGTGGATGCGCCGGACTTAAGCGCGATGGCAGCGCCCAGACCCGAGACCACGCCACCAAAAATGATGAGCATGATCTTGTCGCCCAAAAACGGCGCGAAGTGAAAGACGTTGAGGAACAGCGACGAGAGCATGACCTGCATCATCGAGAAGATGACGAAGCGCTTGCTAATGCCGCTCCAGCACAGGAGCGCCACGGGGATGTTGAGCGCGAGCATGCCGAGCGAGATGTCGATGTGAACGCCGCCGAGCGAGGTGACGCGATCGAGCAGGACCGCGACGCCGGTGAGGCCGCTCGGAAGCAGGTCGGCGGGGCGAATGAACGCCTGAATCAGAAATGTCTGGAGAACGGCGGAGATGGTGACCGCCACGGCAGTAATGGCGCGGCGGACGATGGTGAGACGGCCGAGCACGAGCACGCGGTCCGTGAGCTGATCGATGGCGTTCGCCACGTAGGCTCCTTTCGAAGGCAGATGTAATTGTGGGGCATGCCGGCGATTGTAGCATGGAGCGCGAGAGGGCGCTTCAATTCACCCTCTCTCGACAACCAAAACGAGCCAGCAGCTCCCCAACCAAAGAGCCAAATTCTAAGTGAGTAGACTTTTCGCGATCTACCAAGCGCACTCAAAACAGCCACCTCTCCGACCTGCGGTTTTACTAAGGCAGATACGCTTTGTGCTCGGCATGTGCCAAAAAGTCTACTCACTTAGTCCGAGTCGAAGCCAAACGGATCTAAATCAAAGCCAAAATGAGCCAATCCACCGCAAGAGACGTGTGAATCCGCACTTCTTGCGGCGAATTGACGCTACAAAGCGGTCAGAATGTCGGCGAGGTTGTCGATGACGGCGTCGGCTCCCGTTTGGTCCAGGTTAACGCCCTCGTGCGGACGCAGTGCCAGGACGCGCGCGCCGGAGCGCTTGCCGGCCTCGATGCCCAAAGGCGAGTCCTCGATAACCAGGCACTCGGTAGGCTCCACCCCCAGTGCCTCCATGGCACGCAGGTAGATCTCGGGGTCGGGCTTAAATGCACTGCACTCGTGACCGCTGATGGTGTAGTCCAGCACGTCGGTGATACCGGCAATCTCCACCAGCTCGTCAATGAGCTCGCGATAGGACGAGCTCGCGATGGCACACTTGACGCCGCGCTCGTGCAGCTCGCGCATCACCGGCTCCGCCTGCTCGTTGAGCAGCTCGGCATACGGAACAGGGTGAACCGGGCTGTAGACCTGCTTGTACTCAACGCGCAAGCGCTCGCGCAGCTCAACATCGTCGGGCACCAGCGACTTCCAGATGGCAGGCTCGTTAGACCCCGAAAGATCGGGGATCTCGTCAAAGTGGAACCCCTTTTCCTCCATAAACGCCACGCGGCGACGGTTGTAGAACCACTCGGTATCGACCAGCACGCCGTCCATATCAAACAGCACTGCCTTGATCATACGCATCTCCTCCCACCCGCCAAAAAGGGACAGGTTTATTTTGGTAGGTTTTATCTGGGGTTTTGCGGCGCGACGGGCGCGCCCTCCCCAGAGCAAAAAAGGGGACGGGGCGCAAACCCCATCCCCTCTCAATCAACCTGTAAGGTCTACTTACTTGTGATTAGTAGGAAAGCTTCCACATGTAGCGACGCATGGTCAGCGGGTGCTGACGGGCCTCGGCGATCTGGTTGCCGTACTCGCGCATAACGGCGAGGTGCAGCAGCGGGTTGAAGTAGGTGACGACGCTTGCCGGCACGGCGTCGGCCAGACCGTAGTCCTTGGAGTCGATCAGAGCGACCTTGGCGCCCATGCGCTTAAGGAAGGTGAGGGCGCGGGCGTCCATCGGACGGGTGGCACCGTCGGACATGAAGAAGACGTAGGGCTTACCCTCGGTGGAAACCTCGAACGGGCCGTGGAAGTACTCGCCGGTGTTGTAGGCGGCGGCATCGATCCACTGCATCTCGGTGAACAGGAAGGCGGCGTGAGAATAAGCCATCTTCTCGGAGGCACCGGAGGCCATGAAGTAGATCATCTCGTCGTCCTTGAAGTCCTGGGCGAACTGCTTGGCGAGGCCCTTGGCGGACTGAGCAGCGTTCTCGCAAAGCTCGAAGACGTTGGTGAGGCCGGTGATCATGTCCTCGTAGTGGTCATAGCCCTCGGTCTGCTGAAGGATCTCGAGAGCAAGAGCGATGGCGTAGCCGGGCTTCTCGCACTTGGCAGCGTAGTTGGCGTGGAAGCCGTGGACGATGACGTGGTCGGCGTCGACGGTCAGAGCGGAGCCAGCCTTGTTGGTGAGGGAGACGACCGGGCAGTTGTGCTTCTTGGCGGTCTTGTTGGCCTCGACGGTCTCGGGCGTGGAGCCACCGAGGGAGCAAGTGATCACGAAGGTGTGCTCGTTGACCCAGGAAGGCGTGTCGTAGTTGAACTCGTTAGCGGTGAAGATCTGAACGTTCAGCTTGTCCGTGTTGTTGGCCAGGAAGTACTTGGCGGGGTAAAGGTCGGACATGGAAGCACCGCAGCCGACGAAGGCGACGCTGTGGATCTCGTGGTTGGACAGGACGTCAGCGACGATTTGCTTAGGGAGGTTAAGGTCGATCTCGTACATCTGACACATTCCTTTCGATTTTTGCGGCGCCACTTTGCCGGACGCACGCAGGGTTACCGTAATTTGGACCGAGTCGCCGGCCCGTTGAGGATGTGTCAAAGGGACTGTCTCTTTGACACATCTAGGGATGGAAGCCTGCCTGGGGTATGGGATGCCAGGCAGGCCCCCGGGGGAAAGCGGTTAGACGCTGGGTCGCGACTAGGCCAGGATGCCGGCCGCGGAGAGGGCGATGCCGCCCACGATGGCGATCACGAGAAGCCAACCGGTGTTGACGTTCTTCTTGATGAGCCAGTACATAAGGCCGGTGAGGCCGAGGGAGATCATCTGGGGCATCATGCCGTCCAGGATGTCCTGGATCACGACGGTGCCATCAGCGAACTGCAGCGGGGTGGTGGCGCCGATCAGCGTAGCGATCATGCCGCCCACGGACATAAGACCCACGATGCCGCAGACATACATGAGCTTCTCCATGAGGTCGCCGCCCTGGAGCTTGCTCAGGTACTCGTGGCCGCCCTGATAGCCCATCTTGGCTGCGAACCAAGTGATCAGCACAGAGGGGACGATGGAGATGAGCATGGCCAGGATCGGGCCCATGATGGAGCCCTGCTGAGCCAGCTGAACGCCCAGGCCAAAGGCGATAACGCGGATGGTGCCCTGGAAGAGGGAGTCACCGATGCCGGAAAGCGGACCCATGAGGGAGGTCTTGACCGCGTTGATCGAATCGGGATCGAAGTTCTCGGGATCCTTGGCGTACTCCTCCTCCATGGAGGCGGCGAGGCCTAGGACAAAAGCGCTCGTCTGCGGGGTGCAGTTGTAGAACGCCATGTGACGATGGTAAGCCTCTTTCTTAGCAGCGAGCTGCTTGGGGTCAGACTCGTCGGGGTAGAGGCGGTCGAGCGTGGGGACCATGCCGTAGAGGAAGCCCATGTTCATCTGACGCTCGTAGTTCCAAGAGGCCTGGATGGCCCAGGAGCGCCAGAAGAACTGGCTGACCTTCTTGTTCAGGGACACGTCCTTGGTTGCGGTTGCCATAGTGTGTTCCTCCTTAGTCTTCGTCGTCTTCGAGCGGATCATAGTCGGAATCGACACCGGCAGCAGCATGGGAACCGTTGAACTTGAAGCCCATGAAGACGATAGCCAGGCACACACCGATCAGAGCGACCGCGATGACGGACAGGTTGAGGTAGGCGGCGAGCAGGAAACCGATGAACAGGAACGGGGTCATACCCTTCTTGATCATCATGGTGAGCAGCAGGGCCAGACCGTAGGCGGTCATGATCTTGGTCGAGACGTTCAGACCAACGGACAGCCACTCGGGAACCATGTTGACGATGGCTTGGACCAGGTCGGTACCGACAAAGACGGCCAGGAAGATCGGCAGGAAGTACATGATGGCGTACAGACCGGAGCCGGCGCAGATGTGCATGCGGTAGGCGGTCTTGAACTTGCCGTTATCAATCGCGCTATCGGCCACATGGGTGAGGGCGGCGATGATGGAACGGAACACGATGCCGAGGAGCTGACCCAGGACGGCGACCGGGATGGCGATCGTCATGGCGGTCTCGGCGGAAGCATCGGTCAGGCACGCAAAGGCAGCGGCCACGATGCCGCCCAGGACCATATCGGGCGGAACGGCGGCGCCGACCTGCACCAGGCCCATGGACACGAGCTCGACGGCGGCACCGACGGCAAGGCCGGTGGGCACATCGCCCAGCAGCAGACCGACGAGCGTAGCGCCAACGAGGGGCTGCTCGAAGTTAAGACGACCGAGCAGGCGGGAGTCCCACATGCAGAACACGCCGACGAGGCCGACGAGCACCGCACTGATGAACGTATTCATACCCTTCTCCTTTCAGTCAGGCAAAAGCCTGGTTGATTACAGCTTGGCGTCGATGTCGACGCTCTGATACGTAGGGGTCTGCTGGACATAGAGCTTGATGCCCATGTCGAGCAGTTGGTTGACGTCGGCCTTCTGGGTGGCGTCGAGGAAGACGGAGCTGTCCTTGCCGCCGATCTGATCGGCACCGTCGTGGTTGGCGGTGGCGCCCAGGTTGATGGCGTCGAGCTTGTAGCCCTGGCAGAACTGCAGCATCTCGGCCGTGTTGCCAAAGACGAACATGACGCGCTCGCCGAGGGTGTTGAGCTTGTCCATCTTGGCGAGGGCACGCTCGACGGTAAAGACGTTCAGGCGCACGCCCTGGGGCTTGGCAAGCTTGAGAGCGCCCTTCTTGATGTCATCGTTGGCGGCAGCGTTGTCGACGACGATGATGCGCTCGGCCTGAACCTTGGTGGTCCAGGTAAAGACGACCTGACCGTGCAGCAGACGGTAGTCAAGACGTGCGAGGACGATCTTGGCGGGACCGGAGCTGTGACGGGGCGCCTTGGCCTTCTTGGCGGGAGCCGCGGCAGCCTCGACCGGTGCGTTGGGGTTGGTCAGACCGGTGCGGGCCTCGTTGATGAGGGCCGCGAGCTCGGCACCCTTGACGGGGGCGGGGCTCATAGCGAGCGTCAGTGCCAGCGGGATGTTGAAACCGCTGATCACCGTGAATGCCGCACCGTTGCGGGAAAGCTCGACCATGCTGTTGTTGACCGAGCTGCCGAGCATATCGGTCAGCACATAGACGGTGTCGTCCGCATTGAACGTGGCGATCATGGCGTCCACCTTGTTGGTGATGGGCTCCTTGTCGTCACGAGCAAGCGACACGACGTGGACGTTCGACACGTCGCCGAGAACCATCTCGAGCGTGTCTTTGGCGCCTGCGGCCAGGCCGCCATGAGATGCGAGAATGATCTGATTCATCTTGCCTCCTCCTTTTCGTTATGGTCATTATAACGTCTTATACGTTGTGGATATTGCTAATTAGTATAAAGACCGTTCGCGGGTGAAAATCGACCGTTGACGGGTTTAACGTACTTGAAACGTTGGGGCTGGGCAGGCCGGCACTGGCGGGATAACCCCAAGTCGGACCCTGCGCGCAATCCTCTATCGCACGAAGTACCAGGGGCTTTCCTGCACGGTGGGCTCCAGCGCGATGCCGGTGCGCTCCTTAAACAGATCCATGTCCTGCGTTTTCTCCGTCCACCACGCGTTGGGCTTAAAGGTCATGCTCTCAGCGACATGACCGACAAATACACTGTTGCGCAGCTTGGAGAAGTCGGTGTTCATAATCAGGATGGACATGAGCACCAGCACAATACCCAGGACCTTGATCGCGCCGGCGGACTCGGCATAGACACCAATGCCCACCAGTACGGTGACGACCGTCTCGAAAGACATTACGACGGGAACTTTCGATGTCTCGAGCCCCATGGACAGACCCTGCATATATAAGATGTAAGCCACGGCTGTGGGGATGAGTCCAAAGCCAAGGAACAGCAGCAGCAGCTGTGGCGACATTGCCGCGGCGACATCCGGCCACGGAGCCGCGATAGCCGCCATAACCGCACCGCCAAAAACAAGGCCCCAAAACGTGACAGCCAGCGGGTGGACCGTCTTGGTTGCTATCCGGCTAAACACCGCGAGCGACGCCCCACAAAAGCCTGCAATCACGCCCGACGTGACGCCCCAAACCGAAAAATGGAAACCGGAAAGGTCGCCATTAGTTACTGCAAGTACACAGCCCCCTATGTTAAAAGCGATGGCAACGAGCTTGTTGGGGGTCACGTCCTCGCGATAAAGCACGCGGCCGAGCACGACGCCAAACACCGGCGAGGTGTAGAGCAGCACCGAGGCCGTGGACATGCCCACCTCGCCCATACACTCGTAATAGCAAGTGTTGGCGGCGGCCAAACCGACGATACCGACAAGCGCGCAGGAAACAAGCTCTTTAGGGCTTGCCTTGAACAGGGCCAGCGGACCCTGAGCCACGGTAGACCCCTCACCCGAACGGCAGCCCATAAACATCAGGACCGGCGCCAAGATAAGCGCTCCGACCAACAAGCGAAAGGCAGCCATACTCTGGGACGTAACGCCCATGGCCGAGATGCCGTTTACAAAGATTCCGATGCTGCCCCACATAAGCGCGGCGATCAGCACCAGCACATAGCCCAGATTGCTTTTCTTCAACGCAGCCTCCTCGGTATTGTTTCCAATATGTTTCACACTACGTTATAGTCGTTATATACATTTTTCAAGGCACAAATCGGCAAACGGGAAAATCTGCTTTTCCGCTACAACCCATTAGTGCAAAGAGGCCAGGTTCATATGCACCAACTTGGTGCATATGAACCTGGCCCCAATGCACCAACCCCTTAACAAACACGACGACGCCGACGTTTTGGCAACGTCAGCGAGCGCCCGTCATTTGAGCCAAGGTGCCGTGAAATGAAAAGGCGCTGACCTTCTGGTCGCGCCTTTGAAATTGAACGGCAGATTGGCCAAATGCCGGGCGCGCAGCGTCGAGCCGTTACGCCGTTCGGTAGAACGGCGTAACTAGTAGTCCAGCTTCCACATGTAACGGCGCGTCATATAGTCCTTGTGGGTGACGGCAGAGAGCGCGCGCATATACACGTTGTTGAGGATCGGGGCAAAGATCAGGTGGTTGAAGTACTCGCTCACGCTGTCCTTGATGTCGTTGAGGCCGAGCTCCTTGGCGTCGAGCTGATAGACGCGCTCGCCACCGTACTGGCTGACGAAGCGGATGCCGCGCTCGTCGTTGCAGCGGCTGCGGCCGACGCTGATGAGCTGGAACAGCGAGGTACGCTTGTCCAGGATCTCGAAGGGACCGTGGAAGAAGTCGCAGGTGTTGATGGTGCAGGAGTCGATCTGCAGCATCTCCTGCACGTTGCAGATGCTAAAGACGTAGGCGGCACCAAAGAGCGGGCCCTGAGCCATAACGTTGATGCAGGGCTTGTCGGCGTTCTGCTCGGCCCACTTGGCAGCGAGCGGACGGGTGTACTCGACAGCCTTGCGATAGATGGGGTCGACCAAGTCGAACGCGGCCATAGCGGTCTCGTACTCGGCATAGCCCTCGGTCTGCTGCGTGAGCTCCATGGCGATCATGGTCACGACGGCGGAGTTGGTGCGGCCCATGCAGGACTCATCGACGGCCAAGCTGTCGTACTGGATCTTGTAGTCGCAGACCTCGGTGAGGCCGGACTCGTCAACATAGATGGCGATGGTGCTGGCGCCGTGGTCCTTGGCGACCTGGGCGGCGACGATGGTCTCCTTGGTGCCGCGCATGGACACGACGACGGCCAGGGTGTTCTCGTTGACGTAGGCAGGGGTTGCGTGCACGAACTCGTTGCTGGTGTAGCTGGAGCTCACGACCTGCGTAGCCTCGTGCTCCATAAAGTACTGAGCAGGATAGTTACCACCGTTAGATCCGCCGGCGCCGATCCACACAACGCGCTTGATGCCGCCCTTGTCTGCCTTGTCAGCCAAAACCTGGGAGACGACATCCTTAACCTGTTCCTGAGTAGTCATCGTGCATCAGCCTTTCTTCTCGTTTGATGCTCTCGATGGCATACAAGTTACATACACGTTTTGGTTATGTCGACTAGTTGTATGCTATATTTGTCTTAGAATTTTTGCTGGTAAAGTTTTCGACAATCCATTACCAGCGGTTTTGTTGTCATGTTGGATACATGCTTGGTTCAGTAAGCATACAGGTTAGATACAGGTCGTTCGCATGAGCACTTCGTCAAAAAAGAACTTGGCCCAATACGAGCGTCTGGCGAGTACGCTGCGTGACCGCATCGCCGCCGGCACCTACGCACGCGGAGACAAGCTGCCGTCCGAGATGGAGCTCATGGACGAATCGGGGCTGTCGCGCAGCACCGTGCGCCACGCGCTTAAGGTGTTAGTTGACGAGGGCCTGGTGCGCACCGAGCGCGGACGTGGCACCTTTGTGGCCGACACGCCCGCGCTCCACGAGAACAACCTGGTGTTTTCGAGCTATACCAAGCAGGTCGAAGGCCAGGGCATGAAGCCCACCACGCGCACGGTGGACTCGGGCTTTGCCAAGGCCGCCGGCGACGTGACCAAGTTTTTCGATGCCGCCGTGGGCAGCAAACTCGTCAAGCTCGTCCGCCTGCGCTATCTGGACGAAGCACCGCTGTGCCTGGAGACCACCTATCTGCCGCCAAGCTTTGAGGCGCTCATCGATCGCGATATCAACGGTTCGCTCTACGCCACGCTGCGCCAGGAGTTCCATCGTACGCCGGCGCAGGGGCATAAGACCTTTGAGGTGTGCTATGCCTCGCAAAACGAGGCGTTTTTGCTCAACGTCGAGCGCGGGCAGGCGCTGATCCTAATCACCGACTACGTCTACGACACCGACGGCCGCCCGCTCCATATCTCCAAGCGCATCCAGCGCACCGACCGCGCCAAATACACCGAGCCCATCGGCTAACCGGCCAAAAAGGGACAGGTTTATTTTGGTAGGTTTTATCTGGGGTTTTATTATATCCGCAGGTCAATCGCCTTGGTCATACACACCCAAAACAAAAGCCGCCGCGAAGGTATCCGCATCCTTCGCAGCGGCTTGCAACGTTTGCCCAGATAAAACCTGCCAAAATAAACCTGTCCCTAAATGGTAGGTTTGAGGAGATCGGGGAACCAGGTTGGTTTGGGCTGGTTGGGCGTGCGCTCGGCCAGGACCAACTCCATCCAACACATGTCGTACCAGCGACCGAACTTTTGAGCGCAGCGGTCGAAGGCACCCACCAGGCGATACCCCATATGGGCATGGAAATCCTGACTGTTGTGCGTTAGATACTCGTCGTCCTTGTCGTGCGGCACGGCGATGAGGGCGCACATGTTGGTGATGCCCATCGCGACCAGGCACTGCTTGAGCGCGTCGTGCAACCTGCGACCCAGTCCGCCGTGGCGCACGTCGCGCGCCAGGTAGATCGATGTCTCGACCGACCAGTCGTACGCCTCGCGGCTGTTGAGCGGACTCACATAGGCATAGCCTACCGGGCGCCCGTCCAGCTCCATCACCAGATACGGGTAGCGCTTCAGTGTATGCTCGATGCGCCCGGCGAACTCCTCAACGCTCGGCACCTCGTATTCGCAGGTAATCGCCGTCTGGCGCACATACGGCTCATAGATGGCAAGCAACGCCGGCGCGTCATCGGGCGTCGCCAGGCGAATCGTCGGCTCGGACATCTCGGTCATACAACCCTTCTCCCAAAAGCAAAGGCCGCCCTGCGCCAAACCCAAGCGCAAGGCGGCCCTCGTCATTGCATCAACTTACAGGACGGCAGCCAGCGCGTCGATGTCCTCCTGCGTCGTGGCCCAGCTGGTGCAAAAACGCACCACGGTGCGGGTCTCGTCGTACTTTTCCCAGTACTCGATCGAGGCGTGCTCGCGAATGCGGGCCATATCCTCGTTGGGCAGAATCACGAACTGTTGGTTCGTAGGCGTCTCCAAGAAGAACTCGTAGCCGCGCTCATGCAGCAAGCGGCGCAGCGCCTGAGCCGTCTCAATCGCCTGGCGACCGATCTCAAAATACAGGCCATTGGTAAAGAGCGCCTCAAACTGCACGCCCGTCAGGCGGCCCTTGGCCAGCAGCGCGCCGTGCTGCTTAATGCGCGGAATGGGATGCGCCGGAGCGTGCATGCCGCAGAACACCACAGCCTCGCCGCAGAGCGCGCCGCACTTGGTGCCGCCAATGTAGAATACGTCGCACAGCTGCGCCAGCTCGGGCAGGGTAATGTCGCACTCATCGGCCGCCAGCGCATAGGCCAGGCGGGCGCCATCCACAAACAGCGGAATCTCGCGCTTCTGGCACACCGCATGAATCGCCGCGAGCTCGGCCTTGGAGCACAGCGTGCCGTACTCGGTCGATAGGCTCACGTACACGGCACCCGGAAACACCGTGTGCTCGTAGCTCTCGTTTTCGTAGAACACCTGGATATAGTTCTCGAGGTCCTCGGCGTGCATCTTGCCCTCGTAGCCGGGGATGGTGAGTACCTTGTGGCCGCCAAACTCGATGGCACCAGCCTCGTGGCAGGCAACGTGGCCGGTCTCGGCGGCAACGACGCCCTCGTAGGGCGCGAGCAGCATGTCGATCACCGTCGCGTTGGCCTGTGTGCCGCCTACCAGGAAAAATACGTCGGCATCGGGCGCCTGGCAGGCCTCACGGATAAGCTGCTTGGCACGCTCGGTGTGTGCATCGGTGCCGTAGCCGGGCTGCGGCTCCATATTAGTGTCGACGAGCGCCTGCAGCACTGCCGGATGTGCGCCGTGGGAATAGTCATTGTTAAACGCGAGCATGGTAATCCTCTCTAGCCGGGCACGAGCCCGATGATTCAGATGGGGCTATTGTACGCCGCTCGGATAAGCAATGCGCGCTGCAAGGCACTCGAGCGCCAGCACCAGGGCAAAGCCGCAGCTCACGTCACTCAAAAAGTGCGCACCGATCACGATACGACCAAAGGCGACGAACGCCGCAACCGCAGCGGCGACCCAAAAGACCGCGCGGCGGCGCGACGGCTTTTCCTTAAAGGCCGCCGCGGGAAGCCCGGCGAGCATAAGGCCGATCGCCGCGTGTGCCGTATGTCCGCTCGCAAACGACTTAAAGCCGTCCTTGATCACGCCGGCGGCGATATAGGCCCACTTGTCGGGGTTGCCGATCACCCACCACGGCTGAAAATCGAGTCCCTGCGTCACCTCGATCACGCGCATGCGCGGGCGCGACCACAGCGGCTTGACGATCACGTTGAGGATGATGGCCTGAGCGACCCACACGGCAAGCACCATCAGCGCCCAGCGTGTGAGCTCGTCGGAGTCGGTGTCGCGCGTGAGGCGATAGGCGATGAGGTTGGCCGCGATGACCAATGCAAACGTCAGAACCAGCTGAACCGCGATGAGTTTGCCGCCAACCTTCAGGGACGAGACGATCTCGTAGCCGGCCAGGCCAACGTTGACGAGGATGCCGAGCACGGCGAGCCATTTGCTCCCCCTGGAGTCGGGACGCACCGCGCGCACGAGCATGACGCCCGCGATACTCGCCGTCAGCTCGAACGGCAGCTCGCCAGCGGCCTCGATAAAGCGACCGTACATGCTGCCGATATTGAAGAGCGCGCTCGAGATCTGATAATCGAAGAAACTGCCCACGCCCAGACAAAGGCACAGGACAACCGCGATCATGGCGACATCTTTCTTATAGATGTATCCGAACATGCTTTCCTTTCGATGAGGTCAGATTGCCCAAATGGGGCGTTTGCAGCGTCGACCCATTAGTCGTCATCGCTGGCGCCCAGCTGCTGCAGCAGCATGAGGGCGGCTGCCACGGGGCCGGTGCCGTCGTTGGCATCGAGACCGCGACCCAGGCCGCTGCCCGCACCGGCGCCCGCCTTATAGGGCACCGACAGCTTGCGGCTCTTGGGGAAGTTCACCGCACCGTAGCGGGTCTTAAGCTCAAAGGCTACCTTCTTGGGAACGTCAACCCCCAGGAAGGTAATGCGCCCACCGCTGAGCGTGACGCTCTCGAGCCCCAGGCGCTCGCCGCGAATGCGGATGCGCGCGCGGTTGAACAGGTTGAGTCCCGCCAGCGGCAGCTCACCATGCGCGGCCTCGGTCTCCTCCTGCACCTCGTCGACACTCTCCAGGTCCTCAGCCGCCGCGAGCTTGCGGTACACGAGCACGCGCTGGTCCACCGCCGGCAGGTACTCCTCGGACAAGAAGTAGTCGGCCGGCAGGTTAATACCCACGCTCGCCGCCTCCACACCGGCGTCGTCATCGCCGCGCGCCTCGGCCACGGCCTGTCCCAGCATCTGCGTAAACAGGTCAAAGCCCACACTCGACAGGTTGCCGTGCTGCTCGGCGCCCATGAGCGAGCCGGCGCCGCGGATCTCCAGGTCGCGCATGGCGATGCGCATGCCGCTGCCCAGGTCCTGGAACTCGGAAAGTGCAGTCAGGCGCGCCGTGGCCTCCTCGGTGAGCGGCAGCTCGCCGGGGAACATAAAGTACGCGTATGCCTGCGTGGCCGAGCGGCCCACGCGGCCCTTAAGCTGGTAGAGCTGTGCCAGACCCAGGCGCTGCGAGTCCTCGATGATGAGCGTGTTGGCGGTCGCGTTGTCGATACCGCTCTCCACAATGGTCGTGGCGATGAGCACGTCGATCTTTTTGGTCGCGAACTCGATCATCACGTCCTCGACCTCGCGCGGGCTCATCTTTCCGTGCGCCACGCCCACGCGTGCCTCGGGCGCGGCCTCGTGCACGCGCGCCACGGCGTCGTCGATGGTCTTGACGCGGTTGGACACGTAGTACACCTGTCCGCCGCGACCCACCTCCAGGCGAATCGCCGCGCTCACCACGTCGGGGTCGTACTCCCCCACGTGCACGATCACGGGGCGGCGCCCAGTCGGCGGCGTGGTGATCAGGCTCATGTCGCGCACGCCGCTCGTGGCCATCTGCATGGTACGCGGGATGGGCGTGGCCGAAAGCGTGAGCACGTCAATCTGCTCGCGCAGGTTCTTGAGCTGCTCCTTGTGCTGCACGCCAAAGCGCTGCTCTTCGTCAATGATCACCAGGCCCAGGTTCTTGGGGTTCACATCGGCCGAGAGCAGGCGGTGCGTGCCGATGAGCACATCGATCGTGCCCTCGGCAAACGCCTTGAGCGCGCGCTTTTGCTGCGCCGGCGTGCGGAAGCGGCTGAGCACCTCGACCTCCAGGCCAAACGGAGCAAAGCGCTCAAAGAATGTCTCGTAGTGCTGCTGGGCCAGAATGGTCGTGGGGCAGAGCACCATGACCTGGCGGCCGGAGTCCACGCACTTAAACGCCGCGCGCAGGGCGACCTCGGTCTTGCCAAAGCCCACGTCGCCGCACAACAGGCGGTCCATGGGCTTGGGTGCCTCCATGTCCGCCTTAATGTCGGCGATGGCCTCCAGCTGGTCGCGCGTCTCGTCGTAGGGGAAGCTCTCCTCCATCTCGATCTGCTCGGGCGTGTCGGGTGGGCAGGCGATACCGGTAATCGAAGAGCGGCGCGTATACAGATCGACCAGGTCAAACGCCAACTTTTTGGCGTTCTTGCGCGCCTTATTGGTGGCACGCGTCCAGTCGGCGGTGTTGAGCCTGGTCAGGCGTGGCTTGTCACCGTCGGGGCCAACATAACGCGTAATGCGGTCGACCTGCTCCAGCGGCACGTAGAGCTTGTCGCCATCGGCGTATTCCAGCAAAAAGTAGTCGCGCTCCTTGCCGCCCACTTCCTGGCGCGCGATCTCGCTAAAGAGCGCGATGCCGTGAGTGGCGTGCACCACGTAGTCGCCCGGCTTAAACGGGAAGGTGATCTGCGTAATGTCAACCTTGCGGCGGCTGCGCGCGCGGTTGGCGTCCATGCGGGCGTTGAGGTCGGCAATCGAGAACACGGCCAGGTTGGCATCGGGCACCACCACGCCCTGCGGCAAGGCGGCATCGACAAAGGTCACGCGTCCGCGCGAGATGGTGGGCACGGCGGCACCGGCGGCAGCCTGGGCGGCACCTGCCTCGAGCGAGCGGGCGTTGAGCGCGTCGGCCTTGCGTTCGCGAATTGCAGCATGAGCATCCTGGCGGACAGCACGATCGGCAGAATCTGCCGCTGCCACGCGCACACGGTCGCCAATAGCGCCCGCGTTTTCGGGCGCGGCCGTCAGCGACTCCTCAAAGGTAATACCCTCATCGCCAAAGGTGAGCTCCATCGACTCGCGCGCACCGCGGTCGGGGATGGCAAATACGCAGGCATAGCGCTTGCCCACGACCTCCTGGATGCGCGTCATAAAGCGATTGTCTGAGCCCGCGATGGCCGGCTGCTCAATCTTGAGCTCTGCCGTCACCGCACCGCCGGCACGGATCAAGCTCACGTAGTTAAGGCGCTGCTGGGCACCAAAGTCGAGTTGCTGGGCACGCACGTACAGGCCGTCCAGACGGTCGACCCCCGCCTCGCCGGCACGTGCCTCGATATCCTCGTAGGCGCGCAGGCAATCGTCGAACAGCGAGCGCGGCTCGGACAGCACCACGAGCGCCTTGCCGCTCACATGCGACAGCGGGCTCACGGTCTGGCCGTACATCACCGGCAAAAAGCGGTCGAGCTCGGGCGTGACGATGCGCGCATCCACCATCTCGAGCAGCGCCGCCAGTTTGCTGTCGTCCTGGCTGGCACGATAGAGCGCCACATGCATGTTGTGGACGGCGTCGTCGGTGAGTGCGAGCTCGCGACAGGGGAAGATCTCGATGCTGTCCTCGTTGCCGATGGTCTGGCCCGTGGAACTCACCATGCGGCGGATACGGTCGATCTCGTCGCCGAAAAACTCGATGCGCACGGGCGCCTTTTCCTGTGCGGGAAACACCTCGACGGTGTCACCGTGCACGCGGAACAGGCCGGGTGCATCGGCGGCGCCGGCATTGGTGTAGCCCATGCCCACCAGGCGCTGCGGCACCTCGTCAAAAGGGATCTCCTCGCCCACCGCAAAGGTCGTGGACTCCCAGTAGCGGCTCTCGACCGGCGGCACGCAGCGCAGCAGTGCGCGGGCCGAGGCGACCATAATGCAGTTGTCGCCGCGCACGATGCGCCCGAGCGCCTCGCAGCGCTGCGCCACCACGGCGTCGTCGGGCGCCTGCTCGCGCCACGGATAGTCCTTGCGCTCGGGGAAGCGACACACGTGCGCCAGCCCCACATAGGCGGCAAGGCTGCGGGCGGCACGATCGGCCGCGTCCTCGCCGCTCACAATGTAGACCGTGGGGCGCGGACGGCGCGCAAACTGGGCGGCGGCCATAAGCGTACGGCCCGACTGCGACACGGCCAGCGTCACGTCCTCGCCGGCATCGAGTCCGGCCTCGACGGTCTGCAAGGCCTCGGCAGTGTAGAGCTGCGCGGCTATACGGTGAATGAGCATGCTGTTCCTCCGGCATCGCAACGCCAAAAGCCCGCCGGGGCAAGCTCGGCGGGTCGTACGTCAAAGATCATTGTTTGTCATGGTAGCGCATGGAGAGGACTCCTGCTCAAGGGCAAACCCGGCCCTGCAAAAAACGCCAGACGAAGATGCATTCCGCCCTACCCCGCTACGCGCACGCTGGGGCACAAATCTGCCAGCGGACACTCGTCGCACTTGGGTTTGCGGGCATCGCAGATCTCGCGACCGAAGGTGATCCACTGATGGTTGACCGACTCCCAATACTCGTGCGGCAAAATCTTGAGCAGATCCTGCTCGGTCTTGAGCGGCTCCTTGGCATGCGTCTTGGGACTCAGCATCAGGCGGTGCGCAATGCGGTTGACGTGCGTATCCACTGCGATGCCTTCCACGATGCCGTACCCCACGTTGAGTACGATGTTCGCGGTCTTGCGCCCCACGCCCGGCAGCTTTACAAGCTCCTTCATGTCGGCCGGTACCTCGCCGCCGTAGTCAGCAACGATCATCTGGGCGGCCTCCACGGCATGCTTGGCCTTACTCTTATAAAAGCCGAGTGACTTAATGGTGTCCGCCACGTCAGCCACGCTCGCCCCGGCCATGGCCTCGGGCGTGGGCCACTGGGCAAACAGCCGCGGCGTCACCTTGTTGACCTGCGCGTCGGTCGTTTGCGCCGAGAGTAGCACCGCGATCAGCAGGCGGAAGGGATTCTCGTGGTCCAAAAAGCACTCGACCGGGCCATAGCGACGGTTGAGGCGCTCGCACACCTCGATGGCGCGCTCGCGCTTGGCGGCATTGGTCTCGCGTGGCATAACGACTCCTCAGCTCAACGGCACAATAAACTTATGGGCACAATTGTCCCACGTCCGAGACGCTTACGCCTCCAAGAATGCGCCGGTCTGACGGCTCCACAGGCTCGCGTACTCGCCACCCGCCTCGACGAGCTGCGCATGCGTGCCGTCCTCGACAATCTCACCATCGGCCAGCACCACAATGCGGTCGAGCGCCGCCACGGTGGACAGGCGGTGCGCCACCACAATGGAGGTACGCCCATGCATCAGGTTTTCGAGCGCCTCCTGCACCAGCGCCTCGGACTCGCTGTCCAGGGCAGAGGTCGCCTCGTCGAGCACCAGAATCGGCGCGTCGGCGAGAATCGCGCGGGCGATAGCCACGCGCTGACGCTGGCCGCCCGAGAGCTTGACGCCGCGCTCGCCCACCATGGTGTCAAAGCCGTTGGGCAGGCGATCGATAAACTCCAGGGCATTTGCCAGGCGCGCGGCCTCGCGAATCTGCTCGTCGGTGGCGTCGGGGCGGCCGTAGGCGATATTCTCGCGAATGGAGCGGTGAAACAGCAGCGCCTCCTGCGGCACGTAGGCAACCTGGCGGCGCAGGCTCTGCTGCGTGCAGCGCGAGACGTCCTGGCCGTCCACAAGCACGCGGCCGCCCTGCACGTCGTCCAAGCGCAGCAACAGCTTGGTGAGCGTCGTCTTGCCCGAGCCCGATTTGCCCACCAGGCCCACGCGCTGGCCCGCCGCCACATGAAGTGTCAGGTCATCGAACACGCTCTCGCCCGCCGCAGCGTCACGGTACGCAAAGCTCAGGTGCTCAAAATCAATTGCGCCCTCGCGCACCTTGAGCTCGGGGGCGTTCTCGTCGTCTGCCACCAGACGCGGCTCGTCCAGCACGCGCGTCATCTCGGCCGCATCGCCCAAAGCGCGGTTGATACGCTGCATCATGGAACTCACGTAGTTCAGGCGCATGGTGAGGTTATAGGTGTAGGTAAAAATCATGACGAGCGAGCCGGCCGAGATGCCAAACCACGCGTTGCCACCCGCCACGAACACACTCACCACGGCCATGGTGATGACGATAAGGCCCGAGGTCGTAAAGTTGCGCTGCATCATGGCGTGCATCGAGACCGTCTCGGCATCGCGCGCGGCGCGGTCGGCGGTGTCGAACAGATCGCGTTCAAAGTCCTCGCGCCCGCAGGTCTTGACGGCCAAGATGTTCGTGACCGCGTCGGAGAGCACGCCCGAGAGCTTGTTCTGCGCGGCGGACGTCGCGGCCGAAAGCGGCATGATGCGCTTGTACATAAGCCAGACAAACGCAATGTAGACGACCATGATGCACACCAGGATCACGGTAAATGTGGGCACCACCGGGGCGAGTGCGGCCACGGTGCAGATTACCGAGGTGATGGTGGGGATGAGCGAATACACCGTCACGTCCACCAGACCCGTGTAGCCGCTCATAAAACGGCTCGTCTGGCTCACGAGCGATCCGCCAAAGCGGCTGGTGTGGAATGTCATGGATTGATTGGAGAGCGTGTCAAAGCACAGGCGCGCCAGGTGATAGTTGCCCGCAATCTCGAGCTTGTAGACGGTGTAGTCCTGTAGCTTGGAGAGGATCTGACCCACCAGGTTAACGAGTACGAGCGCCAGGATATAGGGGCCGAAGACCTCAAACACCTGGTCATCCGCCACGGGGCCGGCCTGGACGCGGTCGACGATGAGGGCCATCACGTAGGTGTTGGAAAACGTGAGCAAAAAGATGTAGCCCGCCGACGAGAACACCGAGAGAAAGACGATCAGCGGCTGCGTGCGCGTGACGTCCCAAAAACGCTGCAGCGTGCGGCGCACGGTGGAGCGTTTGAGCGGACTGGTGCTTCTCTGAGACATGGGCTTCCTTTCGCGTCTGATAGGGCGAAACGCCATTGTTGCACATTGAAGCGCACTTCAGGCAAGCACGATGCGAAAAGCGGTGGGCACCCGCGTTTACGCCGGCGCCCCGCCGTCAGATGCAGCTAGTCCTCGTCTTTTTGGTCTGCGAGCAGGCCTGCGGACTCCAAGCCCAAAATCGCGTCGGCTTCCCCAGCATCCTCCAGCGCGTCGATGTCCTTGAGCTTGCGCTCCATGACGTTGGTGCGCGTGGTGATGATGCCCTCGACCGTTTTACCCGCGGTCTCGATCTGCTGCTGGGCGCGGCGCAGTGCCGCCTGATAACGTGGCAGCTCGGCCTTGACGGCGGAGAGCACGCGCAGTACGTCGTCGGTACGTTTTTGCAGCCTAAACGTCTGGTAGCTCATCTGCAGGCTGTTGAGAATGGCGGCCATGGTGCTGGGACCGGCTACGTTGACGTGATAGTCGCGGCCCAGGGTCTCGATAAGCCCGGGGCGGCTGACGACCTCGGCGTACAGGCCCTCAAACGGCACGAACATAATGCCAAAGTTGGTCGTTGCCGGCACACTCAGGTACTTTTCGCAGATGTCTTTAGCCTCGCGCTTGACCATGGTGTCGAGCGTCTTGCGCGCAGCCGCCACGGTCTCCGCATCGCCCGACTCCTGCGCGTCGAGCAGATGCTCGTACGCATCACCCGGGAATTTGGAGTCAATCGGCAGCAGCACGGGGTCGCCCTCGTCTACCGGCAGCCTGACAGCAAACTCAACACGCTCCGAGGCGCCGGGCTTGGTGGCAACGTTTTCCAGATACTGGTCGGGCGTAAGGATGTCCGCCAGGATTGCACCCAGCTGCACCTCGCCCAAAATGCCACGCGCCTTGACATTGCCCAGCACGCGCTTAAGGTCGCCCACGCCGGTGGCGATAGACTGCATGTCGCCCAGGCCCTTGTACACGGCCTCGAGCTGGTCGCTCACCTGCTTAAACGATGCCGACAGTCGGTCGTTGAGCGTGCGAGAGAGCTTCTCGTCCACCGTCGCACGCATTTGGTCGAGCTGCACGTTGTTGTCTTTGCGGATGGCGCCCAGCTGGGCATCGACCGTCTCGCGCACCTTGTCCAGGCGGTGCTCGATGCCCTCGCGGTTGGCACCGAGCTGTTGGGCCGTCTCGCGGCGCAGGTCATCCATACGGTCGCCGGCCTGCGAGAACTCTCGCGCGATGGTCAGGTAGCGTTGCTGCTCCACGGCCGCATCGGTCGTCTGCTGCTGCGCGATGGCGTTTGCCGTGCGGCGGGTTTCTGTCAGCGCGACGTTGAGGGCATCGAGCGCGCTGTTGGCCTGCTCGAGCGCCGCGAGCGTCTCCGCTTCGTTGCCGCCACGCTCTCGCAACTCGGCACGAAGGCCCTTAAGCTGCAGGGCGCAGACCGCAGCAACTCCCACCGCCACCAAGGCAATCACAACAAGCGCAATATCAATAGCAGACATAGACTCCGCCCAACAAACCCAATCGATTATCAATCAAAACCGCGATCAATCTTACCCTGCCACACGCACCGGGCGCCCGGCCCCTTCTTGGGTGCTTCTCTCCTCCGCATATTCCATAATGCGACGCGCTGTCTTCCTGCTCACCTTCGAGTCATCACCGGCTAAGTATGCGTACACGTTTCCCTTATTCAGATTCAAATCGCGGCAGAGACCGTAGCGCGTTACACCCGATTCCTCCAATGCTTTAAGTGTTCTCTTTCTCATCAGGGCGTTCACCCTTCTGTCGGCCGCTGGCTTTTCTTTCACCCCTCTATACGCACGCCAAACGTTGGCGTAACGATTGGGGAGCTTATCCTCGGAGCATAGAGATGCCAGGCTACTCGCTTGGCCATACAGAGACAAAACACCTCGATAGCCCTCTTCCATCCACGAGCCCTCGGATAAACCCAGAACGTATTCGGCCTTACCCTGCGCCAAAGCGAGCAAAAACAGAGGCTCCGCCACACGCGGCTCAACCGTTGTTGCCTGCTTTACAAGCTTCCTAAAACTCAGCGACTGCTGTCCGGACAGCTCTCGGCAATAGCCTTTCAAAAATCCCTCAAAAGTCAGATTCAACCGAGCACCTCCTTTTTGTATTGCCTGTATGCGCAGACCATCTCTTGATAACTCCGCTCTGAAGGCGACGAGGCCAACGCCTCTCCTTCATCGAATATAAGCCGCTCGAGCAGATCCCAATCAAGTCGGTCGATAAATGTTCGACTATGGAGGTCGACGATGTCGTTCGGACGATAGGCATAAAGCTTCATCACCGCCAGATCCTCCAAAGATGGCGTAAAGTACCTGATAAAATGCGCCCCAATCTCCAATGGGATCAGGCGATCTTCGTAATTGAATGGCATCTGGTTGCAATATGCCACTGCCATACCATTCACCTCGGGGTATCGAGCTATGATCTCGCGGAGGCACCTGTCTGCCTCAAACACATCAATGTCATGTGTAACCGCCCGATTCGTCACGTCGTTTAGCATGAAGGCGCTTCCTCCCACCAATACAACGCTCGGCCTATCGTCTCTTGGACCTATTTCCAGCTCCGCCTCTTCGTCAATATCCAAAAGAGTCTGCTCTAAATCCTGCTTATACATAGCAAATCCTAATATTATTCATCTTCAATAATACTATTCAGTTGCACGACAGGACCCACAGGATGCAAGGATTCCACTCGTGGCGATAATCCCTACACCCTAGAAGTCCTAATGCGACAAACGCTAGCTCTCCCAGCCGGCGCGGATGGTTGTTATGACATCGCCTAGGCGCTGGCCGAGGGCTGACAGATGCTGGAGCACTTCACTGGGCGAGGCACCGTTGAGAATGCAGGTGAGCGCATACGAGACCAGGAAAATCGCCGCAAGTCCTAACGGAATGAGCACGATCATCGCTAACGTGCGCAGGCGCTGGCCCACGCGGCGGTGACGCGTACGGCGTTTGTCGAACGCAAGCTCCTGCGCATACGAATCTTGTTGTACGGAATAGTTCTCTGGCACCGATCCACCCGCAAGCGAAACCGCGGGCGCGGCATTTTGCGCAGGAGGCTGGACGGCCGCCCCTTGCATTTGCATCTCCATAAGCCGTTGCTGTTGGCGCAACATGCGCTCGGCTTGTTGCTGCGGGGTCTCAAGAAACAGATCCATGCTGGCCTCCAAAATCGGAGCATTCGACGCTTGCGCCCAGCATCCCGCACCGCCAAGGCCACGGCAACGCAATCCGTAGCAATAGCTGCAAAGTTTCTTGCTGACAAAAGCTGTCGAAAACCTCAACAACTCCCCTACCGGCACTTTCTCTGAGCTTTTTTCGCCAGCAATCTTTTGGCCTTCCACCCTTACGCCAACTGACCAAAATCTAACCAAAAGCTTGACGAAAAGTATGGAGACAGGGACCCCACGCAAAAAACGTGCCGCCCCAAAAGAGGCGGCACGCAAACTTCTTATCTGCTTTTCTGTAGCGAGCACACGACGACTCAACGCCGGAGCGCAGGGCGGGGAAACCTTTGCCTCGCGCGACCCTGCGAAGCCGTGAGCGAGAGGGAAAGGTTTCCCCGCCCTGCGCTCCGTGGTCGGTGAGGACAGACTACATGCCCGCGAGACCGCGGGCGCGGTGGCGCACATAAACGCCAAGGCTAGAATCACGAGCGAGCCCGCGATATCGACCAGCACGCCCATTGCGCGGCGCTCAAACAGCCAGCTCTCGAAATGCGGAGCAACGTTGCGCCACACGCGCCACAACAAGATGCCTATGCCGATGACGCCGGGAATATTGAGCAGCAAAATCTCGGAGCACAAGAGGCCGATCAGGTTGCCGGCGGCAAAGCCCGCATCGCCCTCGCAGTACTTGCGATAAATCATGTATAGCATGTACGCCGCAAACGGCTGCAGGCACGCAGAGATAAACGTGACCACCATCGAGGGGTCCTGAGAAAAGACATCGGTGAGCTTATCCACACTCGTGGCATCCTTAGAGGCCAGGAACAGACCAATGACCACCACGGGCACCACGCCCAAGATGACCTCGACCATCGTAAACAGTTTGGCGGTCAGGTCTTCGCTCGCCGTATTCAAATGAGGCGCCCACTCAGGATGAGCATGCGCACCGACCTTCTTGTCTTTCTCGGCACGATCGGCCCTTTTGCCCTCGGCAACCCGACGGCCAGGATCCTTGCGAGTTCCCGCCGCAGCAACCCGAGCCCGAGACTTCTTACCCATAAAAAACACCCCATCAGGTAGTAGATAAACTAAAAGTCGCTACCCAGTGTACCCCACCCATGAACGGTGCCGTCCCAACCAGCCCCCATACGAAAACGTGCCGCCCCATAAGGGGCGGCACACAAGCTTTAATATCAGCTCTTCAGTAACGAGCACGCGACGACCCGAAGCCGGAGCGCGGGGCGGGGAAATACCTTTGCCTCGCGCGACTCTGCGAAGCCGTGAGCGAGAGGGAAAGGTATTTCCCCGCCCTGCGCTCCGCAGCAGCCAGCGCCAAGCGCTAGTAGTTCACCACCTGCTCCTCAAAGTACGCCTTGGGGTGGTTACACACCGGGCACACCTCAGGTGCCTCGGCACCAACGTGCAGATGTCCGCAGTTCAGGCACTTCCACACCTTTACGCCCTCGCGCTCAAACACCTCGCCCGACTCAATGCGCTCGACGAGCTTGTTGTAGCGCTCCTCGTGGGCCTTCTCGACGGCGGCGACACCACGGAACTTTGCGGCAATCTCGGCAAAGCCCTCTTCCTCGGCGGTCTTGGCAAACTCGTCGTACATCGTGGTCCACTCGTAGTTCTCACCCGCGGCGGCATCGCGCAGATTGTCCAGGGTATCGGGGACGGCGCCATCGTGCAGATACTTAAACCACAGTTTGGCGTGCTCGGACTCGTTGCCAGCCGTCTCGGCAAAGATGTTCGAGATCTGAACGTAGCCGTCCTTCTTTGCCTTGGAGGCATAGTAGCGATACTTGGTGTGCGCCTGGGACTCACCGGCAAAAGCGGTCTCGAGGTTCTTCTTGGTTTGGGAATTCTCAAAATCCATAGGTGTACTTCCCTTCAACGCATGCCGCCCGTAGGCTTCGAGCGGCCTCGTCTTTAGGATGCCCTCATGTCGGAAATCTAAACCTTACAATCCTGTTCTTCAGATTTCCACGGGCTAAATGCTCAGCCAGCGATCGCCCTCGGCTCGGCAAAAGCCCTCACGCTCCAGGTCGGCCAGAATGCCCGCGACAAGCTCGCGCTCGACCGGCCCGCGCCCAGCCGCCGCTTCCATATCGTTAACGCCCACCACGGCATCAGCAAGCGTAATCCCCGCCGGTTGGCCATCGCGCGCTGCCAGCAACATGCGCACGATATGCGCGCGCTTTTGGCGACGTGAGCCCTCAAACTTTGATTGACGGCTATAGCCCGCCGAGCGCCTGGACGGATTGGGCAACGTCTTTTTTAGATATGCGCCGTAGTCCAGCAACGCGTAATACCACGCGCGCGGCGTGTCGGCATCATCGAGCGGCACGGCAAAGGGAGCGATCTCGTCGGTCGCCGCACCGGGGACCGCCGGACAGGCCGCCTGAATCAGCGGCACCAGCTCGCGGTCGGGAACAGCCGGTACATCGGGAAAGAAGTGATGCAGAAAGACCGTGCGCACGTTGGTCTCCAGATACACGCCTGGAAGGTCAAACGCAAACGACCGGATACCTTGCGCCGTTGCCGGGCCAATACCAGGCAGAGCGACCAAGTCACGCGTCTCACGCGGAAACTCACCGTCCCAGTCCTCCACAACGCGCTGAGCGGCCTTGTGGAGCGCCAGAGCGCGTCGGTTGTAGCCCATGCCCTGCCAAGCGTCCAAAACATCGGAAGGCGCGGCTTGGGCAAGCGCCTGCACGGTCGGAAAGCGATCGAGCCACGCCGGCATACGCGTCTCCACGCGTGGCACCTGTGTTTGCTGCAACATGACCTCGGAAAGCCAAATGATGTACGGATCGCGCGTGCGGCGCCACGGAAGGTCGCGATAACGCAGGACCCCTTCCGAACGAATCATCGAACGAAAGGGGTCCTGAATCATATCTATGCTCCTTATGCGGCGCTATTCCTCCCGGCAAGCGCACGCGCAGGTGGCGTACTCGGGAAACGCTTCGCGGTCGGCGAATTTGGGATCGACGGCCGGGAACTGGCGGTGAGCGACGATGTCGCCGAGCGAAACGGAATCGAGGTAATCGCGCATCAACGCTTGAGCTCCGGCCCACAGGGGATGATAGCAGCACGTGCCCATGCGTGCACAGTCGCCATCGGGTGCGGTGCAATCATTCATAACCATAGGGCCCTGAACGGCCTCGACGACCTGGCGGATGGTGACGTCGTCCGGACTGACCTTGAGACGCATGCCACCGTGGACGCCACGCAGGCTCTCCACAATACCGGCCTGGACCAAACCGTGCTGAATCGAGCGGGCAAACGAATACGGAACATTGACCTCTTCGGCAGCGGTGCGAACAGAAAGCAAACGCTCCGGATCCTCGGCAAGCATCGCCAGCATACGAAGGGCGTAATCAGTCTTCCTCGATATGTCCATTTTTCCCCTTTCAAGGAATACGAACAGCTCGAACGAGCTCCGGGGCCGAGCTTGTGTCGAGACGCTAAATGACCGCAGGACATCCAAATGGTAAATCGGATATCCACTGAATGCCGCGCTTGGAGCGAAATGCATCAGATGCGGCCCACAGTGCAATTTAGTATAACCTAACCCCCTGCTTCGTTGAACAGGTGTTGCGCAACAAAGCTGTTGTTTAGACAGATATGCTTATTAGATTTTACTTGCGTTCCCGAAGGGGCGGGGATTCTGGGCGAAGATGCGCCAGGGCGATCGTTCTATCGAAACAAAGTGCATCAAACGCAAAAAGCCACGTCCGAAGACGTGGCTTTAATTGCGTTGGCGGGAAGTACGGGGCTCGAACCCGCGACCTCCGACGTGACAGGCCGGCGCTCTAACCAAACTGAGCTAACTCCCCAGGCAGACGTTCGCGTTTGTTTCCGCTCGCGTGCGCTGCGGGGATTAGTATACACAGAAGTCTGTCCGGCGCGCAACAACTTTTTTGAAAAAATTTTTGGGGCCATCCGGGAGGGTCTCCGGGGCTGGGGGCGGGGGTTAAGTTTGCTGCTCTACAGTCCTGCGCAAGACGGAAAGCACATT